>JBPCPI010000004.1:0-7939 GCA_050999295.1 Geodermatophilaceae bacterium | reverse complement strand
ACAAAACACCACCTCCCCCACCCCCCCCCCCCCCCCCGCGCCTCCCCCTCCCCCCCCCCCGCCGTGTTGGGGTGCGGTGCCCCCCTCGACCCTAGTTCGGTCACTGACATGGAAGGTGGATCAGCCGGTCAGGGCTTCGAACTCTTCGGCCAAGGTGGCTTTTTGCTCGTCAGTGAGCGGTACGTATTGCGCCTCGGTCACGATGTCGTCGATGTTCTCGATGTAGAAGTTGATGAAATCGAGGACCTCGGGCCGCTCAACGCCCTTGTCACTGGGGTAAATGAACAGTGGACGGGACAGCGGGGCATAGCTGCCGTCCTGCGCGGTCTCGACGCTGGGGGCGACGCAACCTTCACCGTTATCGATCTCCAGGGCCTTGAGCGTGTCGGCGTTCTCCTCATAGTAGGTGAAACCGAAGTAGCCCATCCCACCTTCGGAGCCGGCCACGCCCTGCACGGTCGTGTTGTCGTCCTCGGATGGCGTGTAGTCGGTCCGGCTGTTGCCTTCTTCGCCGTTGATCGCATCGGTGAAGTAGTCGAACGTGCCGGAGTCCGTACCAGCGCCGTACAGGTCAAGCGGCAGATCGGGGAAGCTCGGGTCCACCTCGTTCCAGTTCGCGATCGTGGAGCCGGACGACCAGATGGTGCTGAGTTGCTCGACCGTCAGGCAGTCGACGAAGTCGACTGCCGGGTTCACCACGACGGTCAGGGCGTCGTTGGCCACGATCAGTTCGGCGTAGGTGATGCTGTTGGCCTCGCAGGCAGCGATCTCCTCGTCCTTGATCGGACGGGATGCGTCGGAGATGTCGGTCTCACCGTTGCAGAACTTCTCGAAGCCGCCGCCGGTGCCCGAGGTGCCCACCGTGACGTTGACATCCGGCTGTTCCTCCGCGTACAGCGCAGCGGCAGCCTCGCTCAGCGGGGCGACGGTGCTCGAACCGTCGACCTTCACCTCGCCGGAGAGCTGCTCGGCGCCGCCATCCCCGGAACCGGATGAACCCGCATCCTCACCCCCGCAGGAGGTCAGCACCAGCGCGAACGCCGACACAGCCGCTAGGGCACTCATTCGTCCTCGAAGCCTCTTAGTCACACCTGTCGCCTTCGTTCCAGTCGCCGAGCAGACGCGCCCTGCGACATCGAGGTCACCGACAGCTGTCGGCGGCCAAGAGCGATACAAGTGGAGGCAGGTGTTGCGCTGTACGACGGTGGATGAACGTAGGATGAACCCAGCGTGCCCATCTCCGAACCGATTACGGAATGGTAACGGCCGGCACGAACGCGGCAGGTAGCGCGCTGCGGGGGGGCTAGTCGCGAGTGTAGGAGACGTCGGTGTCCCAGCGGGTGAATCCCAGTCCCGAATAGATCGAGATGGCGGCGGTGTTGGACTCGTCGACATAGAGCATGACCTGACCCAGACCACGGCTGCGCAGGTAGCGCAGGCCGGCGATCGTCAGGGCCGGGCCTAGCCGCATGCCGCGCACCGAGGGGTGTACGCCCAGCACGTACACCTCGCCGATCGGCTCGTGCGCGTGGGTGCCGGAGCCGTGCTGAGCCGGTAGCGAGCCGTGGATCTTGGTCCAGTGGAAACCGAGCAGATCCGGCTTGCCGTCGAGTCCGGCTTCGTCGGTCGAGCTGGCCCGTTCGGCCAATAGGAAGCCGGCGGGGTCGAACCAGGGCTCCTTCTCCCGAAGCAGGATGTCCTGCTCGCTCCAGCCACCCTGGTCGGGGTGCTCGGCGAAGGCCGCGTTGTTCAACGCAGTCCAGGCGGCTTCATCGCTTCCCGGCTGGAACTGCCGGAACCGCGCACCGTCGGGGATCTCGAGCGGCGGCAGGTGTGCCAGTAGGGATTTGCGCATCTGCCACAGCACCCTGGTACGGCTGTAGCCGGCGGATACGGCCAGCGCCTCGGCACCGGAGTGCGCGCCGTGTGCCCACAGCCGGAGCCGCCCGTCGGGGCTCGCCTGCTCGACAACTCGCAGCAGCAGCCGGCCCAGTCCTTGCCCCCGGTGATCGGGAGAAATCGCCAGTTCGGCCGCCGGTCCGGCGATCGGATCGGTCGGATCCAAGTGCGCGTACCCGGCCAGCGTGCCGTCGGCCGCCCGCAACAAGAAGTTGGAGGACTCCACGTCCCCGCCATGGCGCAGGTGCAGCAGGACGTGCTCGTTGACCGGGCTGACGCCGTCGGCGTCGGCGACCGCGTCGACGAGACGGGCTACCTCGGCCGCCTCCGACTCGCTGAGCCGTCCCAGTTGCGAGACCTTCTCCGCCGCCGCTGTCACCCGCTGTGGCGGGCCCTCTGCTCGGCCTCGTCCGCCCGCTGGGCTTGGCGGCTGTCCGGACCGGCCTGCGCGTTCGGCTGGGAATTGCTGGCCTCGCGAGCTTCCAGCTTGTAACCCACGTTGCGAACGGTTCCAATCAAGGACTCGAAGTCGGTGCCCAGCTTCGCGCGAAGCCGCCGTATGTGGACATCGACCGTCCGGGTGCCGCCGAAGTAGTCATAGCCCCACACTTCCTGCAGCAACTGGGCGCGTGAGAAGACCCGGCCCGGATGCGCGGCAAGGTACTTCAGGAGTTCGAACTCCTTGTACGTGAGGTCGAGGGCACGCCCCCGCAGCTTGGCGGCGTAGGTGTGCTCGTCGATGGAGATGTCGCCGGCCTCGATCAGCCCGCTCTGTGGCCCGTCGACCGGAGCGACCGCGGCCAACCGACGATCGGATGCCCAGCGCAGCCGAGCGTTGACTTCGGCCGGGCCGGCGGTGTCCAGCAGGACGTCGTCGCAACCCCAGTCCGGTGACAAGGCAACGAGTCCGCCGTCGGTCAGGACCGCGACCAGTGCGGCGGCGACCCCGGTCGAGGAGAGCATCTTGCACAGCGTCCGCGCGCCGGCGAGGTCCATCCGGGCATCGACGATGACGACGTCCTCGTTGCCGGCTACATCGTTGAGCATGCTGTCCAGCCGCGCTGGGACGACGCGGACGTGGTGATTGAGCAGGCCGAGCGCGGGAAGGACCTCGGCAGTCGGTTGTCTGGCATCTGTCATCAGAACGATGTGCATGCGGCATCTCCACCGATCGCGGGGAGCCTGACTGCACCGGCAGGCTGCGAAGCGCCGAGGATATCTCACCGGCCGCATCCGGTCTGAGACGATTCCCGGGTGATCGGTGTCGACGTTGTTCCCGTGCGCCACCACGCGCCGGCCGGCGTCCTGGCCGCGATCGCCACCGGCGCGCTGATCCTGGCACCCCGCCAGTTCGGCCCGACCGGGCTGCTCGTGACGGTCGCGGTGCTACAGATCGGGCTCATCGCGGCTTGGTCGCAAGCGACCGGGATCCGGGGGTACGTGGGTTGCCTGGTGATCGGCGCGGGTACCGCAGTGACCGCGGATTCGGTACTCGCCATTCAGGCCGAGCCGGACCTCGCGCCCTTGGCCGCTGTGCTGGGACTGGCTTTCGTCGCGGCGCTGCTGCACCAACTGACGCGCTCGCTGCCCAGGCGCCTGGCCACCGCGTCGTTGGCCGGAATTAGCGCGCTTGCGGTCACCCTGATCGGCATGTCTGCCCTGTTGCTGCTCTACCGGGTCACGGACGGCTCGGCGGTATACGTCGCGACAGTCGCCGCGACCGGCGGCGCCGTCGTGGCCGGGCACCTGGTCGATGGGTTGCTGCCCATCGCGAGCATCACCCCTGACGTACCGCGCGGTCTGTTCGGCTTGCTGCTCAGTGTGGGTACGGCGATCGCCGCTGCGGTCACGCTGTCTGGCCCTGACGGTCTGCTGGAGGGCCTGGGGGCGGCGATCCTCGGCGCAATCGTCGGCCTGATCGCTGCCTTGTTGGCGGTGGCCGCCTCCTACGTCGCAGCCGAACGCCGGCAGTTCAACTGGGCCCTTCCCTGGCTACAGGCCATACTCCCGCTGGCCGGCGCGGCGCCAGTCGCGTACTTCCTGGCTCTTCGGGTCCTCGGGTAGGTCGACTGCCGCCTTGCGAGTCCTCCTGATCTCTCTCCTCGTGCTGCTCGGCATCGCCGTGGCCGCTGACCGCGTCCTGGTGCTGGTCAGTGAGAACGAATTGGCCGACGCGATCGCGGCGGAGGGTCAGCTTCCGGCCGAACCGGATATCTCCATCGAGGGGTTCCCGTTCCTGACCCAGGCGTTTCGCGGTCGCTACGACTCGGTCCGGGTAGGGGTCGATGTCGCGGCCCTGGGACTCCCACCCGGGGCGACCGCCGACATCCAGCTGCTCGGTGCCCAGGTCCCACTCGACTCGGTTCTCTCGGGTTCGGTGACCGTCGTGCCGGTCGAAAAGGTGATCGGCACGGTCACTTTCCCGTTCGACTACATCGGCGAGCAGCTGGACGGGGCGACGGTCACCCGGGACGGCGCAGGCCTGCACGTCGAGACCACCGTGTCGGTGCTGGGCCAGGACATCCCGGTTGCGGCCACGGCCGAACTGGCTCTGGTCGGCAATGAAGTCGTCCTGTCGGCCAGCAATGTCGAGGGCTTCGGCGCCGAGTTACCCGACGAGGTGACTGCGGTGGTGCTCGATCTGCTCGACATCAGCCTGCCCGTTCCCGACCTGCCCTTCGGCCTGGTGTTCACCGGGATACAGGTCGTCGCTGATGGGCTGCAGGTCGTGGCCGAGGGCGACAACATCGTGCTCGAGCAGCCGGCCTGACCAGGGTTCGGCCCGGCCGGGGCGGGGGCAGCGCCCACGCGGACGTTATGCGCATTAACGTGCGGAATGCGGCAGCAAATCGGGACGTTATGCGCATAACGTGGGGAAAGGGGTCGGAACTGCCGATGGACGGCGTACAGATGGTCGGAGTGCTCGGACTGGCTGTCGTGCTGGTTCTGGTCGCCGCTGTCGTCGTCCTTCGCCGGCACTTCGACGGTCGGCTGCGCAGCGCGGCGCCGCCAGAACCCGGGCACTCTGGCGGTTTTGGCCAAAACCGCCAAGGGAAGGGCCCGGGCGGCAGCTTCCTCGGCGGCGCGCCGTCGCTGGCCGACGCCGGGATCGCGTTGGCGTCCGACCAGGTCACTGTCGTCCAATTCTCCGGCGAGTACTGCGCGGTCTGTCCGCAGGCCCGAGCCCTCGTCCAGCGAGTGCTGCAGGACCATCCGGAGATCGCCCACACCGAGGTCGACGTCGCGGACCACTTGGACGCGGTTCGGGCGCTCGACATCCGGCGTACGCCGACCGTGCTGATCGTGGACGGCCAGGGTCGCGCGCTGCACCGAGTCTCCGGAATGCCCCGGGAGAACGAACTCCGCCACGCGCTGGCAGATCTGGTCGACCACCGGTGACTCTCGACCAGATGATCTCCACACGGGGAGGAGTCGGCGGCAGCCCCAGGCGCTGGTACCGTTCGGGCATGGGTTGGCTGCTCACCTCGCGCCGCACAGTAGATCTGTGCCGCCTCGGCAGCTGCTGCCTGTGTCTGACCTCCTAGAAGGTCACTGATCTCTTCGAGGGCTCCCGACGAGTCCCAGGCGAACCTCAGTGGCCCGCGCCGACGATCTTCCCCGTCCGGTCCATAGGAGGCTTCCATGTCCAGCGACGCCGTCACCCGCACAAAGCCGCAAGCCGATAGGCGCAGCACTCTGCACACCACCGGCCAGCAAGGCACCCCGGAGGTAGACGTCCGGGCCCCGCGCTTCATCGCGTGGATCACCTCGTTCGTCCTTGCCGCCGGACTGCTGTTGTCCAGCGGCTGGATCCTGTTGTTCCAGACGGCCGTCTTCGCGCTCAGCGCCTTTGCCGGCCTGCGATACTCGCCGTACGGCATCGCGTTCCGCTCGTTGGCCGCACCGCAGCTAGGGCCGGTGGTACGGCGTGAGCCGCAGTCACCGCTTCGCTTCGCCCAGCTGGTCGGCTTCGGCTTCGCCGCCGTGGCCAGCATCGGGTATCTGGTCGGCGCACCGGTCGTGGGGACGATCGCGACCGGATTCGCGCTGGCGGCCGCGCTGCTCAACGCGACCACGGGTTTCTGCCTGGGTTGCGAGATGTACCTGTTCGGGCAGCGAGCCGTGCACCGCTTCGCATCGCATCAACCGTCAACGCGTACGACCTCCGTACGCGCCACCGAAGGAGTTTGACCGCTATGAGCCGCAATGACGTCCTGGTCTCTGCCGACTGGGCCGAAGAGCACCGCAACGACGATGGCCTGGTCTTCGTCGAGGTCGACGAGGACACGACCTCCTACGACAAGGGGCACATCGCCGGGGCGGTGAAGCTGGACTGGAAGTCCGACCTGCAGGACCCGGTACGCCGGGACTTCGTCAACAAGGAGCAGTTCGAGGAACTGTTGTCCGCCAAGGGGATTGGCAACGACGACACCGTCGTGCTCTATGGCGGCAACAACAACTGGTTCGCCGCCTACGCGTACTGGTACTTCAAGCTGTACGGCCACGAGAATGTCGTGCTGCTCGACGGCGGCCGTAAGAAGTGGGAGCTGGACTCCCGCGAGCTCACCGATGCCGAGGTGACCCGCGAGCCGACGTCGTACGTGGCTAAGGAGCCGGACACCTCGATCCGCGCGTTCCGCGACGAGGTCGTCTCGGTGATCGGCGAACGGAACCTCGTCGACGTACGCTCGCCCGACGAGTTCGCCGGTCGGCTGGTCGCTCCGGCGCACCTGCCGCAGGAGGGTGCGCAGCGTCCGGGCCACATCCCGGGCGCGATCAGCGTCCCGTGGAGCAAAGCGGCCAACGAGGACGGCACGTTCAAGTCCGACGAGGAGCTGACCAAGCTCTACGCCGAAGCCGGCATCGATGGCGCGAAGGACACGATCGCCTACTGCCGGATCGGCGAGCGCTCCTCGCACACCTGGTTCGTGCTGCGGGAGCTGCTGGGGCATCAGAACGTCAAGAACTATGACGGCTCCTGGACCGAGTACGGCTCGCTGGTCGGTGTGCCGATCGAGCTAGGCGATCCGAAGAGCTAGGCGACCCGAAGAACTGGGCGATCCGAAGAACTGGGCGATCCGAAGAACTGGGCGATCCGAAGTAGGTGATGGACATGTGTGGAGCTCCTGCGCAGAAGGCCAACGGGGCCGGGCTGGAAGGCGTGGATCTGACCACGCAGACGGTCATCCAGGGCGTCGTCGAGTCCGCGGGCGCCCCGGTGCCCGCGGCCTACGTCCGGTTGCTCGACGCGACCGGTGAGTTCACGGCGGAGGTCGTCACCAGTGCGACCGGGGACTACCGGTTCTTCGCCGCCCCAGGTTCGTGGACGGTGCGTGCGCTGTCGCCGGCCGGGCGCGGTGAGGCGGCTGTCGTGGCCGACCGTGGCCTGACCGAGGCCGCGATCTCGCTGAGCTGACGCCGGGTTACTTGCGGCGCGGGGGCAGGCCCGTACGACGGCGGAGAGTTAGTCTCGATGTCGTGGGTACGACGCTGGCGATCGCGTTCGTGGTGGTGTGCGCAGTGTGTGCTCTGCTACTGCTGCGAGTCGCCTGGACTGTCTACAAAGGACCGCAAGGTTGAATCCCAATCCTGTTCCCGCCCTGCCTATCCCGGCCGACACCACAGACGTACGCAGCGGCCCGGACGTACACCCTGGAATCCTGTCGTTGCTGCCGCTGCTGGGCGAGTGGACTGGCGTCGGTCAGGGCGACTACCCGACGATCGAGGGCTTCCACTACGGCCAGTGGATCCGGTTCAGCCACGACGGCCGGCCGTTTCTGGCCTACGAGTCCCGGACCTGGCTGATCGGGCTGGACGGCGAGATCATCCGTCCGGCTGCCCGTGAGGTCGGCTGGTGGCGGGCCAGCGGCGGCGATGAGTTCGAAGTCCTACTGGCTCATCCGACCGGCATCGTCGAGGTCTACGTCGGGCGCTCGATGACCACGACGTCGTGGGAGTTGGCCACCGACGTCGTCGCGCGGACCGTGACGGCCAAGGAGGTCACGGCCAACAAGCGGCTCTACGGAATAGTGGACGGCGC
>JBPCPI010000197.1:0-15410 GCA_050999295.1 Geodermatophilaceae bacterium | reverse complement strand
TGCTACAGGGAGTGCTCGTAGAACTGCGGGGACAGTGCGGGGGCCCTCACACGCGTGACCTCCCGAGCGAGCTGCGCACACCGACAACCACGTGGGGGTTTGGGCAAAAACCGCCGGAGATGCCATTCGGGCGGTCAGTCCACGTCGACCCAATCGAAGGTTCTGGTGACCGCCTTCTTCCAAGCAGCGTAGGCAGTCTCGCGTTGGTCCTCCGACCAGACCGGCTCCCAGCGCTTGTCCTCCTTCCATTTGACCCGCAGTTCGTCGGTGCTCTGCCAGAAGCCGACGGCGAGGCCGGCGGCGTAGGCCGCACCGATGGCGGTCGTCTCGGCCACGACGGGACGGCTCACCGGTACGCCCAGGACATCGGCCTGGATCTGCATGCACAGTTCGTTGGCCGTGACTCCGCCGTCGACCTTGAGCACATCCAGGCTCACTCCCGAGTCGGTGACCATGGCCTCGGCCACATCCCGGCTCTGGAAACAGATGGCCTCCAACGTCGCCCGCGCCAGGTGCGCATTGGTGTTGAACCGCGACAGCCCGACGATCGCGCCGCGGGCATCAGAGCGCCAGTACGGGGCGAACAGGCCGGAGAACGCGGGTACGAAGTAGACGCCGCCGTTGTCCTCGACCTGACGGGCCAGTGATTCGCTCTGACTGGCTCCGCTGATGATCCCAAGCTGATCCCGCAGCCACTGCACGGCCGAGCCGGTCACCGCGATCGAGCCCTCCAGCGCGTACACCGGGGCAGCCTCGCCCAGCTGGTAGCAGACGGTCGTCAGCAGACCGGCCTTCGACGCGACCTTCTCCCTACCGGTATTGAGCAGCAGGAAATTGCCTGTGCCGTACGTGTTCTTGGCCTCGCCGGGGCTGAAGCAGACCTGCCCGACCGTCGCGGCCTGCTGGTCGCCGAGGGCGCCGGTCAGCGGCACCTCACCGGCCAGCGGTCCGCGTTCGAGGGTCAGGCCGTACGGCGTCGAATCCGAGCTCGGCCGGATCTCGGGAAGCATCTCCCGGGGGATGTCGAAGAAACCGAGCAGTTCCTCGTCCCACTGCAGCGTCTCGAGGTCCATCAGCATGGTCCGGCTGGCGTTGGTCACGTCGGTGACGTGAACGCCGCCATCGGTCCCACCGGTGAGGTGCCAGAGCAGCCAGCTGTCGGTGGTGCCGAAGAGTGCCTCGCCGCGCGCGGCCGCGGCCCGTACCCCGTCGAAGTTGTCCAGGATCCACTGGATCTTCCCGCCGGAGAAGTACGTGGCCGGCGGCAGCCCAGCCTTGCGCCGGATGATGTCTCCGCGCCCGTCCCGGTCCAGAGCCGAGGCGATCCGATCGGTACGGGTGTCCTGCCAGACAATCGCGTTGTAGTACGGGCGGCCGGTCGACCGGTCCCAGACGAGCGTGGTCTCGCGCTGGTTGGTGATGCCGACGGCAGCCAGGTCAGAGCTGGTCAGCTTGGCCCGCTGCACGGCGGTCTGGATGACCGCGGAGGTGCGCTCCCAGATCTCGGTCGGGTTGTGCTCGACCCAGCCGGCCCGAGGCAGGATCTGTTCGTGCTCGAGCTGGTGTCGACCCACGACGTTGCCGCTGTGGTCGAAGATCATGAAGCGCGTGCTCGTCGTGCCCTGATCAACCGCGCCCACGAAATCGGCCATGCTCGAGATCTTCCACGGCTGCCGGACCAGACATGCGCTCAGGTGGGCTGAGACGGGCGACGTAGGCTCGATCTCCCTCCGGGAGCCAGAGGGCTTCCGGATCAGTACGGGTGGCGCGGAGCAGATCAGGCTGACCCTCGGTCATCAACTCGACAAGGCGGGCTACCCGGGCGTCGGGGACGCGGCGCCGCCACATCACCGTCCAGACGACCACCGGTGTCGGGTCCACGATCGGCACCAACCGGACCTCCTCCCCCGTCGGTACGGGCATCGCCCCGCCGAAGAAGGTCACTCTCTCCGGCACTCCGCCCAGGTTGAGGAAGTCGTCGAAGCCCAGGGTGGTCCCGAATCGGTCGATCCGCAGGCCGTACGCCGCGGCCAGCTCGTCGAGCCAACGCACCCACTCCGGGGGTGCGTTGCGGGTCGGGAACCACAGCGCCACGTCCGCCAGTTCGGCGAGACCGATCTCGTCGCGTCCGGCCAGCGCGTGCTGGGTGGACATCAGCACGTACACGGGCTCGAGCAGTAGCAACTGCCGCTGGATGTCCCGCGGCCACGGATCCTCGACCGCACTCGACCAGCCGATCGCCACGTCAGCGCTGCCGCTGCGCAGTGCTTCAGTGAGGGCAACCTTGTTGTCTCGCATGATGATCTCGACGTCGAGATCCGGCTGCCTGGCGACCGCCCGGTGCAGCAGGTGCACGGGCGTCAGATGCTCGCCCAGGACGTCGACCACGAGTGGCTGCCCGGCACTGAACACTTCGCAGGCCACGGCGTCGACGGCGTCGACCGCCTGACGAGCCAGGGGCAGCAACCTCCCCCCGGCGTCAGTGAGCTCGACCCGTCGGCTGGCCCGGTCGAGGAGGCGGAGTGCAAGCAGGTTCTCGAGGCGGGCAATCCGCTTGGACAGCGCCTGCTGGGTGAGCTGCAGCCGCCCGGCCGCCCGGCCGAAGTGCATCTCCTCGGCGGTCACCACAAAGGCGCGAAGCAGGGCCGAGTCGAGGTCCACGAGCCGATTGTCGTCGCCATGGGACGACATCGACAACCAACAGTTGTCGATCCGGCCCGGATTGCTGTTGGACGCGCTGTCTGGGTGCGGCTTGTCTCGGTTCAGCCGGGATCCGGCCACGCCGCCACCGCCAGGAGATCGCCATGACCGGAACGCTGCACCGACTTGGGGGCTGGTGTGCTCGCCATCCCGCCCGCACGATCGTCCTCTGGATCGCGGTCGTCGCGGCGATCACCAGCCTCGCCGGGATGGTCGGCGGGGTCCTTCGGGACACGATGACCGTGCCGGGAAGCTCCAGCGAACGAGCCACCGAGCGCCTGGCCGAGGGCTTTCCGCAGCAGGCTGGAGCGCATGCGCATGTGATAGCCAGCGCGCCCACCGGTCCGATCGACCGGGCCGCGCTCGACCAGACCGCGGCCGAGGTGGCCGACGTCCGCGGCGTTGCCGAGGTGCGCACCCGGATCAGCGAGGACGGGTCGAGCGCGCTGCTGGACGCCCGGTTCGACGCAGAGATCGCCGATCTGGACGCCGCAGCCGTGACCGAAGCGCTCACCGATGCCAGCCGGCCGCTGGCCGCCGCGGGCACCGAGGTCGCCGTCGGTGGGCAGATACCGGAGAGCATCCAAGGGCCGAACGGCGTGGCCGAAGGAATCGGTGTCGGCGTCGCCCTGATCATCCTGCTCTTGGCGTTCGGATCCGCGCTGGCCGCCGGACTCCCGTTGGTCGTCGCCGGGCTCGGTGTCGGGATCGGGATCGGGATGATCACGCTGTTGGCGGCTGCGGTCGACGTGAACACGGTCAGCCCTACGTTGGGGGCGATGCTCGGTCTCGGTGTCGGGATCGACTACGCCTTGTTCATCATCGCCCGGCATCGGCAGGGGCTGGCCGCCGGCGCTAGTCCGGTCGAGGCTGCCGCGAACGCCACGGCCACCGCCGGCCACTCGGTTGTGGTCGCCGGGGTGTCGGTCCTCATCGGCATCACCGGCCTGGTGTTCTCCGGGATTCCCAGTTTCGCCTCGATGGGCTTTGCCGCCGGTCTGGTCGTACTGGCCACGATGCTGGTGTCGATCACGCTGCTACCGGCGCTGCTCGGCCTGGCGGGCCTACGGGTCTTTGGCCGCCGGGCTCGACGTGCGCCCGTCCTGCCGATGGACTCCTTCCACTCGCCCCGCGCACAGCGGCTGGCCCGGCGGGTCGTTTCCCGGCCGGGCGGGTGGCTGATGATCAGTGTGCTGGCACTCCTGGCCCTGGCCGCTCCGGGTCTGGGGATGCGCCTGGGCCAGAGCGACGCCGGCAGCGAGAGCGTCGACCAGCCCACGCGTCAGGCCTACGACTTGGTCAGCGCATCCTTCGGGCCGGGTGCCAATGGCCCGCTGCTGCTCGTCGCCGACCGGCACGCCGTCGCGCACGTCGACCGGCTCGCCGTCGACCTGGCCACAGTCGGCGGGGTGGCCGAGGTTTTCCCGCCGGTGGTTGCGGCAGACGGGAGCACAGCGCTGATCCAAGTCATCCCGACCACCGGCCCCTCGGATGAGGCAACCGGCGTTCTGGTACGACGGCTGGCCGACCAGCTGCCCGACGGTGTCGACATCACCGGCCCTACGGCGGCCGGGTTGGACATGACCACGACGCTGAGTGCCCAATTGTGGTGGGTCATCCTGGCCGTCCTGAGCGCCACCTTCGTGCTGCTGCTGGTCGTGTTCCGGTCGATCGTCGTGCCGTTGAAAGCTGTGGTTGGCAACCTGCTGTCGGTCTGTGCCTCCTTCGGCGTCCTGACCCTGGCCTTCCAAACCGATCTCGGTGCGCAATTGCTCGGCCTTCCGGGGCCGATCCCCATCGTGGCCTGGGCGCCGGTGATCCTCTTCGCGATCCTGTTCGGCCTGTCGATGGACTACGAGGTCTTCATGCTCTCGGCCATCCGCGAGCAGCGGGAGGCCGGCGTGACCGGCCGGGCCGGCATCGTCGCCGGCCTGTCCTCGACGACCCGGATCATCACCTCCGCTGCGGCGATCATGATCGCGGTCGCAGCCGGATTCGCCCTTGACCCGTCGGTGCTGGTCAAAATCATCGGGGTCGGCATGGCCACGGCCATCCTGGTGGACGTGACTCTGGTCCGGATGCTGCTCGTCCCAGCTGCCATGGCGTTGCTCGACGAGGGCAACTGGTACCTGCCCGGATGGCTGGACCGGCTCCTGCAGGGGAGTCGCTCCGCCGCCTCCCCGTCACTGCACTCGGGCACTTTCGCCAGCCAGCTCCGAATCTGTGATGAGGGTGCGTTGAAAACCGAAGACCGTCGAAGCCGCGAGCAGGGCGAGCGCGGTGGCCACGAGAAGGGCCTGGTTGGCGCCGGAGACCTCCACCAGGACACCCGAGGAAGCGGCACCCACCGCTACCCCCAGTCCGACGGCGGTACCCACCCAGGTGAACCCTTCGGTGACGATCTCCTCAGCGACCAGCTTCTCCACGAGAGTGAAGGAGGTGATCAAAGACGGGGAGATCGCGAAACCGAACACTGCCGCCGCGATCACCATGGGCCAGATGTCGCCGATCAGCGCCAGCGGGAGGCTCAGCAGGGTAAGGCATCCGAGCGTGTTGATGAGCCTCGAATGCAGCGGCGTACGGAAGTGCAATGTCCCCCAGAGGATCCCGGAGGCCATGGAGCCGACCGCCAGGGCAGCGATCAGCACACCGGACATGGAGTAGGCGTCTTGCTCCTCGGAAAACGCAACCAGGCTGACCTGCAGGTCACCCAGGATCCCGCCGATCACGAACCCGACGACACAGAGCACGCGAAGTCCCGGAGTTCGCATCGCTGAGGGGCCGCGTTGGATCTGCGCTCCGCCCGGCGGGGGCTCGGTCTTTCGCTGGGCAGCGAAGAGCAGCCCACCGACAGCAGCGAGCACGAAGGCGGTCACGACCCCGGATGTGGTGTGACCGGTGGTGGACAGAAATGTGACGATGACCGGCCCGATGATGAAGGTGAATTCGTCCATCACCGATTCGAAGGCAAGTGCCGTGGGCAGCCGCGGGGAGCCTTTCAGAAGGTAGGTCCACCTGGTACGCAGCATGCTGGAGATCGGCGGGATGCAGGCGCCGGCGACCCCCGCAGCCAGGAACATGAGCCATCTCGGCTGATCCTCTCGGACCGTCCAGAGAAAGGTCGCGCCGGCGATCACGAACACCGCGAGAGTCGGCAGCAGTACCCGGCGTTGCCCGAACGCATCGGCCGCTCGGCCCAGCAGTGGCCCGAACAACGACGTGGTCACCGCACCCGTGGCCGCGACCGCCCCACCGAGCGCGTAGGACCCGGTGTAGTCCTCGACCACGAGCAGACAACCCAGGCCCACCATCGACAGGGGCAAGCGACCGAGGAAGCCGACCGCGATCATCGGCAGGGCGTGCGGGGTCAGCACGACCTGCTTGTACGCCCCGAGCACCCGGCCCCCTTGCTGCTGTGAGTCAACCGGCACACGCTAACCGACTCGGGCCGTCAGAACCGCGACGATGTGCGAGCTTCGTCGCGATGACTTTCGACCTTTGACTTTCGGCCATGCGCACGGTCATATCCGGCGGGACTGCGACGAGGGAGTGGACATGGGCATCGTGATCTATTCGATGGGCGTTTCGCTGGATGGCTTCATGGAAGCGCCCGGACGCGACATCGGCTGGGGTGAACCGGACGAGGAGGTACACCGGTTCGCCAACGAGCAGGCTGCCGAGACGAGCGGTTCGGTGTACGGGCGGCA
Organism: Geodermatophilaceae bacterium; assembly: GCA_050999295.1. GTDB lineage: Bacteria > Actinomycetota > Actinomycetes > Mycobacteriales > Geodermatophilaceae > JACCQS01. Next base: position 9,003 of record JBPCPI010000197.1, on the reverse strand, counting down.
CCTCTACGAAGTGATGTCCGGCTACTGGCCCTCTGTTCCGGAGAATCCGGCCGCGCCGCAGGTCGAGCAGGAGTTCGCGGCGATCTGGCTGGCCACCCCAAGGCTGGTGTTCTCTCGGACGCTTCCCTCGGTTGGCTGGAACAGCCGATTGGCCGCCGAGGACATCACCACCGAGGTCCGCCGATTCCAGGAAGAGACCGGTGGGGACCTCGACTGCGGCGGCGCGGACCTCGCCGCCCAGCTGATCCGGCTCGGTCTGATCGACGAGTTCCGGCTGCTGGTGTATCCGGTGATCCTCGGTGCTGGCCGGCCGTTCTTCCCGCTGCTCGACACCGCGATTCACGTCGAGCAGGTCGAGACCCGGCGCTTCGATGCCTCCGGAGTGGTCTACCTGCGCTACCGAAAGATCACTTAGTCAGCGGTCAGGCGTCGAGACCCCGCGGTTCTGCGCACAACCGCGGAAAATCGGCCCGATCGGTGACGGTTATGCGCATAACCGCGATGTTCTGTTGGGGATCAGGCGTCGAGGCGGCGCTTGAGGGTGTCGAGTTCGTCACGCATGGTGGTCGGCAGCATGTCGCCGATCTTGTCGAACCACTCGGCGATCTGCGGGATCTCGGCCTGCCACTCCTGCGCGTCGACGGCGAGCACCGCCGCGATCTGCTCGTCGGTCATGCCGAGGCCGTCGGTGTCCAGGGAATCCGGAGTAGGCACGTGACCGACCGGGGTCTCCACCGCGGCCGCGCTTCCTTCCAGCCGCTCGATGACCCACTTGAGGACCCGGGAGTTCTCCCCGAATCCCGGCCAGAGGAACTTCCCGTCCTCGTCTACCCGGAACCAGTTGACGTAATAGATCTTGGGCAGCTTGGTGGCGTCCGCGCTCTTGCCGGTCTCCACCCAGTGGGCGAAGTAGTCGCCGGCGTTGTAGCCGACGAACGGGAGCATCGCGAACGGGTCCCGGCGTACGACGCCAACGGCACCGGTCGCCGCGGCCGTCGTCTCCGAGGACAGGGTGGCGCCCATGAAGACGCCGTGTTGCCAGTCCCGGGACTCGGTAACCAGCGGGATCGTGGTCTTCCGGCGCCCCCCGAACAGGATCGCCGAGATCGGTACACCCTTGGGGTCGTCGTACTCGGGAGCCAGGATCGGGCATTGCTTGATGGGGGTGCAGAATCGGGAGTTCGGATGCGAAGAGACGAAGTCGGACTCCGGCGTCCAGTCCTCCCCTTTCCAGCTCGTGAGATGCGCGGGCTTCTCCTTCGTCATCCCCTCCCACCAGATGTCGCCGTCATCGGTCAGGGCGACATTGGTGAACACCGAGTTACCCTTTGCGATGGTCCGCATCGCGTTGGGATTGGTGTGCCAGCCGGTACCCGGTGCTACGCCGAACAGCCCGTACTCGGGGTTCAGCGCGTACAGGCGGCCATCCTCCCCGAAACGCATCCAGGCGATGTCGTCGCCCAGCGTCTCGACCTTCCAGCCGGGGATGGTCGGCTCGAGCATCGCCCGGTTGGTCTTGCCGCAGGCCGACGGGAAGGCAGCGGCGATGTAGTAGGACTGGTCGGCCGGGCTGGTCATCTTGAGGATCAGCATGTGCTCGGCCAGCCAGCCGCCGTCGCGGGCCATCACCGAGGCGATCCGTAGCGAGTAGCACTTCTTGCCCAGCAGGGCGTTGCCGCCGTACCCGGAGCCGTACGACCAGATCGCGCGCTCCTCGGGGAACTGGACGATGTACTTGGTGTCGCTGCACGGCCAGGCCACGTCCTGCTGGCCGGGCTGCAGCGGGGCTCCGACCGAGTGCAGGGCCGGAACGAAGTCCCGATCGGTTCCCATCGCCTCGAGCGCCTTGGCACCGCTTCGCGCCATCACCAGCATGGAGACCACGACGTACTCGGAGTCGGTGATCTCCACCCCGAACATCGGTTCGTCGGCCTCGATCGGGCCCATGCAGAACGGGATGACGTACATCGTGCGGCCGCGCATGCACCCGCGGTACAGGTCGGTCATGATGGCCTTCATCTCGTGCGGGTCCATCCAGTTGTTGGTGGGCCCTGCGTCCTGCTCGCGTACCGAACAGATGAAGGTGCGGTCCTCGACCCGGGCGACATCGGTCGGGTCGGAGGCGGCGTAGAAGGAGTTGGGCTTCTTCTCCAGGCGGGTGAACGTGCCTGCCTCGACGAGTTGGTCGGTCAGCCGGGTCCCCTCCGCCGCGCTGCCGTCGATCCACACGACCCGCTCGGGAGTGGTCAGCTCCGCGACCTCGCGTACCCAGCCGAGCAGCCGGGCATGACTGGTGGGGGCGGTATCCAGCCCGGGGATCGCAACCGTGGTCATCTCAACTCCTAGCGCCGGCGGCGGACCTGGTCTGCGGACACGAGACGGAGATGGCGCACCGTCGCCGAACCCCGCTTGAGGTCCGACCCGACGTACGTGGGGGATGTCCTGCACCATACCGGCGGCGTAACGCGGGCGAAACATCCGGCTTGTGCCTTCGATCACATGCCGTGCGGCGCGGAACTGGTACGGCAGCCGAGCTCCCGGCTGGGGGTGAGAATGGGCTGTGTCCAAGCGACTCTTCGTGGCGCTGCTGCCACCTCCCGCCGCGCTCGACGAACTCTGCGGCGCAGCGCAGCCACTGCGGGACGACACGCCGTCGGCACGCTGGACCCGCCTCGGCAGCTCGCATCTCACCCTGGCATTTCTCGGCGCCGTCGAGGAGCCCACGGTCGACGTGCTGATGCAGCGCCTCGACCCGGTCGCCCGACAGCACGAACCGATCAAGCTCTCGATCGCCGGGGCTGGGCGGTTCGGCGACCGGTTCGGCGACCGGGCGTTGTGGGCGGGCGTCGCCGGCGATCTGGAGTCGCTCCAGCGGCTTGCCGATGCCGTACGGGCCGCCGCCGTTGGGGCCGGAGTGGAGGTCGACAGCCGGCCCTATCGCGGGCATCTCACGCTGGCCCGTGGTGCGGCCGGCGTCGACCTGAGGCCACTCGCGGAGCGACTACGCCACTTCACCGGATCACCCTGGACGGCGACCGAGCTGTACCTGATCGAAAGTCGGCTCGGCGCCGGACCAGACAGGACCGCGCGGCACGAGACCTACGCGCACTGGCCGCTGCGCGGGCGGGAGTAGTTCGCGGCCGGCGTCGGTGCTCTCGCAGCATCGCCAGATCGGGTTCCGACTCAGGGGCCCCCTGCACCGTTAGGTTCGTAGGAATCTTCCCCTGTACTGGGCCCCAACGGCGCTCCAGCTCCCCCTGTTGAGCCGATCAGCTGCGCTCGAGGAGCGCGTGCGCGGCGTTGTGGCCGCCGATGCCGCTGACTGCACCGCCGCGTACGGCGCCGCCGCTGGCCGCGTAGACCAACCGCGGCTCGTCGGTCTCCACTCCCCAGGAACCGGCTTGCGACGCGTCGTCGGCGAAGGGCCAGGACAGCTCACTGTGGAAGATGTTGCCGCCCGGCATCGCCAGGGCGGCCTCGACGTCCAGAGGGGAGGCTGCCTGCAGACACCGGGCACCGGAGGCATCCCGGGCCAGGCAGTCCTCCAGCGGTTCGGCGAGGACGCTGTTCAATCCCTCGACCGCGAGCCGGGTGGCCTCCGTGCGTACGCCGGCGTTGTCGTTGTCGAAGAGCACGGTCGGGGTATGGAGCCCGAATAGGGTCAGTGTCTGGTACCCGGCGGCGTGTTCGGAAGGGCCGAGGATGGTCGGGTCTGCCAACGAATGGCAGTAGACCTCGAAGGGCAGGGGGTCGGGCACCCGCCCGGCTCCGGCTGTGGCGTGGGCCAGGTCCAGTTGGCGCGCGGACTGGTTGACATGCAGCGTCCCCGCAAAGGCGAGGGTCGGATCTAGGCCGGAGCGCAGCCGTGGCAGCCGAGTGAGGACCATGTTGATCTTCAGTTGGGCGCCGACCGGGCGAGGCGCCGGCGTACGACCGCGCAGCCTGTCCATCACCTGGGGCGCGACTCCCGAAACGACTGAGTCGGCCGGGACTGCGTGTGCGGCACCGGATTCATCCATCCAGGACACCTCCGCTCCGGTGGCATCCACCGCGACCGAGGTGACGGTCGCGCCGACGGTCAGTTCCGCACCGAACCGCCTGGCCGCCTCGGCCATCGACGCGGACACCGCGCCCATTCCGCCGATCGGCACCCGCCATTGGCCCGAGCCGTTGCCGATCAGGTGATAGAGGAAGCACCGGTTCGCCAGGCCGTCAGCGGCGTGCAGGTCTGCGAACGTGCCGATCAACCCGTCGGTGAGCGCCACCCCGCGTACGTGATCGTCGGTGAGGGACCGCCCGACGAAATCGGCCAGCGGCAGCTCACGCAGCTCGGAAAGGAGCTGTGGATCGCGCAGCCGGGACTCGACCTGCTTCGCCGTCGCCAGCGGCTCGAGCAAGGTTGGCGCGAGATCCTGTGCGAGGGTTTCCAATCGGGCATAGAAGTCCCGCCAGGCCTCGTACTCGGCCCCGGCGCCGGTCAGCTCGAGAAACGACCGCCGGGTCCGCTCTCCGGTCGGCCGCTCGACCAGCAGACCCAGATCATGCCCCGATCGGTGCAGCGGGGTGTAGGAGGACACCGTACGGTCGCCGAACCCGACCCTGAGACCGAGGTCGGAGACGATCTGGTCGGGCAGCAGGCTGACCAGATAGGAGTACTTGGACAGCCGTACGTCCACCCCGGGAAAGACCGCCTCGCTGACCGCCGCGCCGCCGAGGTAGCCGAGCCGCTCGAGTACCAGGACCGATCTCCCTGCCCTGGCCAGATAGGCCGCCGCAACCAGGCCGTTGTGTCCCCCGCCGACGACGGCGACGTCGTACCTGGTCGTGCCCATGCTGGCCTTCCTGCGAGATCGCCGAGCCCCCGGCCGGAATGACTCAGGGCGTCCACGGGTCGACTCCGTCGAATCAGGGACGCCCTGAGCCAGCGGCGGTACGGTGCGCCGGGTGAGCGAGGGAGCAAGGTGAGCACCTGAGCACGGTGCGCGGGGTGAGCGGGCGGGCGAGACGGGCGGGCGAGCGAGAGGCACGAAGGTGAACAAGCAGGCGGCCAAGGTGCGCCAGGCAGCGATCGAGCTGGCCCTGTCCTATCCCGAGGCGTGGCAGGACGAGCCGTGGGAGGGCGACATCGTCGTCAAGGTGCGCAAGAAGGTGTTCGTCTTCGCTGGCGCCGACCCCAGTGACACCCGCTGGCCAGTCGGGATCGGGCTCAAGCTGCCGGTGTCCAAGGACGAGGCGCTTGCCATCCCGGGGGCTTCGCCCAGCGGGTACGGCCTGGGCAAGTGGGGGTGGGTCAACATCCCGTTCGATCAGGGTCCGGTCGACCCTGAGTTGATCCGGGACTGGATCGAGGAGAGTTATCGCGCCGTGGCGCCGAAGACCCTGGCCGCCGACCTCGACCGGCCGTGACATAAGGGCGCGCGTACGTCCGGCACGGTCAGGCGGGTACGTCGCCCCCGCGCATTCGACCCGTTCCGCACGCAAGACACCTCACGCGTCAGGTGGAAAGGGCCGAAAATGGGTGCACTGCAATGGGTGCACTGCGCGACGCAGCGTGATCGCCGCTGGCCAGCACCGGCTGAGTGCGCGCCTTCGCGTACGGTCGGGCTGCCGCCGAAAGTTGCCGAACCTCGGTGGGCGGCGCGGCTCAGCGCACGTCGACGAGGTCCACCACGAACACCAGGGTCTCGCCGGGCTTGATCACCTTGCCGGAACCGTGGTCGCCGTACGCCATGTGCGGCGGGATCGTGAGACGACGACGACCGCCGACCTTCATACCGATGATGCCCTCGTCCCAACCTTTGATGACGCGGCCGACACCCAACTGAAACGTCAGTGGCTGACCCCGGTTCCAGGAGGCGTCGAACTCCTCGCCGCCGGAGTGCGTGACCCCGACGTAGTGCGCCTGGATGTGTGACCCGCTGACCGCCTTGGCGCCGTCGCCGACGATCAGGTCCTGGATCTGCAGGTCCGGAGGCGCAGGCCCCTCGGGTGGATCGACGTCCGGGCGGGTCGGCTCGCTCACTTGTCACTCCTGCGCTGTCTGCACCGTCCGGGTGTTCGGACCTTGCGCCATTGTGCCGGGCGGTGCGCGATCATGGAGCCGTGACCACGACACGCCGCACCGAGGTGGTGCCAGCTCCATGATCGCGGAACAGACGACTGCGGCGAAGGTCGAGCCTCCAACGCTGGCCTTCGGCACCGCGACCGAGTTCGAGGAGTGGGTGGCCGCGCATCGCGACGACCCGGCCGGGCTCTGGCTACGGATCGCAAAGAAGGGCTCGGGCATTGAATCGGTGAGCTACGCCGAGGCACTACAGATCGCGCTCTGCTACGGGTGGATCGACGGTCAGTCGCGCGGGGGCGACGATTCGACGTACAAGCAGCGGTTCTGCCCCCGGCGTCCGCGCAGCGTGTGGTCCAAACGCAACGTCGGGTACGTCACGGAGCCAACCAAAGCTGGTCGGATGCAGCCAGCAGGCATCGCCGAAGTCGAACGGGCCAAGGCTGACGGCCGGTGGGCCAGGGCCTATGACGGCCCGGCGACGGCCACCGTCCCCGAGGACCTACGCGCCGCCCTCGATGCGGACCCGGCAGCGGCGCGCGCCTTCGCGGGGCTCAGTTCGGCGCAGCGGTACACGATCTTCTACCAGGTCCAGGACGCCAAACGGGCCGAGACCCGCGCCCGGCGGATCGACCGTTTCGTCGAGATGCTGGCCAAGGGCCGTACCCCCTAGCCGCGGCAAGCGCACAGCAGTAGACCTTAATGATGTCGCGGATCGAACTCCTGCTGATTCAACTTGACGAGGCCTACGCCCGGCTGAGCCAGCGGCTGGAGGGGCTCACCGACGAAGAGTACCTGTGGCGGCCGGTGCCGGGTCCGGGTGGCTGGTCCATCCGCCGCAGGGACGATGGCCGCTGGGCTGCGGACTACGACTCCCCGGATCCGGTGCCGGCGCCGTTCACCACGATCGCTTGGCGACTCCTGCACATCGCGGACTGCAAGATCATGTATCACGAATACGCTTACGGTGCAGCGACTTTGACGTTCTCTGACGTGGCAGCTTCTCGTACGGCGGCGGGGGCGCTCACCCGACTGGACGAAGGTCAGCAACTGCTGCGCGACGACCTGTTGGGCTTGGCTGACGACGAGGCTTTGGACGCCGAGGTCGGTACGAACTGGGGCGAACAGCCGAGCGGCCAGGCGGAGCCCGGCCATGTGCCTGGCGGGGGTAAGAAAGTGCCGGCCTGGCGGATCTTCTGGACGATGATCGAGCACGACTCGTGGCACGGCGGCGAGATCGGCACGATGCGCGATCTGTACCGCTACCGCTCCACCCTGCAGCCCCGTGGCGTCGCTCGCCCCTGACGCAATGTGCAGGAGCCTCTAGCTCTGCGCCATATTCTTGCCGGTTCTGCACATCACCGCCGGGTTGCACGGTTACCGGAACAGGCCGGCCGTTCAGTCGGCGCTGGTCTTCGCTGGTTGGCTTCGATGCGCCTTGCCGTCGAGCCGAAGGACGTTCGACTCGTCGCGGTGCGACCCGCTGCTCCCGACGTGCTTGTCGCCGATGATGGCCCCGTTCTTGATCACGTGGACGAATGCCATGGCGTGACCTCGACCGATCCCGAAGTCGTTCTTGAGCCAGTCCACGATCTCCCCGGCTTTGGTGTCAGCCCCGTACCCGCGTTCGGCAGCCAACTCGACTGTGTGTGGGAGTTGATCTTCGGAAAGCCGGGGTTTGATTGGCCGAATTCAGGAATCAAACCCCTGAAACCCGATGATCAACTCGGTTTCGTTACGTTGCGGGCCTGCAGCGCCGAGACCAGCTCCCAGCTGACCTCATCGACCGAACGGCCGCCGTCGATGGTGATCAGCTCCTCGCGTACGGCGTAGTACTCGAGCAGCGGCGTGGTCTGCTCGTTGTACACCTCGATGCGGTGCTCGATCACCTTTTGGTCGTTGTCGTCCGCCCCGCGTCCGCGGCTCATGAGCCGGGCGACCAGCACGTCATGGTCGACCAGGAGATGGACTGCGACCTGGACCTCGACGCCCAGCTCACTGGCCACGAGATAGGCGGCATGAGCCTGCTCGGCCGTACGGGGGAAACCGTCGAGGATGTAGCCGCCGGTCCGGCTCGCGGCCAGGACCGGCTTGCGCAGCATGTCCATGACGATCTTGTCGGGTACCAGGTCACCGCTATCCATGAAGGCCTTCACCCGCTGACCCAGAGCGGTCCCCTCGGCAACGTGCTTGCGCAGCAGGTCACCGCTGGACAGGTGCGTGAGGCCGAAGAAGTCCGCCATCCGTGCTGACTGGGTTCCCTTGCCCGCACCGGGACCGCCGATGAACAACACCCGCATGCGGTACTCCCTTCGACCGGTCGGTGTGCGCGTGACCGCGGGATACCGGAAAGTCAATCTAGCGTCAGTGCTCGTGGCCATCGCCCAGTTCTCGGCGATGACCCGTCACATCAGGAACCGCACCGGAACCAGGGATCGTGGCGCTACCAGCTCAGCGGAGGCGGTCCGGAGGGCGTGGCGCGGCCGAGCCTGCGGGGGATCGGCTTGGACGGCCGGGCTCACGGGCACGAGACGGAATTCTGCCCGCTGGGGCGGCCGGGCCTGGTCTGCCGTACGAATGCAGTACGAGGTCCGACACGGCGAACGGGTGCCTGGAAGTGACCGATCTGACGGTGCGCTCGGACCCTACGGTGCCGTAAGCTACGCGAGCGTAACCAGTCGACATCCGAGGAGAACAGTGAGCGCGCCAGCCAGTACCGCCAACCTGCTCAACGACCTGGAGCCGATCGTCGAGCAGAACCTCGAGCGGCACCTCAAGATCGCCAAGGAGTGGCACCCGCACGACTACATCCCGTGGGACGAAGGCCGCAATTTCGCGTTCATGGGCGGGCAGGACTGGGCACCCGAGCAGTCCCGGATCTCGGACGTGGCCAAGGCCGCGATGATCACCAACCTGCTCACCGAAGACAACCTGCCCTCCTA
>JBPCPI010000186.1:0-13412 GCA_050999295.1 Geodermatophilaceae bacterium | reverse complement strand
TGTCGGCGGCCACGGGAGGCTGCCCGGAGACGGCCATGTAGCTGCCCGCTAGCGGTCATGGGAGTTGCCCGCTGACGGTCTTGGGATCTGCCCGACACGACGTCGTTTGCCTCGCTGCTTGCGGTGGTTGAGGCCCCTCTTCGGGTGCGCTGGCGGTGCTGAAGCGTCCGTCGACCCGAAGAGGGACAAGTTGAAGTCTGCCGAGGAGATCATGGAAATGTTGGAAGCATTCGATCTGACTGGGTCGTTGCGTGATGCCGGCGAGCTGGCTGGCTGTTCGCATCACACGGTCGGGAGGTATGTCGCTGCCCGTGATGCGGGTGGAGTGTGTGGTCGTGCGGCTTCGCGGCCGAAGTTGATCGATGAGTTTCTGCCGAAACTCGAGGAGTGGATGGAGCGGTCGGCGGGTAAGGTCCGCGCCGACAAGGTGCACGAAAGGCTTGTGGTACTGGGCTATTCGGGTTCGGAGCGCACGACGCGGCGCGCGGTCGCGCACGTGCGGGCGGCGTTCAAGTCCGGTCGGGTGCGGGTGCATCGGCCGTGGGTGACCGAGCCGGGGATGTGGTTGCAGTACGACTTCGGTGACGGGCCGGTGATCGACGGGGTCAAGACGGTGTTGTTCTGCGCGTGGCTGGCCTGGTCACGGTTTCGGGTGGTGCTGGCGCTGCGGGACAAGACGATGCCCAGTGTGTTCGCCGCGTTGGACGTGACGCTGCGCCGCATCGGCGGTGCTCCGACGTATGTGCTGACCGATAACGAGAAGACGGTGACCGTGGAGCACGTTGCCGGGATCGCGGTCCGGAACCCGCAGATGCTCGCCTTCGCCCGGCACTACTCGGTGACCGTGCATACGTGCGAGCCGGCTGATCCTGCTTCCAAGGGTGGCAGTGAGAGCACGGTGAAGCTGGCCAAGGCCGACCTGGTCCCGAAGGACACGAACCTGCTCGGCGGCTACGTCTCCTTCGCCGAGTTGGAGGCGGCCTGCGAGGTGTTCTGTGAGCAGGTCAACGCCCGACCCCACCGGGTGACCCGCCGGGCGCCGCGCGACATGCTGGCCGAGGAAGGAACGCGGCTGCACCGGCTGCCCGCGGCTGCGCACACGGTCGCCTTCGGGGTGACCCGCGCGGTGGCGGCGAAGACACCTATGGTGGCCTTCGAGGGTGGGCAGTACTCGGTTCCGCACACCTTGCTCGGCGGCCAGGTCTGGGTTCGCACCCATGGTGTCGGCGACGGTGAGCAGGTGATCATCGTGCACGTCGGCGAGGCCGGACCGGTCGAGGTCGCTCGTCATGCCCGGGCCACGCCGGGCAGCCCGAAGCTAGACGACGCTCACTTCCCGCCCGCACCGGCCGGGGCGCTCGGGCGGGCACCGAGGGCCCGCAGTTCCGCCGAGGCCGAGTTCCTCGCCCTGGGTGACGGGGCACGGTTGTGGTTGACCGAGGCCGCTGCCGCGGGCACCAGCAGGATGCGGGTCAAGATGGCCGCCGCGGTCAGCACAGCCAAGCTCGTCGGCACCGACGAGGTCGACTGGGCGCTCGGGCACGCCGCGGTCAACGCCCGCTTCGGCGAGGGCGATCTGTCCTCGATCCTGGACCATCACGCCCGCAGCGCCCGGGGCCCGGTTACCCGGGCCGGTGAGGACCGCAGCCTCACCCAGGGCACCGCGGGCTGGGCCGCACTGGGCCAGCACGGCGAGGATGGCAGCCCCGAGGTCAATCAGGTGATCACATGAGCACCCCGCCCCGGACAAGGACAGCGGCGAATACCGTTGTCGCAGCGGGTGTTCCGGCTCCACCACCGCTACCTGCCGACTTGGAGGCGCTGCTGCGTCGGCTGCGGCTGCCCCACATCCGCCGGCGCGCACCGGAGGTGGTCGCGACCGCGAAAGCTCAACGCTGGGACCCGGCCGAGGTGCTGCTGGCGCTGTTCGCCGAGGAAGCCGCCGGCCGGGAACGCTCCGCACTGGCCACCCGCAGAGCCGCGGCCGCGTTCCCGACCGGGAAGACATTCCACGCGTGGAGGGCCGAGGCCAGCTCGATCCCCGCGCCCACCCAGCAGGCGCTTCGCACCCTGGAATGGGTGCACCGCCGCGAGAACCTGGTGGTCTGCGGCCCGTCGGGGACCGGGAAGACGTTCCTGCTCGAAGCCCTCGGCCAGCAAGCCGTCGAGGGCGGGCTGAAGGTCGCCTGGTTCACCCTGGAAAACCTCGGAGTGCTACTGCGCCGACACCGTGCCGATGACACCGTCAGCAAAGCCATCGCCCGCGTGCTCCGCGCCGATCTCGTGGTCGTTGACGATATTGGGCTGCTCCCGGTCGCCCAGGACGCCGCCGAAGGTCTCTACCGCTTGGTAGATGCCGCATACGAGAAACGGTCCATCGCCGTCTCCTCCAACCTCCACCCAGCCGCCTTCGACGAACTGATGCCCAAGACCCTCGCGACCGCGACCGTCGACCGGCTCCTGCACCACGCCCACATCTGCCAAACCAGCGGCGACTCGGTCCGCCTCTCCCAAGCACTAGCCGGACAAGGGGTGAGGCCATTGACCTGACAGGCCAAGCCGGTGGTGGCCAGCATTGGGCAGATCCCGTGGCCACCACCGGGCAGATTTCGTGACCGCCACCGGGCAGTTCTCAATGGCCCTTGACAGGGGAGCCCGTCGATGTCGAAGGGTCGCTCTGCAGCCGTCCTCCGATGGACGACGAGCCCATGACCGCTGCGTAGGCCCCGGCCGGCGGGTACCGAGACGTGCAGGCACGGGCCTTTGTCCTCGATCAGCTTCCAGAGTGTGAGAGCCGTGGTGTGGCTCAGCTGGCCGCCGGTGTGCAGCACTGCGGCGTGCGCGCGGACCAGCCAGTCATCGCGACAGTCCGCCAACGCGACGACTCCAGGATGCAAGACGACCAGTCGCCCTTGCTTCAACCAAGTCCGCACACTGCGTTGGCTGACGTGATCGAGCAGGTCGGCAACCCTCGCCGCGCCGGAACGGGGAAGTAGGGCAACGAGGTCGTGGCTCATCGTCTGAGATTGACCGAGATGAGGCCCCTATCAGGGCGAGCTAGAGGATCTGTGGACGAGGGTCAGTTCGGTGCCTGATGATTCATCAGGAGCTTCTCGAACCACGTCGAACTGATTAGCTGCCCACCCTTGGTGGCGTACTCGGTGAAGGTGCCGACTTCCCGAATCCGCGTGACAGGTGCAGGCTCAGCTGGTACGGACCCTGTCGCCTGCAGCCGACGAACCATGCTCTTCGGCTCTCGGCAGTGGCAGGCACGTCGTCGAAGGTGGCAAGGCTGCGCGCTACTTACCAGTTGTAGATCTCCAGCAGCCGTCGCAAGTCGCTGGACGCCGCAGGGCGCAGATGAGCCGTCACGGCTGCGTCAGGCGGTGGGTGGGACGGGGTCGGCCAGCGCGACCTTGACGGTTATCGGTCCGTCGGCCTCGATCAATTCCAGGCTCTGGATCCGCCCGGCGTTGCACAGGTCACTGCGCCCAGCCTCGAGCAGCGCAAGCTGACCGGGCGATCCAGTGACCGTCGCCGAAGCGACCTCGGCCCGCATGGATTGCTTCGCCTCCGACTTGGCCCTGCGTACCGCCGAGAGGACCTGACCGATAACAGTCAAAATTGCTGGGGCCGCGTCACCGGCCGCAGCCCGTAAGGGTTCGACCGTCGGCCAACTGGCCCGGTGTACGGAACCCGCCTGCCACCACGACCACACCTCTTCGGTGGCGAAGGGCAGGATCGGCGCGAACAGCCGCTGCAGTACGGACAACGCGATCCCCAGGGCTGCATGCGCGGATGCGGCCGCCGGGTCGTCGGGTGTGACATCGCCGTACGCGCGAGCCTTGACAAGCTCGAGGTAGTCGTCGCAGAACGTCCAGAAGAACGCCTCGGTCACCTCCAGAGCGCGCTGGTGTTCGAAGCTGTCCATCGCCGAAGTCGCCTGCGCGACAACGTCCGCGAGCGCCGCGAGCATGGCCTGGTCCAGGTGCTCGGTCACCGCTTCGGCCGACGCGCTACGACCGACGTCATGGCCCAGGGCGAACTTGCTGGCGTTGAGCAGCTTGATCGCCAGCCGCCGGCCGACCCTCATCTGACCGGGGTCGAGGGCGGTGTCGATGCCGAGCCGCCCGCTGGCAGCCCAGTACCGCACGGAGTCTGAACCATGCTCGACCAGCAGGTCCATCGGCGTGGTCACGTTGCCCTTGGACTTGCTCATCTTCTTGCGCTCAGGATCGAGGATGAAGCCGGAGATCGCGGCGTGCTGCCACGGCACGTCGTCGTGCTCGAAGTGCGCGCGAACAACAGTGGCGAACAACCAGGTCCGGATGATGTCGTGAGCCTGGGGACGCAGATCCATCGGATAGGTGTTGGCGAACAGTGCCTCGTCGCGCCCCCAGCCGCAGGCGATCTGCGGGCTGAGGGAGGACGTCGCCCAGGTATCCATGACGTCGGGGTCGCCGAGAAACCCGCCTGGCTTGCCTCGTTGGTCCTCGGTGTAGCCCGGTGCGGTGTCCGAACTCGGATCCACCGGCAGGCTGGCCTCCTCGGCCAGGATCATTCGCTCGTAGTCCGGATCGCCGTTGGCGTCCAGTTCGTACCAGAGCGGGAAGGCCACCCCGAAGAACCGCTGCCGGCTGATCAGCCAGTCCCCGTTCAGACCCCCTACCCAGTTCTCGTACCGGTGCCGCATGAACGCCGGATGGAAGTCGATCTCCTTGCCTCGGGCGACGAGTTCCGCGCGCAGGTCATCGTCACGGCCGCCGTTGCGGATGTACCACTGCCGGGTCGTCACGATCTCGAGCGGACGATCGCCCTTCTCGTAGAACTTCACCGGGTGCGTGATCGGCTTCGGCTCGCCGTCCAAGTCACCCGATTCGCGCAGCATGGCCACGACCCGTTCGCGTGCGGAGAACATTGTCGCGCCGGCCAACTGCTCGTACGCAGCCCGCCCTTTGGCGCTGTCTAACCCCGGTGGGGGTTCGGCGATGATCCGTCCGTCCCAGCCGACGATCGGCCGGGTCGGCAGGGAGAGCTCCCGCCACCAGGTGACGTCATTGAGGTCGCCGAAGGTGCAGATCATCGCGATCCCGGAGCCCTTGTCCGGCTCGGCCAGGTGGTGAGCGAAAACCGGGACGTCGACCCCGAAGATGGGCGTACGGACGGTCGTACCGACCAGAGCGGCGTATCGCTCGTCGGCGGGGTGGGTGACCAGGGCGACGCACGCCGGGATCAGCTCGGGCCGCGTCGTCTCGATGTAGACCGGCTCGCTGTGGGCGGCGGAGTCGTCAGCGTTGCTGCGGTCGAAGGCAATCCGGTGGTAGGCACCTGGTCGTTCCCGGTCCTCCAGCTCGGCCTGTGCCACCGCCGTCCGGAAGGTGACGTCCCAGAGCGTTGGAGCTTCGGCCTGGTAGGCCTCGCCCCTGGCCACATTGCGCAGGAAGCCGCGCTGCGAGATGGCACGGCAGTTGTCGTCGATGGTGCGGTAGGTGGTGGACCAGTCCACCGACAACCCGATCCGGCGCCACACCGCCTCGTAGACCTTCTCGTCCTCGAGGGTGAGGTCGTGGCAGAGCTCGATGAAATTCGGCCGGGAGATCGGGATCTGCTCCTTGCCGGGTGACGCCGGCGGGGTGAATGCCGGGTCATAGGGCAGCGACGGGTCGCAGCGCACACCGTAGAAGTTCTGGACTCGGCGCTCGGTCGGCAATCCGTTGTCGTCCCAGCCCATCGGGTAGAAGACATTCTTACCCCGCATCCGCTGGTAGCGGGCGATCAGATCGGTGTGCGTGAACGAGAAGGCGTGCCCCACATGCATCGCGCCACTGGCGGTGAGCGGCGGTGTGTCGATGGAGAAGACCTGGTCGCGCGTGGTGTCCGGATCGAAGTCGTAGGTGCCGTGTTCAGCCCATACCCGCGACCAGCGCTCCTCGATGCCATCGAGGGTTGGCTTATCGGGCACGGTGGACGTACGTGACCGGCCGTGGGTCGCGCTGGGGTGTACGGACATGGCTGGCATCCTAGGAAGTGTGCAGCGGCCTGCCCCGGACGGGGAATCGATTACCGGGTTGTCCCGAGTAGAGGCCGAGCTTCGGACCCGTTGGCCCGAGTCGCGCCTGTCACCCACGTTAGTCCGGATGTCCGCGCTGGCTGACGCCCTGGGGTCTCCGCAGGAGGCGTTCCCGGTCATCCAGATCACCGGTACGAACGGCAAGACCTCGACCGCCCGCATGATCGACTCACTGCTGCGGTCTTTCGGGCTGCGCGTCGGGCGGTTCACGAGCCCACACCTGACCTCGGTGACCGAACGGATCGTGCTGGATGGCGAGCCGATCACCGACGAGCGGTTTGTCGAGGTCTACGACGAGATCGCTCCGTTCGTGGACCTCGTGGACGCGGCACAGGAGCTGCCGCTGTCCTACTTCGAGGTGCTGACCGGCATCGCGCTGGCCGCATTCGCCGACGCCCCGGTCGATGTCGCAGTGCTCGAGGTGGGCATGGGTGGAACCTGGGACACCACCAACGTCGCGGATGCAAAGGTCGCCGCGGTCACCCGGGTTGCGCTGGACCACACGCACTACCTCGGGACCGATGTCGCCACCATCGCTGGGGAGAAGGCCGGGATCATCAAAGCCGGCGCGACGGCCGTGCTGGCCGCTCAGGACCCCGCGGCTGCTGAGGTTCTGGTGCGACGGGTGGTCAAGGTCGATGCGACCGTGGCTCGCGAAGGAGCCGAGTTCGGAATCGTGGATCGCGCGGTCGCCGTCGGCGGCCAGGTGTTGCGCCTGCAGGGCCTGGGCGGGGAGTACCCGGAGATCTTTCTCGGCCTGCACGGCGAACACCAGGCGCACAACGCCGTCCTCGCCCTGGCCGCCGTGGAGGCTTTCTTCGGCGCCGGCGCGGCGACCGGGCCGATGGACATCGAGGTCGTACGCGCAGGCTTTGCCGCCGTGACGTCCCCCGGACGCCTGGAGTCGGTGCGCTCGGCCCCCACCGTGCTGATCGATGGAGCGCACAACCCCTCCGGGATGGCCGCTTCGGTGGCCGCGCTGGAGGAAGCCTTCGACTTCACCAGGCTGATCGGAGTCGTGGCCTGTCTGGCCGACAAGGATGTTCGCGGAATGCTGGAGATCGCCGAAACCGTCCTGCACGAGGTGGTGGTCACGCGGAACAGCTCACCGCGTGGCATGTCCGCTGACGAGTTGGCGGCAATCGCGGTGCCGGTGTTCGGCGCGGACCGGGTCGTGGTCATACCGGATCTCGGGACCGCGATCGAGACCGCGGTGGAGTTGGCCGAGACCGACGTTGAGGTGCTGTCCGGCGTGGGCGTGCTGATCACCGGAAGTGTCGTGACCGCCGGGGATGCCCGTGCGCTGCTCGTCGGCCGCGACTGACCCCATGCCTGAGTCGCCGAACGAGCCGTCCGATCCGAGTGAAGGGCACCTTGAGCCAATAGGTTCGAGTGAAGGGCGCCTGCACTCCGATGCCGGGGGCGATCGGGAGCGATTGGCCAAGCGGCTCAATGGTGGCGGGGCGGCGATCCTGGTCCTGGAGGCGCTGGCCGTGCTCTTCGTCCCTCGGGCGATCGCGCAGAGCGGTCCCGGCCTGACCCCGACGCGGCTCACGGCGGTGCTTGCCGTGGTGGTACTCCTGCTCATGGCGGCCGGGCTGCAGCGCAGATCGTGGGGCCCGCGGGCCGGGCTGGCAGTGCAGCTGCCGGTGCTGGCCACCGGGTTTTTCACTGGCGCCATGTGGTTCCTGGGTGCGCTGTTCGTGTTGCTCTGGGTCTACCTCCTGCGCATCCGCGCCGATCTGCTGGGCTCGACGCCCACGAAGCCGCCAACAGGCGATGGGTAGGCTCCGCGCTCGTGCCTGATACCGAACGCAGCCTCGTCCTGGTCAAGCCGGACGGCGTACGCCGTGCCCTGATCGGAGAGGTGATCAGCCGGATCGAAGCCAAGGGACTGACCCTCATAGCCCTGCAGCTGCGGGTGTTGGACCGCGAGACCGCGGCCCAGCACTACGCCGAACACGAGGGCAAGCCGTTCTTCGCGTCACTGCTGGACTTCATCACCGGTGGTCCGCTGGTCGCCATGGTCGTCGAGGGACCGCGGGCCATCCCGGCCTTCCGCGGCCTGGCCGGCGCGACCGATCCAGTTGCTGCCACACCCGGCACCATCCGAGGCGACTTCGCACTCGAAGTGCAGAACAACATCGTGCATGGCTCGGACTCGCCGGAATCCGCCGCGCGGGAGATCGCCCTGTTCTTCCCCGACCTCGACTGATCCGACGGTCCCAGTAGGTCAGACGCGCTCTACCTCGGTTCTGCGAGCCGATCCGGGGTCAGACGCGCTCTTCCTCGGCGCACGCACCTCAGAGGTCGATGTCGACCACGACGGGTGCGTGATCGGAGGGCAGTTTTCCCTTCCGCGCCTCGCGGTCCACATAGGCGTCGATCACCTGTACCGAGGGCGTTGCGAGCACCAGGTCGATCCGCATGCCGAGATCCTTGTGGAACATTCCGGCGCGGTAGTCCCAATAGGTGAACGGATGCTCGCCCTTGCCCGGACGCGCTGGAAGGTCGAGCAGACCCCAATCGAGCAGCGCGCGTACGCCCGCGCGCTCGGACGGTGTTACATGCGTCGAACCAGCGAAGGCCCTGACGTCCCAGACGTCGTCGTCGGTCGGTGCCACGTTGAAGTCGCCCATGATCACCAGCGGCTGGGCAGGATCGAAGGCGTCCAGTCGGGCCCGCAGCGACGCCAACCACTCCAACTTGTACGGGTACTGCGGATCGGTGGGCGAGCGACCGTTGGGTACGTACACGCTGGTGACGTGCAGCGGCCCACACTGAGCCGCGGCCAGCCGCGCTTCGGGGCGGCCGGGCAGGTCAGTGACCGGGTCGGTCAAGCCCACCTTCGACAAGATCGCCACACCGTTCCATCGGCCGTCGCCAGCCGCCAGCGCCTCGTACCCCAGGGCTTGGACGGGTAGGTACGGAAAAGCTCCGGCCGCGCACTTCGTCTCCTGCAGCGCGACCACGTCCGGTGCGGTGTCCTCCAGCCAGGGCAGCAGCCGAGGCAGGCGGGCACCGACGGAGTTCACGTTCCAGGTAGCGATGCGCATCCATCCACCCTGTCAAACGGCCCGGCGGTTCTCCCCGGGGGAGTTGACCTCATCCGCAGTTGAGATTGCAGGCTGGCCAGCATGGGTGAAAAGCGCTCCGGCATATCCGAAGCCTCGGCTAGCGTCGGGACCGTGACCGAGTCCTCCTCCCTCGCGCAGGACGCGCCCGCGGTGGACGACCAGCCTCGCGATGACGAACTTGTCTGGGCCCGCGGGCTGCGGAAGAACTACGGCGACTTCACCGCCGTGGATGGGATCGACATCTCCGTGCGCCGCGGCGAGGCCTTCGGTTTTCTCGGCCCGAATGGGGCAGGCAAGTCCTCGACGATGCGGATGATCGGGGCGGTCTCCCCGCCGACCGATGGAGAGCTTCAGATTCTCGGCCGCGATCCGGCCAGCGACGGACCGGCTATCCGAGCCCGCCTTGGCGTCGTACCACAGACCGACAACCTCGACCAGGAATTAACCGTCCGAGAGAACCTGCTGATCTACGGGCGCTACTTCGGGATGCCGCGAGCCCAGATCCGCACCCGGGCGGAGGAGTTGCTCGACTTCGTGCAGCTCACCGATCGGGCCGACGATCTGGTCGAGCCGCTGTCCGGCGGGATGAAGCGGCGGCTCACGATCGCTCGGTCACTGATCAACGACCCGGAGCTGTTACTCCTTGACGAGCCGACTACCGGGCTGGACCCTCAGGCTCGGCATGCTCTGTGGGACAGGCTCTTTCGTCTCAAACAGCGCGGGGTCACGCTGGTGTTGACAACGCACTACATGGACGAGGCCGAGCAACTGTGTGACCGGTTGGTAGTCATGGACAAGGGCCGGATCGCGGCCGAGGGATCCCCGGCGGAGCTGATCGGGACCTATTCGACCCGGGAAGTTCTCGAGCTGCGATTCGCTGCTGGGGAGAACGAGACGCACGCCGACGCGCTTGCTGACCTCGCCGACCGGATCGAGGTGCTGCCCGATCGGCTGCTGCTCTACACCGACGACGGCGACCGGGCGGCAACCGCGGTCGTCGAGCGCGGTCTCCGGCCGTCGTCAGTACTCGTCAGGCGCAGTTCGCTCGAGGACGTCTTCCTGCGGCTGATCGGCCGCTCGCTGGTCGACTGATGGCCACCGCCGCCCAACCGCCCTCGGCCAACGCGGAGCCGGCGTCGCCGCATCGGCGTTCGCTGCCCCGTGGATCGCAGGTGGTCTTTGAGGGCAAGATGCTGAACTACAAGAGCAACTGGAAGGGCTCGGTCGTCTCATCGGTCCTCGAGCCGGTGCTCTTTCTCGCTGCGATGGGGATCTCGTTGGGCACCCTTGTCGACCAAGGTGGCCGGCTCGATCAGGGCGTGGACTATCTCGTCTTCCTTGCCCCCGGCCTGCTCGCGGCCACGGCCATGCAGACGGCGACGTTCGAGTCGACGTACCCGATCATGGGTGCGTTCAAGTGGCACAAGACGTTCGAGGGAATCCTGTCCACGCCGGTCAAGGTGCGTGACCTGGTCACCGGCCATCTCCTGTTCATCCTGTTCCGGCTGGGAACGACGGCCACAGTGTTCCTCGCCGTGATGGGTGCCTTCGGAGCGCTCGAACTGCCGTTGGGGCTGCTCGCATTTCCGGCGGCGGTGCTCACCGGGTTGGCCTTTGCCGCGCCGGTGGCCGCGTTCGCCGCCTGGGTGAAGAACGACGCCGGTTTCGCGGCGTTGATCCGGTTCGGGCTCGTGCCCATGTTCCTGTTTTCCGGCACGTTCTTTCCGGTCGACCAGCTGCCCGGTCCGCTGCAGCTGCTGGCCTATGCCACGCCGCTCTGGCACGGCGTCTCGTTGACCCGGGGCTTGGCCCTCGGTGACCTGGACCTGTTCGTGGCGTTGGTCAATGCGGCCTATCTCGGAGGCTTGCTGGTCATCGGGGTGTGGCTGGCACGGCGCCAGTTTGCGAAACGGCTGGTGGTCTGACCGTGAGTCTGACTGACGATCAGCCGAGCCAACCCGCTCGACAGCTGCCTGGCCCGAGCCGTCTCGGAGCCTCCTCCACGTTGTTGGCCAGGGTGCTGCCGATGCCGTTGCCCTCGGCGCGCCGGGCCAGCCTGCTGGTCGAGCGAAACCTGCTCGTCTACCGACGGGGCTGGTTGTTGATCCTGTCCGGATTCTTCGAGCCGCTGTTCTATCTGCTCTCCATCGGGATCGGCATCGGCGCTCTGGTTGGCACTGTGGTCACCGACTCCGGAGTGGCTCTGGACTACACCGTCTTCGTCGCCCCCGCCCTGATGGCCTCCTCCGCGATGAACGGCGCTGTCTACGACTCGACGTTCAACATCTTCTTCAAGCTGAAGTACGCCAAGCTGTACGACGCGGTGCTGGCCACCCCGCTGTCGGCCTCGGACGTCGCGGCGGGGGAGACGACCTGGGCGCTCATGCGAGGCGCGCTGTACTCGACGACGTTCCTGGGTGTGATGCTTGCCCTCGGTTTGGTCCAGTCATGGTGGGCGATCCTCGCCGTACCGGCCTGCATCCTGATCGGGTTCGCCTTTGCCGCGGTCGGCCTGGCCGCGACGTCGTTCATGAAGAGTTGGCAGAACTTCGAGTTCGTACAGCTCGCGGTCCTGCCGATGTTCCTGTTCTCGACAACCTTCTACCCCCTGTCGGTCTATCCGGACGCACTTCAGGTGCTCGTGCAGTGCACTCCGCTCTATCACGGCATCGAACTCATCCGTGCGCTCGTGACCGGCATGATGGATCTGTCGATCCTCGGTCACGTCCTCTACCTGGCCGTCATGGGCGCGATCGGTCTGGCCGTCGGAAGCAAGCGGCTGGCCACCCTGCTCCTGAAGTAGCTCAGCTGACACGTTCGACACTCGGAAAGACATCGAATCCGGTGTCGAAGCTCATGATGCGGGTAATCCCGGCTTGTTCCATGACCGCTACGTGCAGCGCGTCCCGAGCTGACAGCCCCAGACGCCCCATCATGATCCGTTTCGCGATCTGGATCGCTTCGAGGTCGATGGGGAACACCTCACTGACCACGGCGAGGAGGACGTCGAAGGCCGGCTGGACGGCATCCAGTCGGTCGATGGCGCCGTAGCGATGCAAGATCTCCTGGAACACCTCTGTCGAGGTCAGCATCGCGTCACGCCGCGAGTTCGCTCCGTCCACCAGACGCTGAGCGCGGTGCTTGTTCGGGTGCTCGGCGCCGACCAGATACATCGGGATGTTGGAGTCGACAAAGATCACTTGCCGAGGTATCCCCGTTCAATTTCGTGGAGCATGACATCGATGTCGCCGGTCGGAAACGAGTGCCGCATGGCGGCTCGAACGGCTGCGAACCGTTGCTCGACATCACCGATTGCCGGCTCCTTGCCCGCCCGGCGCAACGCCTGGCGAACCCACTCAGACACGGTTGTGCCGTGTTGCTCGGCCGTACGGCGAAGTTCGTTGAACTCCTGGTCCGGCAGAATCACCTGAAGCCGCTTACTCATCCCATGAGTGTTTCACACTCATGATGAGTATCATCGCCGTGCGATGGCGTTGTTGGACGCGCCCGTACCCTGGGAGCCGCCATGCCTGTGACTTCTGTCTTCCCTCGACTCGAATTGCTCCTGCCTCGGATCAACAAACCGATCCAGTATGTCGGTGGTGAACTCAACGCTCAGCTCAAGGACTGGGACTCCGTTGAGGTGCACTGGGCGCTGATGTACCCCGACGCCTACGAGGTCGGACTGCCCAACCAGGGCATCATGATCTTGTACGAGGTGCTCAACGAGCGCGCCGACACCCTGGCTGAGCGGACCTACGCCGTCTGGCCGGACCTGGCCGGGTTGATGCGCGAGAACGGCATCCCGCAGTTCACCGTCGACGGGCACCGCCCGGTGGTCGATTTCGACGTGTTGGGCATCAGTTTCGCCACCGAACTCGGCTACACGAACATGATCGAAGCCCTGGACCTCGCCGGGATCCCATTGCACGCGAGGGACCGCACAGACCAGCCGCTGGTGATCGCCGGCGGGCATGCCGCGTTCAACCCGGAACCCATCGCCGACTTCCTCGACGCCGCCGTCCTCGGCGACGGGGAGCAGGTCGTCGGGGACATCACCGACGTCGTTAAGGCATGGAAACGCGACGGCGAACCCGACGGGAGGCTCGGGCTGCTGTCCCGCATCGCCACGGTCGAAGGCGTGTACGTACCCCGCTTCTACGACGTGGACTACCTGCCCGACGGCCGGATCCAGCGGGTCACGACGAACCAGAGCGCCATCCCGTTCCGGGTCAGCAAACGCACCACCATGGACTTGGACGAGT
>JBPCPI010000124.1:0-25133 GCA_050999295.1 Geodermatophilaceae bacterium | reverse complement strand
CGTCGCCACGCGTTCTGCGACCTCTGCGGGCGTGAGCCCAGTAGCAGGCGTTGGCGACCTTTCCGCTGCTGCTGCGAGCAGGGACCGATCACTGGACGTCACGCCGGCTTGCTCCTACCTGCCATGTGGTGCGGACACTGCCATGTGGTGCGGACTGACGTGTCATCGTCTCTGACGGTCACCGCTGACTCAACCCGGCACGGCATGCGTTGTGCGCGGTTCTGCTACTTCAGGAAGCTGTACTTCTGGACGATCGGCAGGGCTTCCCAGCGGCTACCGAGCCCGAGGGTGGGAACCGCCGTTGATCCAGGCCGCGTCGCCGAAGCGGTCGACGATGCCGGTCTCACCGTCGCGGCCGGTGCTGAAGCCGAGCGCGAGCAGCTTGTCCAAGAACGCCCACAGGAACACCCAGCCGATGCTGAGTCTGGCCGCTGCGGCCAGGTAGCGGAATGTCTTGCCGGAGCGGCTGTCCGGGGCGATCAACTCGGGATGGACGAAGTCCGGGTCCGGCATCCGGGCGCCGGTGCGGACCTGCGGGGTGACGGTCATCCTGATCTCCTCAACGGTGGCGCCCTGTCGACGCCCGGGGTGGTCTCTTTGTGCTTTCAGCGTGGCCGGATGACCGCCGCGCGCACAGGGTCCGAGGTCCTGGCTCGCCGCAGGCCCAAGGTCCCGCCCCCTACACGTTGATCTCGGGATGTCACCGGCCGGGGCCTGCAGTTCGCCGAGATCATCGAGCGGGCTGCCCTCATTGATGTCGACAGTTGCGAATTGATCCATCAGGTCATCTCCTTCTCCTCGCAACACTCGGCACGGGCGTCACCAGCCGGATCGAGGTGCTGTCGCGACGGGCTCAGGTGCTGCTGTTGAACGCCGCGTCGAAGGCCGCAGTCGGCGGATCGAAGGCATTGCGCCGGACGAAGTCCACTGCCTCGGCCGCCCCGTCGAGTCGGTCCATGCCGGCGTCTTCCCACTCGATGGAGATCGGCCCGGAGTAGCCGATCGAGTTCAGCGTCCGGAAGCAGTCACCCCAAGGCACGTCCCCGCGCCCGACGGAGACGAAGTCCCAGCCGCGGCGTGGATCGCCCCAGGGCAGATGTGAGGACAGCGCCCCGTTCCTGCCGTTGCCGACCCGGCGGCGAGTGTCCTTGCAGTCCACGTGATAGATCCGATCGCGGAAGTCCACCAGGAACCCGACCGGATCGATGTCCTGCCACATCATGTGGCTCGGATCCCAGTTGAGACCGAATGCCTCCCGGTGGCCCACGGCGTCCAGGGTGGCCACTGTGGACCAGTAGTCGTAGGCGATCTCGCTCGGATGGACCTCGTGCGCGAATCGCACACCGACCTCGTCGAAGACGTCCAGGATCGGATTCCAGCGATCGGCGAAATCCTGGTATCCGGCCGCGATCCGATCGGCCGGGACCGGCGGGAACATCGCGACGTACTGCCAGATCTTGGAACCGGTGAACCCGACGACGGTCCCGACTCCCAGCGCGGCAGCGGCGCGGGCGGTCGTCTTCATCTCCTCGGCGGCCCGCTGCCGTACGCCCTCAGGTTCCCCGTCACCCCAGATGCGCGGCCGCAGAATGGCCTGGTGCCGGAAGTCGATCGGATCGTCGCAGACAGCCTGGCCGCACAGGTGGTTGGAGATGGCCCAGACGCCGAGCCCGTGCCGGTCGAGTAGCGACTTCTTCTCCTCGACGTACGCCGGGTCATCGACGGCTCGGACGACGTCGAAGTGGTCGCCCCAGCAGGCGATCTCCAATCCGTCGTAGCCACGGTCCGCGGCGATCTGGCAGACCTCGATGAACGGCAGATCGGCCCACTGGCCGGTGAACAGGGTGATCGGGCGCGGCATGGTGCCCTTCCATGGGTGGGAAGTCAGGGTTGGCGGATGGTCGTCAGCGCACGGAGGAACGCGAGTCCGTCCACAGCCAGTGCGTCCTGCGTCGGTGCGAGCGGACGCCAGATCGAGGCCGCGGTCGCGATGGTGGCGTTGTCCCCGGTGAACGACTCGATGCAAAGCGGGCCGGCGTACCCGGCCTCGCCCAACGCGGCAACGAGCGAGTCCCAGTCGATGTGGTCGATCCCGGGGGTGCCCCGGTCGTTGCCCGACACCTGCACGTGGGTGATCCGACCGGTGGCAGCCCGGATGGCGGCGCCGATGTCGGTCTCCTCGATGTTCTGGTGGTAGATGTCGATGGCTATCCCGCACTGCTCGACCGGCAGCCCTTCCAGGGCGGTGAGGGTCTGCTCGATGGTGTTGAGCAGGCTCGTCTCGTACCGGTTCAGCGGCTCGACTCCGACTACAACACCGGCAGCGGCGGCGTGGGCGAGGACCGGGCCAAGCGAGTCGCGAAGCTCGGCGTACAGCCCGGATCGCGCGTTGTCGTCGACCCGCCAGGTACGACCCACCGAGGAGTACGCCGGTCCGGCGATCGCCGGGGCGCCGACCACCGCCGCGACGTCGACGACATGGCGCAGGTAGTCCTGTGTCGATCGCACCGTCTGCGGATCTGCAGCCACCAGCTCCCGACCGGGTGGCATGACCAGGCAGACGCTGGCACCGAGGCCGAGATCCCGGCACAGGGTCGCGGCCAGCTCCGGGTCCCAGTCGCCAGGATTCTCGACCGGCAGTTCAGCGACGTCGAAGCCCCAGGACGCGACCCGGGGCAGCAACTCCTGCAGCCCGGCATCAGTGAGTGGAGAAGTCCATACCCAGGTGTTCACCCCGATGCGTGTCATGTCATCCCCTCCGCCGACGTCGGCATAGCGACGAAACGGCCGGTTGGGTGCTGCGGGCAATCGCCGAACGCCCAACCAGCCACTCCACCTATTGCCAGAGCTCCGGATACCCGGGCATGTCCTCACAGCCGCACAACGCGTAGTGCAGCGGCGGCATGTCCGGGTCCAGGTAGTCGTCCAGGCTGTCCTGGGTGATCACCGGCTGGGGCAGGATCCATTCGACCGGCACCTGCTCCCCGGCGAGGATCTGAAGGGCGGCGATGACCGGCGTACGCCACTGATAGGTGGGGTAGGTCGGCGCCACAGCGGTCAGCCCGTCCTCGGACCACTTCGAGAGGAAGTCGAGTTGGTCCTCACCGACGATCGGCGGGACGTCGACGCCCTCGTCCTCGAAGGCCTCGATGGCCGCCACCGCGGTCGCCCCGGCGTCCATCCAGATTCCGTCGATCTGCCCGTACTGCTGGATGTAGTCACTGACGATGCTCTTGGTCTTGGCCGCGTCGCCGTCGGTGAACTCCACACCCACGACGTTCAGGTCTCCGGCATCGAAGATCTCCTTGGCCGCCGACCATCGGGTCTCCAGCACGTCGACACCGGGCAGGATGCGCAGGGCCAGGATGTTGCCGCCCGAGTCGACGTTCTCGGTCAGGAAGTCGGCACCGTCAGCGCCGAAGGCATAGCCGCCGATCGGGTGGATGAAGGTCACCTGGCAGTCGGTGTTGACGCCGCGGTCGAAAACGATGACCGGGATCCCAGTGGCGCAAGCCGCTTCCACTGCCGGGGTCAGCGTCGCCGTGGTGTTCGGCGAGACGATCAGGGCATCGCAGCCCTGACCGGTGAGGGTCTGGATGTCGGTGATCTGTTTCTCGTCCTGAGCCTCGGCATCGAGCACGGTGAAGTTGGCGATCTCCGGGTGCAGGTCCACCTCGGCCTGCATGTCCTTGAAGCCGACCTGCCGCCACGGGTTGTCCACCGAGGCATTGGAGAAGCACAGGTCGTACGGACCCTCGGCGGCGTACTCAGCGGTGTCGACGAACTCCGGTTCCAGGGCCTGCGCCCACGGCTCGCCTTCGGGGCCTTCGGGCTCGGCGTCGCGCAGCGACAGCTGGCGATCGAATTCGGCCTGGTCGAAGAAGTCGGAATGCTCGCCGGTGCCCGAGCCCTCATTCGCTGCTTCGCCGTCCCCCTCTTCCGGAACGTCGTTCGAACAGGCGGTCAGCGCAAGTGCGACCGCGAACAACACCGCGGTTGCTCGACTCCTTTTCATCCTTGCTCCTTGCTATCTGCGGGGAACTGCCGCTCGGTCGGGTGACTCGGGCGGGCTGGTGCCGTGCGCTGGACATCGGTGGGGGACGCGATGGCGTCCACGGGTGCGACGGACGGGTCTGCGATGGCGACGCCGAGGTCGGTACGGCGGAAGCGGTCGCGCCATCCCGCGCTGTTGGCCGCGTACGCGACCGCGGCAATGATGATCACGCCCTGGATCAGGGATTCGAGGGTGCGCGGGACGCCGAGGAGGGTCAGCAGGGCGAACAGCGCCTCGAGCGTGAGCGCGCCGAACATCGCCGCGACCACCGATCCCCGTCCCCCGCCGAGCAAGACCCCGCCGAGTACGACGGCGGTGATGGCCTGGAACTCGTATCCCTGCCCGACTTGGGCCGAGACACCTCCGAAGCCACCGGCAAGGATGCCGGCGACCGCGGCGAGCAAGCCCGACAGGACAAAGGCGGTGGTCTGTAGCTGCCACACCCGGCCGCCGGCGAGGTGGACTGCCGTCTCGTTGTCCCCGACCGCGACCAGCGTCCGTCCCCAACCGCTGCGCATCGCGACCACGGCGGCGACCGTGACGGCGAGCAGGACCAACACCGAGTAGGGCAGCTGCCCGATCAACGGCACGTCTTCGAAACCCTTGCGGCCGAAGGCCCGGAAGGTCTCCGAAAGGGCCCCGCGGGGGGCGCCGCCGGTCCAGAGGAACACCGCTCCTTCGAGGATCAGGAGCATGCCGAAGGTCACGATGAACGACGGCACCAGCAACCGTGTGGTGATGATCCCGTTGACGAGCCCTACCCCCGCACCGAAAGCGAGCAGCAAGATGATGACCGGGAAGGTCAAAGACTCCTGCCCGTCGATCAGCCGGGCGGCGATCACGACCACGGCCGTGACGAGCGAGCCGACCGAGAGGTCGAAGCCGCCCGAGACGATGACGAAGTACTGGCCGATGGCGAGGATCATGAGTGGGGCGGCGCGACGCAGCAGGGCCAGATAGCCCGTCGGCTCGCTGTAGGCAGGGCCGACGACGGCAAGGGCAAGCAGTACGGCGATCAGGACGACGAGCACGGGGAGAGTTCCCGCGGCGAGTCGCGGCCGGGGACGTCGCCTGCCAGCCCCCTGTCGAGCAGGGGTGAACACGCTCATGGCGCTGCCCCGGCCTCGGCGGGTGACCGTTCGACGCGCCTGCGCGGGTCCACCGCGCGGCGCGCGTAGATGGCGACCGCGACGATGATGACGACGCCGCGTACGACGTCCTTGAAGAACGGGTTCACGCCGAGGTCGTCGAAGAGGGTGTCCAGGGAGGCGAGGATCAGGACGCCACCGATCGTCCCGACGATTCCACCGCGCCCGCCGGCGAGCAGCGTGCCGCCGAGGACGACCGCCGCGATCGACTGCAGGTCGTACGCACCGTCGGTGCCGACGAACGGCGATCCGGAGTCCAGGCGGGCGGCGAAATACAGCCCGGTGATGCCGGCGGCCAGGGAGCAGAGGACGTGTGCGCTGATGATCGTCCGGTCGGTTCGTACGCCGGAGAGCCGGGCGATCTCGGGACTCCCGCCCACCGCGTAGACGTGGTAGCCGGCGCGGCTCTGGGTGAGGTACCACCACGTTGCCGCGGCCAGGGCCAAGACGATGAGGGCGGAGACCGGGATGGGGCCGATCCGGGTGTAGCCGACCTGCTGGAAGGACAACGGCGTGTCCCCGGCCGGCCCGGTGTAGCGCGCCTCGAGGAGTCCGCGCAGGATCAGCGCCATTCCGAGGGTCGCGATGAACGCGTTGACCCTTAGCTTGGTGATGATCAGCCCGTTGGCCAGCCCCACGAGCGCGGCCACCGCAAGTGTGGCCACTATTGCCGGCACGACCATCGACGTACGGCCGTCCATGATCTCGGCAGCCACGAGGGAGCACAGGCCGATCAGCAGGGCTACCGACAGGTCCAGCGACCTGCAGAGGATGACGATCGTCTGGCCGATCGCGACCAACCCGAGGGCGGTGCTGTCGGACAGGATCGAGAGCACGCCGGCGGAGTCGAGGTAGACCCCACCTTGCAGCGCGACCAGGATGCTGCCGGACACCAGGATCGCTGCCAGCGCGGCGTAGACCGAGTGGGTCGGGTTGCTGAAGTCCACCCGCCCTACCACGGGGCGGCGGGCTGGGGGCGTCGTCATGGCCGGCGCGCTCATCGCGGGACCCGGTCGTCAGCCTTGTCCGCCATCTCCGTGCTGTGGCCGGTAGCCAGCGCCATGATCGCTTCTTCGCTGGCGCCTGCGGCGAGCTCACCCGCCGGCCGGCCGTCGTGCATCACCAGGATCCGGTCGCTCAGGCCGATGAGTTCGGGCAGCTCGGAGGAGACCATGAGGATCGCGGCCCCGCGCCCGGCCAGGTCTCGCAGTAACTGGTAGATGGCCGCCTTCGCACCGACGTCGATGCCGCGGGTCGGTTCGTCGACGAGGAACACGGACGGGTGAGTTGCCAGCCACTTCGCCAGCACGACTTTCTGCTGGTTCCCCCCGGACAGGTGCGCGACGTCGCCGTCGTAGCGGGTGGTGTTGAGCTCAACCGACCGGAGCAGGGCCGCGACGTCCACCTCGCCCAGCCGGCGGCGACTCGCCCGCGTCAGAGCGGAACGACGTACAAGCAAGGTGTTGTCCCGCACCGATTGCCGCAGGGCCAGTCCTTCGCCCTTACGGTCCTCGGTCAGGTGCGCGATGCCCAGGCGGGCGGCGCTTCGAGGTGAGCGGATCCGGCGGGCCTGACCGGTCAGGATCACCTCGCCGGAGGTGAATGGTTCGGCGCCTCCCAGCGCCCGCGCGAGCGCTGACCGGCCCGAACCCTGCAGTCCGGCGACACCGAGGATCTGCCCGGCGCGTAGCTCGAGGTCGACCCCGTGGATGCGGTCGTTCCCGGCGCCGCGGAGCTCGAGCACGACGTCGCCGGCAGGCCCGGCCGCCGGCGGGTAGAAGGTGCTGAGGGGCCGGCCGACCATGCAGCGGACGAGTTCGTCGGTGCTGAACCCTCTTACCGGTCGGGATGCCACCAGCGCCCCGTCCTTGAGGACGGTGATCCGGTCGGCCAGGTCGAACACCTCCCGTAGCCGGTGGGACACGTAGAGGACGGCGATCCCGCGCTCGCGCAGCCGGTTGACGAGGGTGTACAGAAGCGCCACCTCGTGATCGGCGAGCGCCGCGGTCGGTTCGTCCATGGCGATCACCCTGGCGTCCACCGCCAGCGCCTTGACGATCTCGACGACCTGCTGCTTGGCCACCGGCAGCCGGCGTACGGCGGTCCGCGGGGAGATTCCCGATTCGCCCAGGTCGGCCAGCAGCGACTGCGTTTCGGCGATCATGCGGGCTCGGTCCACCCGCCCGGCGCGCACCGGCTCGCGCCCGAGGAACACGTTCTCGGCCACGCTGCGGTCGCCGAGGAGCGTGAAGTCCTGGTGGATGATCGTGATCCCCACCTGTTGCGCGGCTCGGGGGGAGGAGAAGAAGACCTGTTCGCCGTCGAGCCGTACGTCTCCGGCATCAGCGGGAAGCACGCCCGCGAGAACGTTCATCAACGTGGACTTGCCTGCGCCGTTCTCACCGACCAGCGCGTGGACCTCGCCGGCGTACAGATCCAGATCGACTCCACGAAGCACCGGTACGCCGGAGAACGCCTTGCCGATCCCACGCATCGACACCACCGGCTGCCGGTCCGCGCTGACGGTCGCAGCTGCTGCCCCGGTCCTGGCGGCATGCTCGGTCATGCCGGCACCTCGAGCCATTCCCCGTCACGCGCCGCGGAGGCCAGCACGGTCGCGGTGATCTGCGTGGACCGCAGGCCGTCGGTGAAGGTCGGGAGGCCCGTCGGTGCTTCGGCGCCACCGATGACCGAATACGTGTCGGCCAGGAAGTTGTCGAAGCAGTCCTGGTAGCCCTGGGCGTGCCCGGCGGGAAGGGTGTAGTAGCGGGCAGCCTCCGGGGAGAGCGTGTCGGGGTCGCGGAGCAGGAGCTGCGAGCCCCCTCGACTGCCGACCCAGAGCCGCTCGGCGTCTTCCTGGTCGAACACGAGACTGGTCTCGGTGCCGGACAGCTCGACGTACAGCCGGTTCTTGCGACCCGCTGCGACCTGGCAGATGACCGCGTTGCCGAGCACTCCGCCGTCAGTGACGAAGCTGAGACTCACGGCGTCCTCGGTGTCCACGGGGCTGCTGCCGTCGGCAGCTCCCCGGTGCGGTGCCACCGTGCTCAGCCGGGCCGAGAGCCGGGCGATGCGCTGCAAGGTGACGAATTCGGTGAGATCGCACCAGTGCGAGCCGATATCGGCGAAGGCGCGGGAGCGGCCACCCACCTGGGATGAGACCCGCCAGTTGGTGTCGGAGGACCGCGACAGCCAATCCTGGAGGTAGTGCCCGTGGACTGCCGCGTGTTGTCCCGGCTCACCGGCCGCGACCCTGGCCCGGATCTCGCGAACCATCGGGTGGAAGCGGTAGACGAACGGCACGGTCGCCACGACCCCCGCCCGGGCCGCGGCTTCGGTCAGCTTGCTGGCGGACTCCGGATCAGTGGTGAGCGGCTTCTCGCAGACGACGTGCACCCCTGCCCGTACCGCGGCGAGGGCCAGGGCGGCATGGCTGTCGTTCGGCGTACAGATGTGGACGACGTCGACGGCGTCGTCGGCGACATCGCGGCCAGATCGGTATAGCCCCGGCGGGCCCCGACCCCGCCGCTGAGCGGGCGCCGTGATCGGGCGCGGACCCCGCTGCCGCGACAACCTCGGCTCCGGCGGTGCGAGCGGCCCTGGCGTGCACCTGTCCCATGAATCCGGACCCGATGATCCCGGCCCGCAGCGGCCTCGCGGGTGCGCTCGAGCCAGCCTGCCCGCCCGTGTTCCCGGTCAGGGTGATCCCGGTCACGGCCATGAAGGGAGACTAGGAGGCCTTATGACGGGCGTCAAGCACCAGTCGGCTCGTCAACACTGTTTACGCGGGTATTTTGCATGTTGTGCGGTACGTGTTTGAATCGTGTCGTGTCCGTCGACGCTGCAAGCGTGCCCACCCCTCAGGGTGCGGCCGAGCTACTGCAGCTGCTCCGGGACGGGCGCCCCCGGACCCGCTCCGACCTTGTGGAGGAGAGCGGGCTGGCCCGGTCGACGGTCGGTGCCCGTGTCGACGCGCTCCTTGCCAGCGGACTGCTGGCCTCCGTCGGCGAGGCGGCCTCGACCGGTGGACGACCACCGACGCGCTTCGCCTTTAACCGACACGCGCGGATCGCCCTCGGCTTCGACATCGGTGCCACCCACGCAACAGTCGCGGTCACCGATCTGGCCGGGCAACCGCTCGCAGCGCGGACCTGGTCGCTGGCAATCGACGACGGCCCGGAGGTGGTCCTGACGTCCGTGACGCGCGCCGCGCGGGAACTCATCCGCGAGGCCGGCCGAACCGAGGCGGAACTCATCGGTGTCGGCGTGGGGCTGCCGGGACCGGTGGAGCACTCGACCGGGCGGCCCACGAATCCGCCGATCATGCCTGGCTGGGACGGCTACGACGTGCCGTCCCGACTGGCTCGACACTTTCCCGTTCCGGTGCTGGTCGACAACGACGTGAACGTCATGGCGTTGGGTGAGCATGCAGTGGCCTTCGGTGCCGAGGAGCACCTGATCTTCGTCAAGGTCGCTACCGGAATCGGGTCCGGAATCATCAGCGGCGGACGATTGCACCGGGGAGCCCAGGGGGCGGCCGGCGACCTCGGCCACATCCAGGCACCCCACGGCGCGGGCATCGCTTGTCGCTGCGGCAACACCGGTTGCCTCGAAGCGGTAGCAAGCGGATCAGCGCTGGCAAAGGCGTTGCGGGAGCTCGGCATCGCGGCCGAGTCCAGTCAAGACGTGGTCGCGCTCGTCCGCGCCGGCAATCTCGAAGCGACCCGGCTGCTTCGACAGGCAGGTCGCGACATCGGAGACGCCCTCGCCATGTGCGTGAGTCTGCTCAACCCCTCCGTCATCGTGGTCGGCGGGTCGCTGGCCGATGCGGGCGAGACACTCCTCGCCGGGGTACGGGAAGCGGTCTACCGGCGCTCGCTTCCGCTGGCGACCGAACACCTTCGCATTGTCGCCTCGCAGGCCGGGGAAGGCGCGGGCGTCATGGGATCGGCACTGATGGTCATCCAGCAGGTGCTGTCCCCCCAGGGCCTGGACATCCTGCTTGCCGATATCAGGGGCTGACGCGACAAAATCCTGCCGAAACGTCGCCGAAGGCCGGCATGGCCACTCGACTGGCCTCCGGACTGTCCGCTCGCAGGGGGTGTGCCGACATCTCTCGGCGCATAGTTGAGACACCCCGCCCGAGCAAACAAGGAGCCCTTGTGAGCCACGACATTGACAACATCCTGCAGGACGCCGTCGATTCCGGTGCCGTACCCAACGCGGTCGCGATTGCCGCCGACCGCAACGGGGTGATCTACGAGGGTGCTGCTGGTCCGCGGGTCGCCGGCGAGGACGAGCCCGTCACCGTCGACACCCACTTCCGGATCATGTCGATGACGAAGATGGTCGCGACCGTCGCCGCGCTGCAGCAGATGGAGAAGGGCGACCTCGATCTCGACGCGCCGGTGGAGGCCTATTGCCCCGAGTTCGCCGACGTACAGGTCCTGGATGGCTGGGACGGTGACACGCCACGACTGCGGGCGCCCGCAAGCCAGGCGACGGTGAAGCACCTGATCACACACACCTCCGGTTTGGCCTACTGGTTCTGGAACGCGGACATCGTCCGCTGGGAGGCGGCGACGGGCGTACCGAACGTGCTGTCCGGATCCAATGTCATCTACGGCGCTCCGATGGTCGCCGACCCCGGGACCCGGCTCGAATACGGCATCAACACCGACTGGCTGGGCAAGGTCGTCGAGGCCGCCGCCGGGGTCACCCTCGACGTGGCTATCAAGGAAGGCATTACCGGCCCGCTCGGCATGAACGAGACAGCGTTCTTGATGAACGGCGATCAGCGCGCGTCGTCGGTTCCGGTTCACCTCAAGGGCGAGGACGGCACCTGGGCGCCTAGCGAGATCGAGTTGAATCAGGAGCCGGAGTACTGGACCGGCGGGCACGGCCTGCACTCCACCCCTCGCGACTACCTGAATTTCCAGCGGGCGCTGCTCGGCGGCGGCGAGTTCGAGGGCACCCGGATCCTTACGGAAGCGACTGTCGCGGCGGCGTTCCAGAACCAGATCGGCGATCTCGACTTCCCGGAGTCGATCCCGACCGCGGAAGCGGCGACGACGTTCTCGTTCAATGCCGGGCCCGGCTACAAGTGGGGCTACGGCCTGCTGCTCAACACCGAGGACGTGCCGGGCAAGCGCCGGGCCGGCTCCGGGGCATGGGCCGGCCTGCTCAACACCCACTACTGGGTCGACCCCACTGCCGGCATCACCGGCGCGATCTATACCCAGTTCCTGCCGTTCGTGCCTGAGGAGGCCATGACCATGTACAGCGACTTCGAGAAGGCGCTGTACGCGTCGCGGTGACTTGCTGACGTCGGTGGACGCAGGGATATGAAGCGAGGGCTTGACATCTGACGCTGGCTAGAAGACTCTGAAGTTCTTACTTCAGAGTCTGGAGTCCAGCATGCCGACGACGCCAGATCGACTGCCACCTCGTCTCGTCGTCGGTAACGAGGCGCTGGCCGCGCTCGCCGTACCTGCACGGTTCGCGCTGCTGAACCACCTGCTCGCCGCCGGCCCGCAGACCGCGAGCCAGTGCGCCGCGGTGGTGGAGGAGACGGCCTCGAACTGCTCGTGGCACCTGCGGGCGCTGGCGAAGGTCGGTCTCGTCGAGCCGGCGGAGCAGGGCTCGGCCAGGGACGCGCGCACGAGGCCGTGGCAGGCCGCGGCCGTGGGTTTCGACTTCTCCGGCGAGCCCGGCCCGGCCGCGAAGGTCGCCGCGGCGGCGCTGGCTGTGATGTCGACGCAGCACGCTGACGAGCTGTTCGGGAGGTACATGGCCCGGCGCGAGCTGCTCCCGGAGGAGTGGACCGAGGCATCCGGCGCGAGCTCGTATGCGCTGCAGCTGACCCCGGTCGAGCTGCAGGCGTTGATCGGTGCCGTCGACGCCCTGATCCGGCCCTATGTCCGGCCGATCCGCAGCGACGCCCCCGAGAGCAGCGCAGTCGTACACGTCACGCTCCGGGCGTTCCTCAACCCGGACGTGTACGGGGATCCCTCATGAGCATGTTCGCGATCCTGAAGCGGCCGGGAGTCGCCCGACTCGGGGCGGCCGGCCTGCTGTCGGAGATCGGCGACTGGATGCTGTTCATCGCCCTTCCGCTATTCGTGTTGCAGCTGACCGGGTCGCCGCTCGTCACCGCCACCGTGTTCGTGCTCGAGCTGGTGCCGACCGTCGTGATCGGCCCGCTCGCGGGGGTGCTGGTCGACCGCTTCGAGCCGTGGCGGCTGATGGCCACCGTGGCGGCGTTGCAAGCCGTCCTGCTGCTGCCGCTCCTCCTCGTCCAGTCCGCCGACGACCTCTGGCTCGTCTACGCGGTCGTCGTCGCGGAGTCAGTACTGGGCACCGTGATCGAACCCTGCCGAACCGTCACCGCAGCGTCCCTCGTGCCCGTCACCGACCTGATGACTGTCAATCAGCTGACCGGCATCCTGTCCAGCCTTGCCCGCCTCCTCGGTGCCCCGCTGGGCGGGCTCACGCTCGGCCTCACCGGCATCGACGGCGTCCTCGTCGCCGACACCGCCACGTTCGTCGCGGCAGCGGCGCTCTTCGGCTGGAAGGTGGGGCGCCCGGCCCGGGCCGTTCGGCCTGAGCCGGCGGCTCCTGTGCGGCTCCTGGCCGACTGGGGGGAGGGACTGGCGGTCGTGTTCAGGACGCCGGTACTGCGTCGGACGATGGGCGTGGTGGTCTGCATGGCCCTGGCTCGGGGCGCCTTCGTCGTGCTCTTCGTGCTGTTCGTCGTACGCGATCTCGGCGGCACCGAGGCGGACGTCGGCACCCTACGCGGCGTGCAGGCGATCGGAGCTCTCGCCGGCGGGGCGCTCCTCGGCTTGGTGATCAAGCGCTGGGAGGAGGAGCGTCTGATCGCGGTGTCGTTGGCAGCCTTCGGTGCCCTGTCGCTCGTCACCTGGAACGCGACGGCGCTGACCACCGCGTTCGGCCTGTACGTCGGCCTCTTCATCGCCGCCGGGGTGCCCGGTCTCGCGTCGATGACCGGCCTGCTCACGGTGCTGCAGATGCACGCACCCGAGGGCGCCAGAGGCCGTGTCATCAGCACCTTCTTCGCCGTGTATGGCGGTGTACAGGCCGTGGGGATGCTGCTGTCCGGTCTCGTCGGCACCGGCAGCGGGCTCACCATCGCCCTGCAGGTGCAGGGCGTCCTGTACCTGACGGCTGCCGCCTTGGCGCTGCGTCTCCGGAGCCGCCAACACCGTCGTTCGTCGACGGACCAGCCGGTGACGGTCTAGCTACGGGTGGCCGCTTTCATGCCTCCAGCCACGTCAGCACCGCAATCACCCGGCGGTGGTCGTCGCCCGACGGCGGCAACCCGAGCTTGCCGAGGATCGACGAGATGTGTTTCTCCATCGCCCTCTGTTCCTGTAGTTTGACAACGTCCGTTGGCACTAGGCTCCAGCAATGGCTTTCACCACGCGCTCACAACCAGCCAGGGACGCCATCCTGGCCGCGGCCAGGCAGCAGTTCACCAACGACGGGTACGAGCGGACGACCATCCGGTCCGTCGCCGCGGCTGCCGGCGTGGACCCGTCGATGGTCATGCGCTACTACCAGAGCAAGGAGAGCCTGCTCGGCGCGGCGGTGGACATCGACCTGCACCTGCCCGACCTGACCGGCGTGTCGGTGGCGGAGGTTGCCGCGATCCTGGCCAGGCACTTCGTCGACCGTTGGGAAGGCGATCTGGCCGACGAGGCGATCATGGTCCTGCTCCGGTCCGCGGTCACCAACGCCGCCGCGGCCGAACGGATGCGGGCCGTGTTCGGTCAGCAGGTGGTGGGTCTCGTCCGCGCGCTCACGAACGACGCCGCGGACAGTGACGTACGTGCCGGCATGATCAGCAGTCAGCTGCTGGGTCTCGCGCTCACCCGCTACATCCTGCGGCTGCCCCCGGTTGTCGCACTCGACGCCGACACCCTGATCGCGGCCCTCACCCCCGTACTGAGCCATCTCCTGACCCAGCCGATCGGCCCCAGCCCGCGCTAGCCCGGGCCACAGGGCCTCCGCACCCGCCCCGCCGCCCTACCTCCCCCCGGCGATCATGAAGATGCGTGGCCCGGAATGTCCGGAAACGCCCGACTCGGTGTGTCCAAAAGTCCTTGATCACGGGGGAGGGCGGCGGGTTGGGTCGCGGGGAGGGGGCGGCGGATTGGGCGCGGGGTTGGGAGTTCGCCGCCCAGAGCCGGGTGTCAGCGGGCGAGGCGCTTGCCCACGGCGTCGAGCAGCTTGTCGGGAATCAGCGGCCGGACGGCGCTCAGGAGCTTCGCGTCGGCGCCGACGGCGTACCGGCTGGAGGGCTTCTCCGCTGTGATGGCCCGCTCGATCGTCTCGGCCACCTCGGCGGGCGAGGATCCGCTCTTGCCCTGCGAGCGCAGCGTCTCCTGGAAGGAACGCAGC
The DNA here is from genome assembly GCA_050999295.1 of Geodermatophilaceae bacterium. Lineage (GTDB taxonomy): Bacteria > Actinomycetota > Actinomycetes > Mycobacteriales > Geodermatophilaceae > JACCQS01. The sequence continues at coordinate 10,508 of JBPCPI010000124.1, read as the reverse complement.
CGGTCGGTGTAGCGCGCCGTCTGCGGTGATGCGGTGGCGAGCAGCTTGTCGATCCGCTCAGCGGCCTTCGCCCAGATCGGGGTGGCGATGGGACCCGGCTCGATGAGCGACACCGCGATGCCGTCGGGTTCGAGTTCCTGGCGCCAGCTGTCCGCGATCGCCTCCATCGCGTACTTGGAGGCGTGGTACGGCCCGGCGAACTGGACGGCGACCTTCCCGCCGATCGAGCCGACGAAGATCACCCGGCCGCCGGCGCGGCGCAGCAGCGGGAGCACCGCCTGCGTGACGGCGACCTGACCGATCACGTTGACCTCGAGCTGCTCGCGCAGCTGGTCGATGGGAAGGATCTCCAGCGGGCCGGGGATGCCCGCTCCGGCATTGTTGACGACGGCGTCGAGGCCTGCGTCACCGAGCCGCTCCTCCAGCATGGTCGTCGCGGCCGCGATCGAGTCCGCGTCGGTGACGTCGAGGGTGATCACGTGCAGTCGCTGCGATGCGCCCTTCTGCAGCGGTACGGCGTCGTCCGGATCGCGGAAGCCTGCGAAAACCGTCATGCCGGCCTCGTCGAGGGCGAGTGCGGTGGCGGCACCGATACCGCTGGACGCACCGGTCAAGAGAACTGTTGTCATGCCATTGCCATGCCCGCTGACCGATGGTTCTAAGCCCGTTGCCGGTCCAAGCTCGTCCTCATCAGCGCCGAAGGCCAAGCGGCCCGTGCCAGGGGCCGTGGGTGCCCTCCAGGTCGGGCTGGGGGGCAAAGACGTTGCCCGGGTGCGGGTCGACCGGCTCCCGGCTGATGCCCAGTCGCTTCATCATCGGAACGACGAGGGCGTCGTACACGCCCGGCAGGGCGCCGAAACCGAAGATCATGAGGGGGTTTGCCCAGCCGACCCCGGTGCGCGCGTGGGGACGCCGAACGACCCGGTCGATCGCGGCTGCCACTCTCTCCGGGGTCACCACCGGGGGCGGTGGCCGACCGACGCGACCGGCGTAGTTCGCGCTCTGCTGGTAGACCGGCGTGTTCACCCCACCCGGCCAGACCTCACACACATGCACGTGGGGCAGGTCGTGGGCTTCCAGCTTCAGCGTCCGGGCCAGTCCGCGGATGGCCCACTTGCTCACGCCGTACGGCGACATGAACGGCGCCGAGATCCGCCCGAGGAGGGAGCCGACGAGGATCAGCGTCCCCATCTCACGGTCGCGGAAGTGCTCGAGCACGACCCGGCTGACGTGGACAGTGCCCTTGATGTTCGTGTCGATGACCCGGTCGAACACCTCGACCGGGATGTCCTCCAACCGGCCGTAGGCGGCGACCGCGGCGGCGTGCACGCAGACATCCACGGCGCCGAAGGTCTCCAGGGCACGGGCCAACGCGGACTCGACCTGCTCATGGCGGCCGACATCGGCCACTGCGATCAGGATGTCGCCCGCGCCTGCCCGGACGCACTCAGCTTGCACCTCGGCCAGTGCCTCCGGCGAGCGGGACAGCAGCACCAGACGGGCGCCCTGGCCGGCGAACCTGATGGCGCTCGCCCGGCCGATTCCGCTGGAGGCGCCCGTGATGAGGACCACCAACGGAGCGTCCGTCACGGCTTGAGGACGACCTTGATGCAGTCGTCTTCCTTCTTCTGGAAGATCTCGTACATGTGCGGCGCGTCGCCCAGCGGCACCTTGTGCGTGGCGAGGTCCTCCACGCCGAGGACGTCATCGTCGACGAGGAGGGGCAGGATGTCGTCGATCCAGCGCTTCACGTGCGCCTGACCCATCCTGACCTGCAGCCCGCGGTCGAACATCTCCATCATCGGCATCGGTTCGATCTCGCCGCCGTAAACCCCGCTGATCGACACCGTGCCACCACGGCGGCAGGCCTTCATGGCCGTATGCAGCGCGGCCACCCGGTCGATCGCGAACTTGTCCGTCAACGGACGAGCCACGGCGTCGGGAAGCAGGCCGACCGCCGCCTGGGCGACCTTGCCCACCGCGGACTGGACGCCTCCGTGGGCTTCCATGCCGACCGCGTCGATGACGCTGTCGGGACCGCGGCCGGCGGTGAGTTCGAGTAGGGCAGCAGCGACATCCTCGTGCTCGTTCATGTCAACCAGCTCCGCACCGTGCCGGCCGGCCAGCGCGAGCCGTTCCGGAACGCTGTCGACGGCGAACACCCGCTCCACACCGAGGTGGCGGGCGATGCGTACCGCGATCTGACCGATCGGGCCGAGGCCGAGCACGGCCAGCGCACCACCGTCCGGTACGTCGGCGTACTGGACTGCCTGCCATGCCGTCGGGAGCACGTCCGACATGTACAGGAATCTCTCGTCGGCGTGATCGGAGGGGACCTTGATCGGCCCGAAATGCGCCTGCGGCACCCGCAGGTACTCCGCCTGCCCGCCCGGGACGGCGCCGTACAGGCTGGTGTACCCGAGCAACGCCGCACCCTTGCCCTGGGCACGGACCTGCGTCGTCTCACACTGCGCGAACAGCTTGCGGCTGCACATCCAGCACTGGCCGCAAGAGATGTTGAAGGGGATCACGACACGGTCACCGGGGGAGATGTGCGTGACGTCGGAGCCGACCTCCTCGACGATCCCCATCGGCTCGTGGCCGAGGATGTCGCCCGGTGTCAGATACGCGCCCAGCACTTCGTAGAGGTGCAGGTCGGAGCCGCAGATCGCCGTCGACGTCACCTTGATGATCGCGTCGGTGGACTCTTCGATCCTCGGGTCGGGTGCGGTTTCGACTCGTACGTCGCGCTTGCCGTGCCATGTCAATGCCTTCATGGTTCCTCATTTCTGCGGTAGCGGTGCAGACAGAGGAGTACCCAGCGCGAGACCGGCCTACACGGGCAGGGAGGTAGGTCACAGCTCGCTCGATGATCACGGACTCGACCGCCCTGTGGTCGCAGTGCCCGTCCGGCAATGAACCGGCGAAAGGGGTGGACCTTGACGCTGCGTCAACTTTTATGGTTCGTCTCGGTACCGAAGATCTCTCGAGAGGAGTCCGCGCGATGGAGTGGTCAATCCAGGACCTGGCGCGGATCGCGGGCACGACCAGCCGCACGTTGCGCCACTACGGGCATCGCGGGTTGCTGAAGCCTAGCCGGGTCGGACATAACGGATACCGCTACTACGACGAGGCCTCGCTGCTGCGGCTGCAGCGCATCTTGCTGCTGCGTGAGCTCGGTGTCGGCCTGCCGGCCATCGCCGACGTCCTCGCCGGCGCGCAGGAACCGGCGGCTGCGCTACGCGTCCACCTGCAACTGCTCGAGAAGGAGCAGCAGCGGATCGGGCGGCAGATCGAATCGGTGCGAACGACGCTTCGGAAAACGGAAGGAGGTGAACAACTGATGGCAGAAGAAGTTCTCGACGGATTCGACAACAGCCAGTACGAGGCCGAGGTCGTCGAACACTGGGGTCGTGACGCCTGGGACAGGGGGAACCGCTGGTGGGATTCCCTCGGCAAGGACGGCCAGCTCGCGCACCATGTCGAGCAGGAGCAGATCGCGCGGGGTCTGGCGGCGGCTGTTGTGGCCGGCGCCGATCCGGGCGGGGACGACGTCCAGGCACTCGTGACGCGTCACTACCGGTGGGTCTCGCACGCGTGGACGCCCGACCGTGAGGCGTACGTCAACCTCGGGCAGATGTACGTCGACGATCCGCGGTTCGCGGCGAACTACGACCAGTACGCCGAGGGTGCGGCGTTCTTCATCCGTGACGCGATGAAGGTGTACGCCGAGCGCAACCTCTAGCGTCGGCTCCTTGATCATGAGGCGGACACGCCGCGACACGCGGCTCCGTCCGCCTCATGATCATGGGTGCGGAGCCTGGAGCATTCTCGCTTCGTCGAGCAGTCGCACGGTCAGGTCCGCGGCGTCGGCGGCGACCCCGTGGCTGCTGAACCAGCGGCAGACGTTCTCCGCGTCCCGGCGCAGAAACTCGGTCCCGCGCGGGTTCGCGACGATGTCGATCGCCTGCGGCACGTCGATGACGACCAACCGTCCATTGTGGACAAGGAGGTTGTACGCCGAGAGGTCGCCGTGCGCGTAGCCGGCCGCGGCCAGCAGGCACATGACGTCGACGCACTGGTTCCAGAGGTCGTGCAGCTCGGCGTCGCTGCCTCGGAACTGGGCGAGCCGTGGGGCCGCTGTGCCGTCAGGATCGCCGATGAACTCGAGCAGGATCTCGGTCCCATCGAGCTGCACCGGGTACGGCACCGGCGCTCCGGCCTGCCACATCATCGAGAGCACGTTGAACTCGGCGACGGCCCACTGCCCGGCCAGGACCTCGCGGCCGAAGCTGGTGCGGTTGGCCATCGCGCGGGTCTCGCGGCTGCGGCGTACGCGGCGGCCTTCCACGTAGCCGGAGTCGCGGTGGAACATCCGATGTTCGCTGCTGCGGTACCGCTTGGCGGCCATCAGCGTGCCGATGTCGGTGCCGGGCACGGATCGCTCGACGAGATGGACGTCGGCTTCCTTCCCGGTCTTCAGTACACCGAGTTCGTAGTCGATGGCGCCGAGCGCGGTGATCACCCAGTCCGGATGCGGCTCCGGTCCGTGCGGGATTCCGATGTCGTCCCAGGTGGACCACCGTGATCCTTCGGGCGGTCCGTCGGGTTCTTCGGCAAGGCTGGGAGTACGGCGGTGCCGGGGTTCGCCGTCGTCCCAAGGGGAACGGCGGCCGCTGCGGATGGTGCGAGGGTCGTCGTCCCAGTCGGACGACGCAGACGTGCGGGGCAACGTGGGGCTCCTTGTGAGAGAGGTGCCCCAAACGCGTCAGGCGCGTGACAGGGCAGGCAGGTGGGGGAGGGTTGAGGACAGCCGGGCAACACACACGGCGCGACCTCCCCTCTCCAGACCGGCGTACCGGTCGCTGACTGCGGCCGCGGTCATGATGGCCGACGCCGGCACGACCGCGCAACCGATTTGTTGTGGCCCTCGCCGGCTCTAGGGTTGTCGTCGGGGCGGTAGCTCAGCCGGTCAGAGCAGCGGACTCATAATCCGTCGGTCGTGGGTTCGAGCCCCACCCGCCCCACCGAATCGTCGCAGGTCAGAGCCCAATGGGGGCCTTAACCGGCGCAAAGGGTCGCCTTCGGTCCGCAGCTAGTCCGCACCGCCAGCGAGCAGGCGGACAATCGGCAGCGAAACGACCTCGGCGGAGCGGAATCGAACGGCGTCGCTGCGGGCTGTCATCGCCGCCTCATGCAACTGCTCGCCTACTCGATCCAGGTCGTCGGTGAAAAGGCCGCTGTAGACATCAAGGGTCATCGCGGCACTGGCGTGACCGAGCATCCGCTGAACAGCTTTGACGTTGGGCGTCTACAAGCCAGCGCGACGTTCGAGAGAAGCGAGGCCGCGCTTGTGAAGGAGCCACCCGCCGACGATAAGGAGCACGCCGAAGACCAGGAACCCGATGTCCCAGGAAAGCGGCGCGCCGAGATCGTCGCGCACGTGATGAACTCCGAGTATCTGGTGGTCGACCATTCCCTCAACGACGTTAAAGATGCCCCACCCGGCAAGCACCAGTCCAAAGTGAAAACGCCAGTTCGGCGCGAGGTGACCCTTTTGCCAGGCAACAATGGCGGCGATCGAACCGGCTAGCACCAAAAACCAGGTCGCTAAATGGAAGAAGCCGTCGGCAAGGGTATTGACTTCGAGCCCTGCGACTGTGGTTACCGGATAATCATCCACATGGCTCACCATGTGATGCCACTGAAAAATCTGATGCAGAACTATGCCGTCGATGAAGCCTCCGAACCCGAGCCCATACAGCAGTCCTGACGCCTTGGACGGCGGCTTCGCTGATGTGGCCTCTACCTGTGACACGTGGTTGGTCCTCTCAATGGTCCGAAACCTACTTTCAGCACGCATGGTCCTACGTGTCTGCACGGTCGGAGACGCCTGGACCATCCTGGCGCCACTTGGCGCCCTGACCGGCGCCTGCTACTGTGCAGTATACCCCCCAGGGTACCCGGGAGGAAGGCAGGAACATGGACGTCAACAGCAGCCAACTCAGCGATGTGATCTCGCGGCTCAAGCGCGTGCAGGGCCAGGTCGGTGGCATCGTCCGCATGATCGAGGACGGTCGTGACTGCTCCGACGTCGTTACGCAGCTGGCAGCCGCTTCTAGGGCACTTGACAGAGCTGGCTTCAAGATCATCTCCACCGGTTTGCGCCAGTGCATGGTGGAAGACGACGAAGGCGCTCGCCGAGTGAACCAAGCCGAACTGGAGCGGCTGTTCCTCTCCCTTGCCTGACCCCTCCACTGCATTGCACTACTCAGGATGTGAAAGAAGGACCGATGGACTACGAGCGCAGCATCACAATCGACATGCCCTACGCCGAGGCGGTGAGGCACACCCGCGAGGCGTTGGCCGAGCAGGGCTTCGGCATCCTGACCGAAATCGATGTCCAGGCGACCCTCAAAGAGAAGCGCGGGCTGGACATGGAACCGTATGTGATCCTCGGGGCCTGCAATCCCGAGCTCGCGCACCAAGCACTCGAAGTCGAGCGCGCCATCGGCGTGTTGTTGCCGTGCAACGTAGTGGTCAGCAGCGTCGACGCCGGCTCACGGGTGCAGATCTTGGATCCGCAAATGATGGCGTCAGTAACCGGGCTGCCTCAGCTGCAACCGATTGCGGATGAGGCAACGCGGCGGCTACAAACCGTTCTCGACGCCCTCGCCAGCCACTGAGGAGCGGGGGTGGACCCCAAAGCGTTGTACCAACTGAAGTCTGACTTTCAGATTCTTGACTTACGTGAAGACCACAAGTGGGCCGCCGGCGGCATCGCCGGTGCGCACCACATCCCGCTCGGCGAGCTGGCCACGCGTCTCGACGAAGTCGATCGAAGACGGCCGGTGGTGACGGTGTGTCGAAGTGGAAACCGAAGCGGCAAGGCCGCCAGACAACTCAACAAGTGTGGTCTACACGCACACAACCTAGATGGCGGGCTACGTGCCTGGGTGGCCGCCGGACTGACGGTGACCACCCCCCACGGTGGCCCCGGCCAAGTCGCCTGACACGCCAATTGCCTCGAATACTTCCTAACAAGTGAGGAAACTTTGATGTTTCACGTTGAGACCATCGAGACGTCCAGTTTGGGCGACCGCAGCTATATCGCGACTGACGGCGCCGTGGCCGTCGTGATCGACCCCCAACGCGACATCGACCGGGTCCTCAGCCTCGTCGACCGACTCGGGGTGGAGGTCACTCACGTGCTCGAGACCCATGTGCACAACGACTACGTCACCGGCGGGTTGGAGCTGGCGAAGTCCAGCGGCGCCCTATACGTTCTGCCCGCGGGAAGCGACGTCGACTTCGACCACAGGCCAGCCGCCGATGGGGCGGTGATAGCAACCGGCGCCATGCGCCTCCGCCCAATCCACACCCCCGGGCACACCCATCACCACTTCAGCTACGCACTCGAAGGCAGCGACGGCAACGTCCAGGCTGTGTTCAGCGGCGGGTCCATGCTCTACGGAGCGACGGGACGAACCGACCTCGTCGGCCCCGAGCACACCGACGAGCTCACCCACGCTCAGTACCACTCCGTGCGGCGCCTTGCTCGTGAACTACCTGGGGACACCCAGGTGTTCCCCACCCACGGCTTCGGAAGTTTCTGCTCAGCCACGCCGACCAGCGGCGACGCCTCAACCGTTGAAGAACAAGCCCGGGTGAATCCGGCGCTCACTCTGGCTGAACAAGACTACGTCGATACGTTGCTCGCCGGCCTTGACGCCTTCCCCGCCTACTACGCCCGCATGGGCCCGATCAACAGGCACGGTCCGGCGCCGGTGGACCTGTCCACACCGACATACGTCGATTCTGCAGAACTGCGCCGACGCATCGAAGCCGGTGAGTGGGTAGCAGACCTGCGCGAACGCACTGCCTTCGCCGCCGGACACCTGTCGGGCTCACTGGGCTTTGAGTTGTCCACCAACTTCGTCACCTACCTGGGCTGGCTGTACCGCTACGGCACTCCTCTCACCCTTATTGGGGAAAGTGAGGAGCAGATCGCCGATGCACGGCGCGAACTTGTGCGCATCGGCATCGACGACCTCGCCGGCGCCGCCGTTGGTGACATCGCCGAGCTGTCCAAGGGGCAGCCGCTGCGCTCGTATCCGGTGAGCGACTTCGCCGGCCTCGCTGAGGCCATTGACCGCGGACCGGTGCAGGTCCTAGATGCCCGCCGCAACGACGAGCGAGACGCTGGCCATGTACGGGGGTCCCAACACATCCCGCTTCACGAGCTCGCGGACCGCATCGACGAAGTGCCCGACGGCGAGGTGTGGGTGTACTGCGGCTCTGGTTACCGGGCCTCTATCGCTGCATCGGTCCTGGACCGACCCGCGCGTGAGGTCGTCCTCATTGACGACCCCTACGACTCCGCTCGCGAAGCCGGCCTGGAAGATAAGTGACCCGCTCCAAGCGCCGGCCACAAGCCAGACCAGGCCCGGCGGACCTCCACGGCCATGCCCCCGAACCGCATCAAGAGCACGCGCACCGCCAACCACGTCGCATGGCCGCAACCGAACCATGGGCGCCCGGCGGCATCCTGGCCCACTTCTCGCCAGTGCGCGCTGCGCGAGAGAAACCTCGATGACAGCAGCTGTGATCCTGGGACTGGCCATCGGCGTGCTGCTCGGGCTCCTGGGTGGCGGTGGGTCGATCCTTGCCGTGCCGGCCCTCGTCTATGGCGCCGGCGTCCCGCTGGCCGCCGCCGTGCCGACATCGTTGGTCGTCGTCGGAGTCTCTTCAGCCAGCGCTGTACTGCCGCGGCTGCGATCCGGCCAGGTGGCGTGGCGCATCGCAGGAGTATTCGGCGCTGCTGGAGCGGGTGCGGCGTTCGCGGGCGCCGCCGTCAATCGACTTCTTGATCCCGTCCTCGTCCTTGTCGGGTTTGCGGCCCTCATGGTTGTGGCTGGACTTCGGATGCTGCGTGAGCAGACGACCGTTGGTGGGGATTGTGCCTTGCCCGGCGGCGGGGTCAACTGGCGAGGTTGCCTGCCCAAGGCAATCGGCTCCGGTGTTGTAGTCGGGTTCTTGACCGGCCTCTTCGGGGTTGGCGGCGGCTTCCTCATCATCCCCGCACTCGCTCTTCTACTCGGGCTGCCCATGACGGTTGCAGTCGGGACTTCGCTGGTCATCATCGCGATCAACTCCATTGCGGGGTTTGCAGCCCACGCTGGAGAGGCCAGCCTGGATTACAAGATCACCGCTGCCTTTACTCTCGCCGCTGTCGTCGGGTCCCTGGGCGCCGCCCGGATAGCGTCCCGACTCCCAGCCGACAAGCTCAGGCGCTGGTTTGCCTACTTCGTCTTCGCGGTCTCACTGTTCGTATTAGCCCAGGCGTTTTCCAACCCAGGTGCAGTCCAATAGAGGTACGCCTCCTTGTGCCCCCGCATCCGACACCGGCCAGGGTCGGCGACGAGGAGGGCTCAGCCGAACCGGGGCCAGGGAACAAAGCGTGGTGTCGCGGCCGCGTACTGCGAGTAAGCGTTGAACTTTTAAGCCAACGAGCGCTCCTCCCAAAGAGCCTCCGCTGTAAGCAGAACAGCGAGAGAGACAAAGGCCCCCAGGCGTCTCAAGCTGCCTCCACCCGTTGCTTGCCCAGCCGAGAACAACAACAGGAACGAGTAAATGGGATGGCGGACATATCTGTAGAGCCCATCGACGATCAACGCGGAGTTCTGCTTGGGGATAGGAGAGGGCGTCAGGTTATCGCCGAGATGCCGGGCGGCCACCGTCATGCCAACAAGTCCGACGATCGACGCCGCATCTGAAGAGGCCCGGATGATCCATGGCGTTTTCCAAGCCGTATCTCTCTTGGCCGTGACCTGAAAGCGGACGATGACTAACTGCCCTGCAACCAGACCCCAAGCAATGAGGCGAGACCTCGGATCCACGCGTTGCTTCCTCGACAGGGTTCTCACGATCGGATTGTACGTGACCCGTTCCGACTCGCTGGTCGGTCAAGGCGCGCCGAGCAGACGACCAGCCTCGCGCCCGACGCGCTACGGGGCATCGCCTTCCTGACCGGCAAATAGCGCACACGTGGCGGTACCGATAGATAGCAAGGAGAAACACGATGTGCAGAGCAGTGACGTGCAAGACCTGTGGCAAGACCACCTGGGCCGGCTGCGGCCAGCACGTGAACCAGGTCCTGGCCGGAGTTCCGGCCTCTGACCGCTGTCCCGGGCACCCGAGAAGTGAGAGGCCTGGGTTGCTGAGCCGGCTGTTCGGGCGCCGTTAGCCATCACCGCTTCGCACTCGTACGGGTCCCGCAACGGCCTCGTAACGTGTTGAGCCGTTCGGCCAGGGCGGGGGCCCGACGGTGTCAGGGTCACGGGATGGTCGACTCTGCAAGGCACCAGTGGCGGCAAACCGCGAGGCGTACAACGACGGGTAGGTCGGACAGCCGTTCCGTGCTGCTCGACCTGAGCCTGCGCCTCCGGCTCGAGCGATACATCAGGTTTGCTGGGCGTCTCGCCGGGGGCGGTGTACAGCGACAGGTA
>JBPCPI010000103.1:0-11689 GCA_050999295.1 Geodermatophilaceae bacterium | reverse complement strand
CCAACGACGGAGCGGCCGAGGATCGCCACGACCGAGCTCCGGTAGCGGCGCCGATTGGCGAACGGTCGGCCCCGCCGCGTGGGCGGATGGTCGCCGGCGCGCTGCTGTTCGTCCTCGGCTTCACGGTCGTGTTCACCAGTTTCGGGGCTGCCTTCGGTGGCCTGGGCCGACTCCTGCTCGAGCAGCAACAGGTGATCTCGATCGTGTTGGGGGCGGTCACGATTTTGCTTGGCCTGGCCTTCCTCGGGCTGATTCCGATGCTCTCCCGGGAACGGCGGATCACCCGGCTGCCGCGCGCCGGGCTGGCCGGGGCGCCGTTGCTGGGCGTGGTCTTCGGTCTCGGGTGGACGCCGTGCCTGGGACCGACGCTGGGTGCGATCAACACCCTTGCCTTCACCGAGGCCTCGGCCGGCCGAGGTGCGCTGCTCGGCTTCACCTACTGCCTGGGGTTGGGCATTCCGTTCGTCCTCACCGCGTTGGGCACCGGACGAGCGCTGCGGGTGAGTGACTTCGCGCGTCGCCACGCGGGAACGGTGATGAAGGTCGGCGGAGCCGTCTTGATCGTGATCGGGGTCTTGTTGGTCACTGGGGCGTGGGATCTGGCGATGAACTGGCTGCGCGCGTGGCTGGCCAGCACCGGACTGGACGGCTCGGTGCTGTGAGCCGAGAGGGAGGGAGCATCGTAGGGCCGTCCACGGCCCGAGGAGCGGACCGAACGGTGAGCGAAGCGAGCGAGACGGGGAGACATTGAGCACGAGGTCAGACGCGCCCTACCTCGCCGTCGATGACGCGCAGGAGGGTCAGACGCGCCCTACCTCGCGACCGGGACCCTCGCCTCGTACCCGCCTGGTCAGGGGTGCGCGCGGCTGGTGGCGCTGGCTGACGAGCATGCGTACGGCGCTGATGCTGTTGTTCCTGCTGGCGCTGGCGGCCGTACCGGGATCCCTGTTGCCGCAGCGGCCGCTGTCCCAGAGCGCGGTCGCGCAGTACTTCGCCGACCACCCGTCGCTAGCCCCGTTCCTGGACCGGCTCGGGCTCTTCGACGTCTTCGCAGCACCCTGGTTCGCGGCCATCTACCTGCTGCTGTTCGTCTCGCTGATCGGGTGCCTCGTCCCGCGGACCTGGGGTCACATCCGGTCGCTGCGCACCGAACCGCCGCGTGCGCCGAGCCGGCTGTCCCGGCTGCCGCGGCACGCCGAACTGGCCACTGATCTGGCCCGCGACGAGGCACTCGACGTCGCGGAGGAGGAACTCCGGGTAGCCAACTACCGGGTCCTGCGCCGGGACAGCGCGCTGTCCGCCGAGAAGGGGCTACTCAAGGAGACCGGAAACATCGTCTTCCACCTGGCCCTGCTCGCGCTGCTGATCAGCCTCGCGGTCGGCAAGCTCTGGGGATACGAGGGAAGTGTCCTGGTCCAGGAGGGGCAGGGATTCTGCAACACCTTCCAGCAGTACGACACGTATTCGGCCGGGCCGATGGTCGGCGGCGAAGACCTGACGCCGCTGTGTGTCGACCTGGAGAACTTCCGCGCACGCTACGAGCCAAACCTCACCCCAGCCAGCTTCACCGGTGATATCACCTACAGCCGTACCCTCGGCGGTCCCGACGAGCGGGCCACGATCGGGATCAACTCCCCGTTACGGGTCGACGGAACCCGGCTCTACGTCACGGGCCGGGGATTTGCGCCGATTTTCTCGGTGACTGTCCAGGACGGCGCCACGTTCACCGACCTCTCCGCCCCGTTCCTGCCGACCGACTCCGCCACGATGCTGTCCGAAGGCGTACTCAAGCTGCCCGACCTCGGCGCCGGCCGGGACCAGCTCGCCCTGCAGGGGGTCTTCGTGCCGACGGCTCAGGACGTGGGCGGCGGCCTGCTGACCTCGGCCGATCCGAGGCCGCTGGATCCCGCCGTGGCCATCGTGGTCTACGCCGGCTCGGTGGGACTGGACAGCGGGATCCCGCAGAACGTGTTCACCCTCGACCAGGACCGGATCGCCCGCGGTCAACTGGAGCGGGTCGGGTCCGGGAATCTACGTCCGGGCGAGTCCCTGGACCTGCCGGATGGCACCTCGATCACCTTCACCGGATTCAAGGAGTTCGCCGCGCTGCAGGTGAATCGCGATCCGGGGCAACTCGCCGTACTGATCAGCTCGTTGACGATGCTGGCCGGTCTGCTGGCGACGCTGTTGGTACGGCGACGACGGGTCTTCGTCCGGCCCGGGGATAGTGTGCTGGAGATCGGTGGCCTGGCGCAGGGGGGCAGCTCTGATCCTGCCGAATTCGACCAGATCGTGAAGCGCATTCGCACGGCACTGACCGAGGATCGGTCAGACGGGAGGGACCCCTGATGTCAGACGCCGCGAGCCTGGCCGGACTCGCCGACACGCTGTTCACGCTCACGATCCTGGCCTTCAGCCTGGCGACGATCGCGTTCGCCGCCACCCTGGCGTTCGCCCGGGAGGCGACAGCGAGCGAGCAGCGCAGCGAGCGCCAGCGAGCCGAGCCGAGAGGGCGGGAGCATCGACCGAGCGCCAGCGAGGGAGGAGCGGACCGACCGGTGCGCGGAGCGCACGAGACGGAGCAGTCGAGCGGAGCGAGCGCGGAGCCGACCGATCAGATCCAGGTTCTGGACGTGACCACTCGATCGACCTTCTCCGCGCGGGCCGGCCAGGCGGCGATGGGGATCACCGTGGTCGGAGCGGTGCTGCACGGCGGTGTGCTGCTGCTGCGCGGGTTGGCCGCGGAGCGGGTGCCACTGGGCAACATGTTCGAACTCGCCACTGCAGTCGCCTTCGTGGGTGTGGGCGGCTTCCTGTATCTGGCCTTCCGGACGCCTCGGCTACGTGCGATCGGGCTGTTCGTGACGCTGCCGATCACCGTGAGCCTGGTGCTGGTCGGGCTGTTCCTCTACGCCGAGTCCGGCCCCCTGGTGGCCGCCCTACGGTCGCGCTGGCTGGTCGTACACGTGACCACGGTCACCATCGGGTTCGGTGCTTTCCTGACCAGCGGGATCCTGTCAGCGCTGTTCCTGGTCCGGTCCCGATTCGAGGAGGCCGGTCAGGCCGCGGGCGGGATCATCGGGCGGATCGGGCACCGGCTACCGACCTCGCAGACCCTGGACCGCGCCGCGCACCGGATGGTGGTCTTCGGCTTCCCGATCTTCACCTTTGCGGTGATCGCGGGTGCGGTCTGGGCCGAAAGCGCATGGGGCAGATTCTGGGGCTGGGATCCCAAGGAGACCTGGGCCTTCATCGCCTGGATCGTCTATGCGGCCTATCTGCACGCCCGGGTAACCGCTGGTTGGAAGGGTCGCGCTGCGGCTTGGATCAATGTGGGTGGGCTCGTGGTCATGCTGTTCAACCTGCTCTACGTCAACCTGGTCACCACCGGCCTGCACTCCTACGCGGGAATCAATTAGTCAGGCCCCACGGAACTGCGTGACTTCATCGACGAACTAGAACGCCAAGGGCACGCGCTCGGCTCGGCTGCGGCGCAAGCCGGCCTCGCCGTGACCGTGCCTACCTGCCCCAGCTGGACGGTGGCCAAGTTGGTCGCCCACATCGGGATGGTCCACCGATGGGCCGCCAGTCATGTCCAGGAACCGCGTACGACCGGTGAGGGGGCGCAAGCCACCGCTCCCGAGGAGGGACTGCTCGACTGGTACGCAGAAGGGCACCAGATACTCGTCGAGACTCTCCGCCTGGCTCCACGAGACGTCGCGGCCTGGACGTTCCTGCCGGCGCCGTCACCGCTGGAGTTCTGGGCACGTCGTCAGGCACACGAAACGGCGATCCACCGGGCAGATGCGGACATCGCCCGCGGGCGCGTCCCGAGCTATGCCGCCGAATTCGCCGCTGACGGGGTCGCCGAGCTGATAGACGGGTTCCTGGGCCGCCGCGGCGGAGGGTTGCGCTCCGACCGGCCGCGCACGCTGAAGGTTCGACTTGCCGATGTGGACCGTGCGTGGCAGGTGACGATCGGGCCGGAGGGTCGGCGGATCAGCCACGACGGATCGGCTTCGGCCGAGGTGACAGTCTCGGCCCCGGCGTCGCAGATGTACCTGTTTCTGTGGAATCGGGTCCCCCGCGACGCGGTGTGGGTCAGCGGTGATTCGTCCGTGCTGGACCTTTGGCGCGACAAGGCGCACATCCGCTGGTGAGTCAGGCGGGTGGGTCGTTGCCTGCCTCCTTTGCTGCTCGCAGCAGGGCACGCGCGGACCAGCACATGAGTCGGCGTGCCTCGACGCGCGACAGACCGGCGATGTCGGTCAGCCAGATGAGCGCTTCGATACCGGTGGCAGACCGGATCGCTACTGCCAGGCGGTGCACGTCGAGGTCGGGGCGCGTCTCCCGCAGCGGCGCTAGGGCGTCGGCAATCCACCCGATGGCTCGTCCGCCGCGCAGCATCGGCTGCTCGGCACCTGGTTCCAGCGACAACCGTAACGAGGTCCGCAGCTCTGGTTCCCAGTCGATTGTCCTCTGGGTGAACCTCTCCATGACCAGATCCAGTCGGCTCTCTGGGTCGGTCGGCGCGTCCTCGGGCAGGAGGGACCGCTGCAGCGTCTCCGGATGCGCGCCGAGCAGCAGGGCACGCTGGTTGGGAAAATACCGATAAGCCGTGGTCCTGGAGATGCCCGCTGCGGCGGCGGCTTCCTCGACTGTCGGCGCGCCGCCGCGCGCGAGCAAATCGCGGGTGGCCGCGACGAGGACTTCTCGGGTACGGGCCTTCTGGTTGCGGCGACCGCTCGATTCATATGGTACGGACATGCCCATCATGGTACACTCGTCCCATGAACATACCTGACGACACGCTCATGGCCGGCCGCAACGACGATTCGGGCCTGATGAGGGATGGAGATCCCGCGAGAACCGACCCTGCGCACTACACGGTGATCTTTGAAAACGATCGGGTCCGGGTGCTCGAGTACAAGGATCAGCCCGGCGCGCGCACCCATTGGCACGGGCACCCGGACAGTGTCATGTACACACTGAGTTCCTTCCGCCGGCGCATCGCGGCGAACGGAAGGCAGGTGGAGGTCGACCTGTCTGCCGGCCAGGTGCGCTGGGTCGGCGCTCAGGAACACGCCGGCGAGAACATCGGGGACACCGACTCGCACTCGATTTTCATCGAGTTGAAGGAGTCGCGTCCCGAAGGTTCGATGACCAGCGACGGCGGATTGGGACCCAGCGGGCACTGATTCTCGCCGGACTCGAACGGGCCGGGTTTCCGCACGGGCGAGCGCAGACGATCATGTCGCGAAGGATCTGCGCATCCCATCATCACCATGTATGATGTAGTGATGCGCACCACCGTTACACTGGATCCCGACACCGCTGCTCTCGTCCAGGGGAGGATGCGCGAGCACGGGATCACGTTCAAGCAAGCCCTGAACGATGCCGTCCGCGCGGGCGCGGGCGCTCCTCGCGAACCCTTCCGGACCGCGACGGCGGAACTCGGAATCCCAACCGTGAACCTGGACCGCGCCTTGCAGCTGGCTGGTGAGCTCGAGGACGAAGAGCTGATCCGTAGGACGCGCGTGGGCAAGTGAACGTCGTCGACGCGAACGTCCTGCTCTACGCGGTCAACACCTCCGCCGACCGCCATGAAGATGCTCGCTCGTGGCTGGACGGAGAGCTGACCGGCGGCTCGACGGTGGGCTTCACCTGGTTGGCGCTGCTCGCGTTCCTCCGGCTCTCCACCAAGCCCGGCTTGTTCCCGGCCCCCTTGCCGGTAGAGGGCGCCCTCGATCGCGTGGGCGACTGGCTCGCACAACCCACCAGCGTGCTGCTCGAGCCGACTGTCCAGCACCTACAAGTCCTGCGGACCCTGCTCGACGGCACCGGCACCGGCGGCAATCTGACCAGCGACGCGCACCTGGCTGCGCTCGCGATCGAGCACCGGGGCACCATTGTTACCTACGACAGCGACTTCGGCCGCTTCCCAGGGGTTCGCTGGAGCAGGCCGCCCACAGCCTGACTCAGGCGGGCGGGTCTTCCTCACGGCGGGCGCGACGATCCAGCTCACGGAGGAACTCGGGGTCATCGTCGGGCGCCAGGGGCTCGCGTCGGATGGGCTTCCGGACCGGAGGTCTGGCAGGCCGTACGGATCCGCGCGGACGCCCGCCGGCGGAGGGGTTCCCTGGGCCGCTCATCTTCCACAGGACGAACAGCAGCGCACCGATCAACACGATGCCGATGAGGACGTACAACCTGTTCACCCCCTGAGAGGGACCCACGATACCCGCGGGGTGAAGATATTGCCGGGTGGGCGTCTCGCCTCGGGTCCGACCGATCCGCCGGAGAAGAGGAGCATCGATCATCGACGACGTGGATCGCCGGATCGTCTCGCTGTTGCGTGCCAATGGTCGAGCCTCGTACGCCGAACTCGCGCGCACGGTCGGTCTCTCGGCTCCGTCTGTGCATGAGCGGGTGTCCAAGCTGGAGTCCTCCGGCGTCATCCTCGGATACCACGCCGCAGTCGATCGGGCGGCCGTTGGGGAGGCGGTCACCGCACTCGTGGGCGTCTTCGAGTCCGACGTCGAATCAGACGAGGATCTCGTGGAGGCACTGCGGCAGCTGCCGGAGATCACCGACTGCTTCTACGTCGCCGGCGAGGAGGCATTCCTGCTCCGGGTACGGGTGGCCGACATCGCGGCGTTGGAGCGCATCGTCTCGGCGATCAGCCGGCTCCGAGGCGTGGCTCGAACCCGGACGACGGTGGTCCTGTCGACCAGATGGGAGGACCGAAGTGCTTAAGGCGGTCGTGGTCTACACCGCGTGCCGGATCGCCATCTTCGCCGTCCTGCTGGCCCTGCTCTGGGCGGCCAACCTGGGCAGCTATCCCGGCATTCTCTTTGCGCTGCTGCTATCGATGCCGGCCTCGTACTTTCTGCTGGGCAAGCAGCGTGCGGCCCTCACCACGGCGATCAACGAGCGTCGGGAGGCCCGAGCCGCAGTGCGGGCGCGGCTGCGCGGTGGCTCAGATGGCGAGTCCGATCGCGAGCAGGACCCCGAGCAGTAACTGCATCAATCCGGTGTCGCGCAGCGCCGGGAGCAGCACCAGGCCGCGCGCCCCGCCCAGCACGGACCCCACCGGAGGCAGCGCCAGGATCGCGGCGGCCAACCCGAGCGCCGCGAACGGCCGATAGGCGGCCAACCCGGCGACAACAACGAAGCTCAGGACGATCAGTGCGGCGTACAGCCACCGGGTTCGGTGTTCTCCGAGGACGACGGCCAGAGTCCGCTTCCCCGAGACGGCGTCACCGTCGATGTCGCGCAGGTTGTTGACGACCAGCAGCGCGCAGGCCAGCAGTCCGACCGGGATGGAGGCCGCGACCGCCTGCGGCAGGATCCGCTCGGCCTGCACGAAGGCAGTCCCGACGACGGCCACCACTCCGAAGAACAGGAACACCGACACCTCGCCCAGCGCTCGGTAGCCGTACGGCTTGGTCCCCCCGGTGTAGAACCAGGCGGCGCCGATCGCGAACGCGCCGACCGCGACCAGCCACCAGGTGGTCATCGCGACCAGGACGAGACCGGCCACGGCGGCGATCGCGAAGCAGGTCAGCGCGGCGGTACGCACCGCCGATGCGGTGGCCAGACCCGCCGCGACCAGCCGCGTCGGCCCGATCCGCTCGGCATCGGTTCCGCGTACGCCGTCGGAGTAGTCGTTGGCGTAGTTCACCCCGATCTGCAGGGCCAGGGAGACCAGCAGGGCCAGCACCGCACGGCCGGCATCCAAGGCACCGACGCCAGCGGCGGCGCCGGTCCCGACGAGTACCGGAGCTACCGCCGCCGGGAGCGTGCGGGGCCGGGCGCCGGCGACCCAGTCGCGCAGGCCGGTCACCCGAGCCCCTCCGGAGACGGTTCGGCCACGAGGAGTTGCGCGGCAACCCGGTCGAGCTTGCCCGAGTGCAGGCGCGGCAGGGCGGGCACGGTGCGAATCTCGCGGGGCGCGGCAGCGGCCCCGATGCGCGCGGCCACGCAGGCCCGGAGTTCGGCCAGGCCGACGTTGCCCCCTGCGACGGGTACGACGAGGGCGATGACGGCTTGGCCCCATTCCGGGTCGGGTCGCCCGAGTACGGCAACGTCGGCGATCCCGGCGCAGTCGCGGAGAACCTCCTCCACTGCCCCGGCCGCGACGTTGATGCCGCCGCTGATGATGACGTCGTCGATCCGGCCGGTCACCGAAACCCTTCCGTTGCCGGCGACCTGACCCAGGTCGTGAGTGCGGAACCAGTCGTCCACAAAGGACTTCCGCGTCTCCTCGGGCTCTGCGTGGTAGCCGAGGGCCACGACTTCGCCGCCGATCCGCAGGCCCGTCGGCGAAGCTCGCACGTGCACTCCCTCTAACGGGACACCGTCGTACACGCAGCCGCCGGAGGTCTCGGTCATGCCGTACGTGGAGACGATCCGAACACCGGCGGCCTCCGCCGCGGTGCGTAAGGCCGCGTCGAGGGCTGCACCGCCGATGAGTACGGCGTCGAAGCCGGCCAAGGCTTCGAGGGCGGCCCCGCCCGCATCGACGAGTCGGCGGAGTTGGGTGGGCACCAGGGAGGTGTAGTGCGGCGGACCGCCGGGCAACTCCCGCGCGGCGAGCGCGAAGGCGTCCGGGTGAAAACCCGCGATGAGGTCGAGACAGACCGGGTCGAGGCTCGCCATGTGACTTCGGATGAGTACCTGGAGACCGCCGACCGAGGACGGCGGCAGGGCGAGCAGCCAGGCCCCTGGCCCGTCCAGTCGGCGCAAGGCGGCGTGCGCGCTGGCCAGCAACGCCCCCGCGGTGAGCAGCACTGCATGTGGCCGGCCGGTGGAACCGGATGTTGCGACCAGTGCGGCGACCTCGTCGGGAGCGGGCTGGTCCAGGTGCAGGGCGGTTGCCCAGCCACGACCGGATGGCTCAGGGGTGGCCGGGAGTACGCACAGCGCGGTGCCACCGGACAGGGCGTCGATCAGGGCGTTCGTGACGGCGGCCACCGGCTGCGCGGGCACAACCGTCAGGGGGCGAGCCATCGGCGACTAATCTAACCCGCGTGTCTGAGCCCGCCTGGACGTCATCGCAGGGCCGGCGTAGCGCGGTGGCGGTGTACTCGATTCCGTTGCGGACTCGGTTTCGCGGGATCACAATTCGCGAGGGGATGCTGATCCGCGGACCGTCGGGCTGGGGTGAGTTCTCGCCATTCTGGGACTACGCCGCCGCCGAGGCTGGGCGCTGGTGGTCCTGTGCCGTCGAGGCAGCGGCCGGGACGTGGCCGGCTCCGCTGCGAGACCGGATCCCGGTCAACTGCACGGTCGCGGCGGTGACCGCTGAGGCCGCGCAGGCGGTCGTGCTGGCTTCGGGTTGCCGTACGGCGAAGGTGAAGGTCGCCGAGCCCGGCCAGTCGCTCGGAGATGACGTGGAGCGAGTGGCTGCCGTACGGGACGCGCTTGGCGCTGGCGGTGCGATCCGGGTGGATGCCAACGGCGCCTGGTCGGTCGATGAGGCGATCGCGGCGATCGCCGCGCTCGACCGAGCCGCCGGTGAGCTGGAGTACGTAGAACAGCCATGCAGGTCGTTGGAGGAGTTGGCGGCGGTGCGTGTTCGGGTCGATGTTCCGATCGCGGCCGACGAGTCGATCCGCAGGGCACAGGACCCCTTGCGGGTGGCCGTGTTGGGGGCGGCTGACATCGCGGTGTTGAAGGTGGCGCCATTGGGTGGCGTGCGGCGCGCGCTTGCGGTTGCCGAGCGGTGCGGTCTGCCAGTGGTGGTCTCCTCGGCGTTGGAGACCTCGGTCGGACTGGCCGCCGGCGTTGCGCTGGCGGCCGCTCTGCCCGAGTTGCCCTATGCGTGTGGCCTGGCCACGGGGGCGCTGCTGGATGGGGACGTGTGCTCCGATCCGCTGGTGCCGGTCGACGGCTTTCTTCCGGTTCGGTCGGTGAATCCGGATCTGCGCGCTGACGTGGCGGCCGACGAGGCGACAACCCGACGATGGTCCGAACGGCTGACCACCGTCGATGGACCGGCTATGCGTCCAGAACGAACGGCGTGAACCCGGCTACGGCCTTCGCCGAGGTGTTCGTCGACGAACTGGTCCGCGGCGGAGTCGAGCATGCGGTGCTGGCTCCTGGCTCTCGTTCTGCGCCAGTCGCTCTCGCGTTGGCGGCAGCCGAGCGCGACGGGCGACTGCAGTTGCATGTGCGCACCGACGAGCGTAGCGCCGGGTTTCTCGCGCTGGGTCTGGCCAAGGGCTCCGGGCGGCCGGTCCCGGTCCTGACCACCTCGGGTACGGCGGCTGCGCACCTGCACGCCGCCGTGCTCGAGGCCTCGTACTCGGGTGTGGCACTGCTGGCGCTGACGGCGGATCGCCCGCCCGAGATGCGAGGTACGGGTGCGAATCAGACCATCGACCAGGTCCGGCTGTACGGCGGTGCCGTGCGGTTCTTCGCCGACGTCGAGGTGCCGGAGCGGCGGAAGGGAAGCCACAACCGTTGGCGTTCGCTGGCGTGCGAGGCGTTGGCATGCGCGCGTGGTGATGTGGACGGGCGCCCCGGTGCGGTGCACCTGAATCTGCCGTTGCGCGCCCCGTTGTTGCCGGGGATGCCCGAGTCCGGTCGCCGGGGCGAGGCCGAGGACAACTGGCCGGAACCGCTGCACGGCCGCGCCGGGGGATTGCCGTGGACATCGAGGCAGCCACGCGCCGGACCGGCCGAGACTGCGCTCTCCGATGTGGACGGCGTGGACCCGACCTGGCTGGTCCTAGGTGACACGACCGTCGAGGTCAGTGAGATCGCGGTCGCGATAGCCCGGCGTAACGGGTGGCCGATTCTCGCCGAGCCGACCGGGAATGCAGGTTCGGTTGCGGTACCTGCCTATCTGGGGCTGCTCGAGTCTGACGCGTTTCTGGACCGGCATCGGCCGCGGCGCATCGTCTGCGTAGGGCGGGCGACGCTGAGCCGGGCCGTACAACGGCTGTTGGAGCACAAGGATGTTCAGGTCGAGCGCTACGAGTTCGGTCCACAGTGGCCGGACCGGGGACTCCCGATCGATGCTCTGCGCCATCGCGAGGACGCGTCACGCGGGTCGGCCGAGGGTGGGGCCGGGACCGCGTTGGTGGACCTATTCGCGGCAGCCGGCGATGCGCTGTCGAACCATCAGGACCGGATCGTCGATGAGGCCTACCTGGGTGGGGCGAAGGTGGCTCGGGATCTGGTCTGCCGGCTGCCGATCGGCTCCCGGCTGTTTCTCGGCTCCTCGACGCCGATCAGGGACCTAGACCGGTACGCCGCGCCGAGGGACGGGGTGCAGATGCTGGCGAATCGAGGCGTGGCTGGCATCGACGGCTCGATATCGACCGCAGTCGGGATCGCAGCGTCCGACCCCACCCGGCCCTCCTTCGCCCTGATCGGTGATTTGGCGTTCCTGCATGATCTGGGCGGCCTGGCGATTCCGGCGAGGGAGCAGAGCCCCGATCTCACGCTGGTCGTGTTGGACAACAGAGGCGGCGGGATCTTCGCCCAGCTGGAGCCTGGACGGCCGGAGTACGAGCGGCACTACGAGCGGGTGTTCGGGACGCCGCATTCGTTGGACCTGGTCGAGGTGGCACGTTCGCTCGGCTGGCCGGCGCAGGAGGTGACCGCGGCTGAGCAGTTGAGCAAAGTCCTCGGTCTGGGCGGGCCGCGGGTGGTCGTCGTACGGACCGATCAGCGGGCT
>JBPCPI010000049.1:0-9588 GCA_050999295.1 Geodermatophilaceae bacterium | reverse complement strand
AGGTAGGCATGCCGGCCACAGAGCGCAGGCTCCCTGGGGCCGACGGCTTTTCGATCGAGGAAGAGATTCCGCGGTGGAGCGAGATCAGCCCGCGGTACGGGCTGCAGGTCGTCGGCCCGCCCATTCCGGCCGACTTCTGAGTCACAGGAACTCGCGTTCCAGGTCGTCGAAGAACGCTGCCGAAAGACGCTCGAAGTCCTCCGCCGTGAGCCTGATCAGGTCGCCGATGTTGAGCTTCACGACTGACTGCTCGGGGATTCAGCTTGATGACATTGCTGTCCCCGGAGTCGACCTTCTTGCTTGCCGGCAGCCGAACTCGCCACAGCTTGACGAGCGTCTTGTACGCCGTGAGTTGCTGATTCACAGCCGCCTTCGCGCGGTCGACTTCGTCCTGGTTGCAGCTCCTACGGCCGAGCATGGCAACGCATCGCGGCATCGGGACTCAGGCGGTCCAGCGGATCGGGAGGCGCTTCACTCCTCGCTGGAAGTTCGACCTCAGGTACGACGGACCCCCGGTCGCCTCGATCCAACTGGTACGACCCAGCAGTTCACTGAACAGAGCCCGCATCTGCTTCCGGGCCAGGTGAGCCCCTAGACAGAAGTGCGGTCCGTGGCCGAAGGCCAGATGGGTGTTCGGCGTGCGGTCGATGTCGAAGACCTCGGGCGCAGAAAAGACGTCGGGATCGCGGTTAGCCGCAGTGAACGAGACGACCACCTTGTCCCCCGCTTTCACCGCAGTGTCACCGAGCAGCACGTCACAGGTCGCCGTACGGCGGAACACCATCACCGGCGTCCACCAGCGCAGCATCTCGTCAACGGCCGTCGTGAAGCGGCTCGGATCGGCGCGCAGCGCACGCTGAGCGTTGGGATGCTCGAGCAGCGCAATCATGCCGCCCGGCAACCCATTTCGCAGGGTCTCGTTACCGGCCACCGCGAACAGCCAGAACATGTTTTCGAACTCCTCAACTGAGATCTGACCGCCCTTCTCGTCCATCTGCGCCAGCAGGATCGACATCACGTCGGTGCCGGGGTCGATTCGTTTCGCGGCGCCGAGCAGATGCGCGTACCGGTAGAGGTCCGGCATCCCGGCGCGGCTGCGCGGGTCCGGCATCCGCCCGGAGGCGTCCGGCTTCGGGCGTACCGAAACGGCCCCGCGTGCAAAACGCGTGCCGGTCGTCGCGTCGAAATCCGCTGAAACGGCGTAGTCGGGATCGAGGAAACCGATCACCCGATTCGACCAGTCGAACAACAGCCAGCGGTCCTCGGTCGGGACACCGAGGACGTCGGCCAGCGCGAGCAGCGGGAGGTCGGCGGCCACGTCCTTGGCGAAGTCGCATTCCGCCGGGCCGCTCAGCATGTGGTCGACGATCGACCGCGCGTGCGCGGCGATGCGTCCCTCCAGCGATGCGATCGCCCGCGGCGTGAAGGACCGATTGAGCATCCGCCGTAGCCGGGAATGCTCGGGCGGGTCCATGTTCAGCATCATTCGCTGTACGTAGCGCAGGTCCGCATCCGTCGCCGGGCCCCGGATCTGGGTGCCCCCGACCGAGGAGGAGAAGGTCAGCGGGGCCTTGAGGACGCGGGTCACCAACGAATGGGCAAGGACGAGGTGATAGCCCGGTCCAGCAGGCAGACCCGGCAGTTCCGGCTCTTCCACCCAGGCTACCGGCCCGTCCGCGCGCAGTCCCTCGATCGCGTCGAAGGGAACCCCTCGGACATAACTGCGCGGGTCGTGCAGCGTCGCAGTGCGCGGATCCGCGGTCACGCCAGGGTGGAGAGCGTCTTCTCGATGCTGGTGACCAGCGCGACCGGCGTCTCGTACATCGTGTAATGCCCCGCGTTGGGCTGAACGTCGAGTTCGGAGTCCGGGTACTGCTTCATCCACGTCGCGGCCATCGTGTCCGCACCGAGCGCCGGGTCATGTGCACCGACGATCGTCTTCACCGGAATCGCCGCGGGCGGCAGGTCGGCGGAGAAGTCCCCCTTCCCCCAGGACGGCAGGTACGCACCGAACGCCTCGCGCGACGATTGAGCCACCGAGAAAGCCACCATCTTGTTGACCCAGGTGGCCGACTGTCGATTCCCGGTCGTGAAGTCGATGATCGCGTAGCGGTTCCCGTCGTTCTGCGCGGCCCCGTCGAACAGCGCCCAGCTGTCCTCGTCCCATGGGAGGCCGGACGCTGGCACCGGACTGATCCCAATCATGGCCGTCACCCGCCCGGGCGCGTCGCCGAACACTCGCTGGATGGCCGAGCCCCCCATCGAGTGCCCCACCAGCGCAAAGGTGTCCCAGCCGAGCTCGTCGGCGACGGCCAGCGTGTCCGCCGCGATCTCGGGGATCGTGTACTCGCCGGGCTCCTGCCGTCGCGAGCCGTACCCGCGGTAGTCGATGAGCGCGTAGCTGTACCGCTCCGCGTCGATCAGATCGGGCAGCATGCCCCAGCCGGTGGCTGACCCGAACCAACCGTGCAGCGCAATAACCCTGACTGGACCATGGCCCAGGAGAACCGGAGGCATCGTCATCGCTCCTTGTCGTCTGAGGGTCGGCCGCTCCGCGAGACTACCGCCGCTCGCCCAAGCGACGAGTTCGCCGGGCTGTGGGGTGACCACGAGATCGGCGTGCCGCACAGCGACCTCAACCGGATCTCAGCATCCCCACCGGTGCGAACAAGCGTCATGAGGCGAGCGTCAGCTCCACATTCGGTCGGGGTTGCGCCAGACGGACAGGTTCTTTCCTTGCAGGTCTGCGTTGCCGATGAGGTAGCTGAATCGGCGATCTCCAAAGCCTGCCGGACTGCGAGACGGCCGGACCCGTTACCTGAAGCGACGGCGCTGGCCAGCTCCGAGAGTGCCTCTACCAGCGTGATGCGGTACTTCCCCACCGACCAACGCCCGAGCACCTGAGAGGCGTCAAGCAGGGTGCGATCCGATGACCGTGTTGTCCCCTGCCGATAGTCTGCGAGGACTGACTTCGACTCGAACAAGGAGTATCTGATGGCCTCGCGTCTGAACCCGTACATCAGCTTCGCTGGCGACGCCCGACAAGCCATGCAGTTCTACGAGAGCGTCTTCGGCGGCACCCTGACGCTCAACACCTTCGGGGAATTCAGCCCGCCGGACTCCCCGGGCGCCGACAAGATCATGCACGGGATGCTCGAGACCGACAGCGGATTCACCCTCATGGGTGCTGACACCCCGCCTGGGATGGAACACAACCCCGGAGACAACGTCGCGGTGAGCCTGAGCGGGGATGACACCGACGAGTTGCGCGGCTACTGGCAGAAGCTGTCCGAGGGCGGGACGGTGTCGGTCCCGCTGGAGAAGCAGATGTGGGGCGATGAGTTCGGCGCGTGCGTGGACCAGTTCGGCATCTCTTGGATGGTCAACGTCGCCCAGCCGCAGGCCTGATTGGCCGCCCCTCATCCGCACGGCCCGTCGCGGTGAAGGTCGACCGAAACGTCACGTCGTTCGCCGCAGCGGCGCAATCCAGGTCTCGGCTTCGGTACGCCAGGAGGCGGGAACGCGGCGACCTTGGGATCGATCGCGGACCTGCTGGATGCCGGGCCACAGACCACTGACCAGAGCCAGGCTGAGTGCATAGGCCGGCCGATCACGACATCGCAGTGCGATGTCCCGGTGTATGCGGATTGCCTGGATGCGGTCGCCCTGCCGAAGGGACAAGGCCCCGAAATACCACAGGAACCTCTCCCGCTGCAGGGTCACGCCGCGGACTCGTCGTGCCGTCGAGTACTTCTGCTCGATGCAGTCCAGCTCCTGCTCGGAGCGACGCACGTCGTGTGCCATGCCGGAGGCAGCCACGCGATAGCCCACCAACGGCCGATCGACCACACCCAACGGGGCAGCCATACCCAGCCGGATCCACAGGTCGTAGTCGGCCAGATTCGACAGGGCCACATCGAATCCACCCACCTGCCGAACCAGATCTGTACGGGCCAGGACTCCCGAGGCGCCACCCGGGATCACGTTTCGGGCAAGCAGGGTGTCGGTGATGGTCGAGGCCACGGGTGCCTTCTCACGACCGCGCAATTCCAACTGTTCGTTGACCCGGACCGCTCCGGCGCACGCCCAGCCCGCCCCGGGCGTCTCCTCGGCAGCCGCTAGTTGAGCGCCCAGTTTGGCCGGCGACCAGATGTCGTCGTCGTCGACGAAGGCCACCCACTGTCCGGTCGCTGCCGCTACGCCGGCGTTGCGGGCCGCAGCGACACCCTTGGCCTGCTCGTGACGCAGCACCGTCAAGCGGTCGTACGGCAGTCGCTCCAGCATCTCCGGGGTGTCGTCAGTCGACCCTTCGTCCACGACGACCACGTCGAAGTCGGCGCCCTGTTGAGCGAACACCGTTCCCAGCGTCCGCTGCAGGAGCCGGCAGCGGTTACGGGTAGGGATGACGACTGTGATGTGCTCAGTCACCGCTATCCGCAGCCTGCCTGGCCGGAGGCCGACGTCGTATGCCCTGGTCGACCGGCCAGGACATCGGTGAGCTGTCGACCTACGGCCGCGGAGGCAAAGGCAGTTTCGACCCTGGTCCGGGCACGTTGACCCAGCTCACGGCAACGGGCCCGGTCGTCCAGCAGCGCACCCAGCTCAACGGCCAACGCAGACGCGTCGCCGAGCGGCACGACCGCGCCCCCGTCCTGCGCCCCGCGGGGGATCAGCTCCCGCACCCCAGGAGCGTCCGCGGCCACCAGCGGCAGCCCGCACGCCATCGCCTCGACCGGCGCGACCGCGAAACCTTCGTGACGCGACGGGAACACGTACACATCAGCCGCATCGAGATACGGCCGCAGCCGGGCCCGGTCATTCACGTAGGAGTCGAGCCAGTGGATGCCCCGCAAGACCGGATCACTCAGCAGTTCCCGTAGCTGTTCGGAATCGCCGCCGGATCCGACCAGCAGAAGATGCAGATCGTCGTCGGGACGCTCGGTGCAGATCTTCGCCCATGCCTGGACCAGGATGTCCAAACCCTTGCGCCACAGTTCAACTCGTCCATGCCAGACCGCGACCTTGGCGTCTCCGTGCAGTCCCAGCAAGGCCCTTGCCTCGGCGCGAGCTCCGAGTGGCCACCGAGTCAGGTCCAGCGGATTGAAGATCGCGACGACCCGCCCCGTGGGAATCCGGTAGCGCTGCTGAATGCGCCTGCTCTCTGCCTGCGAGGCGACGATCAGTCCGGCTGCGGCATTGATCGAGTGGCGCCGCACGATCCGCTCGAGCATCGTGCGCTGCCGGTCACCACCCTGGAACGTTGCGAACACCGGCACCCCGAGAAATCGGCCCGTTACAACGGATACGTCGAAGCGGGCCTCCTCGTACTCCTGGCACAGGATGGCCGTACACCGCTCCCGCCGCAGGACGCTCGACAGCGTCCGGACCGGGGTGGACAGGTACGGTGCCACGTGGCGCAGGCCGGCTGCGGCAAGCGCGCGAGCACCCACCAACCCGGTCGTTGCCGTTGTGCGGTTCCAGGCGCACGGGTCGGGCAGGCGCCGACGCACCCGCCGGTAGGACAAGGTCGGGGGAAGCAGCCAGATTGGCACCCCACTGGGGCGGTGGATCCGGCGTACCGGCTCGTGCACCGTGGCCGTTATGCAGACGAGCACGCTGTCGATCCCCGCTGTGGCCAGCGCATCGACGTAGCCAAAAAGCCAGCCCCCGGTCATCTCCTCGACGAAGTCGTCGACGGTCAGGCCGATCGGGTCGAGGAAGTCCTCGATCAGGTCACCCCAGGGCAGTATCGCCACCCGGCCGGCGGCCGGAGACCGGTCAGATCGCCCGGCCACCGCCGGCCCCCATGGTCTGCTCAACGGCCGAGGGCTGCCGATCGACTGAGGCCTGCGTCCGCAGGGCAACCGGCGTTCGCCAGACCGCGGCGGTCTCGGTCCCGGGCCAGTGCGGACGATGCACGGCGTAGCCGAGCCAGCTGACCGGCGAGAGAATCGACAGCAGCCCCCGACGTACCCGACTGGGCAACCGGGAGAACGCCAGATCGTGGTTGATCACGGTGACCGGATTGATGAACGTCGCCCAGCGCAGTGCAGCACTGCCGACGAGACGATTGAGTTCCGACAGCGCATATCCGCGCCGGACGTGGCCCCACTCGGCCATCACGTCCTCGTCAGTCGGGCAGATCGGCGCCGCAACCGCGTAGTACGGAAAACGCCAGTGCTCGTTGGGTGCGGTCACCAAGATCACCCCGCCCGGCACGAGCACCCGAATCGCCTCCCGCACGGCAGCGGCGTCATCGGGGATGTGCTCGAGGACGTCGAAGAAGGTGACAGCGTCGAACGCCCCGTCCGCGAACGGCAGCCGAGTGGCGTCCGCACAGAGGAACTGCGCCCGCTCGGTGCTCGCGGCCATCGCCCCGTGCCCGGGTTCGAGATCAGCGGTGACGACGTGTGCCACTGGATACAGCAGGGCGCTCACCCCGCTCGCGCCGCCGCCGACCTCCAGAATCCGGTGCAGCGGACCGAACGGGGCCACCCGGTGGATCGCCCGCATCTTGTCCCGGAAGTAAAACCCTTCGGTGTAGGGATGCGGGAATGGGTTGCCGGACAGGAACTTCCGGCGTGGGGCAAGCGACCCTCCCCTGGACATGGAGGGCAAGGCCAGCGTTCCACCGACCAGACCGCCGAGGAAGCCTCTGATCTCGGCGGTGACGGTGTCGTCGGAGACGAAGGCGGCCTGGGCCAGGCGGCCGAGATAGAACCGGGGCAGTCCGACGTAGGCGCGGCGCACGTTTCCGGCATCCTGACACCGCACGTGTTGGGCAAACAGCGCGACGACGTGCCCACGGAGGTAGGCCTGCGCCTGCCGCCGCACCTCATGGCGGTCGGCTCGATGGTGATGCACGGCCACGGCGGCCGGCTCGTAGCGGCAGTGCCAGCCCTGCGCCAGCAGTCGGTACCAGAATTCGGAGTCCTCGCTGCACCCCGCCGCTCCGGCGCCGAGCCGCTCGTCGAAGTCGCCGACCAGGTCGAAGGCCTGACGACGAACAGCCATGGAGGCACCCGCGCCGATCCGCCACACCGGTACGCCGTAGCGCCGCATGCCGCGATAGAACGCCGAGTCGAAGAGCTGGCGGCGGTAGCCCTGCCCGAAGCCGCCGAGGTGATTCTCGAACAGCAGTTGTCCCTCTGTGTCCAGCGCCGCCGGAAGGACCAGACCGGTGACGGCCATCACCTCTGGGGCATCGAAGCCGGCTAGCAGCCCGGCCAGCCAGTTCGGCCGCACCTCCGCGTCGTCGTCGGTGAACGCGACGACCTCACCACTGGTCTCCCGCGCTCCGCGATTTCTGGCCACACTGAGTCCCGGACGCGGCTCGTGGACGTACCCGACTTCTGGATAGGAGTCCACCACCTCCCGGGTGGCCGAGGAGGCCGACGCGTTGTCCACCACCAGCACCTCGTCGGGTGCCGGTCGCAGCGCCTGTACGGCGGCAAGTGCTCGGCGCAACTGTTCTGGGCGCTCCCGGGTGCAGACGACCACGGACACTCGCAGTGCGCTGGGACCCGGCCGGAACCCGGCTGGTTCGGCCAGTCCCTCCAGCGGACTCACGAGTCGGGTCAACGTGCTCGCGACCGGTGCCGGCGAAGGCTCTCGGGACGACCTGCGCTCGGGCAGTGCGGGGTCGAACCCGGTGCCGAACAGGCGTTGTCCCACCGCCGGGGCGATGGCTTGGGCGATCAGCTGCCGAAATCGCGGCTTGGAGACCGGCCAACCCTGCGCGGTCAGGTGGACCTCCCCCAGTGGGAGATCGTGCCGCCAGAGCACCAGTCGCACCCCTTGGCCTGGCTTGACCTGACCGGTCACGGCTTTGTAATGCCGATCGGCGGAATCGACCGCCAGATCGATGTGGATGAGCGCGATGGGCGTCCTCATGCCTGGGCCCGACTGGCTACCTGCGCCCGGATCGCCGCGCTTCGGCGGCGAGAACGCCCATAGCTGCCGGTCAGGCCGACGACGCCGCCGGCGAGCTGGGCGACCGCAAGCTCAGGGGACAGTGGGTCTCGGCGGAGCATGCTGCGTACAACCTCCTGGACGTGGAACCGGAACCACCAAGCCACGAGCCAGACCAGCTTGATGTTCCCGACCGGATCGGCCCGAAACGTCTTGACGACATAGGCCATGAAACCGGTCCCCCAGGTCCACAGCTGCCGGCGAAGTTGGCTGTGCTCGCGTCGGTGCTTGTGGAACACGGCGTACTGCGGCTCGTAGACCAGCGGGTAACCCGACCGCACCACCCGGTAGAACATGTCCAAGTCGCCGCCTCCGGGGAGTGGGCGGCCGGTGTCCAGAGCCTCGTCGAAGCCGCCCAGCTTCTGAAGAAGGTCGCGCCGGTAGGACATGTTGCAGCCGGCACCGAAGATGCCGGCACCAAGGGGATAGAGCCGGTTGCCCGGTAGCGACTGGCCGACGTATCGCAGCGTGTCGAAGCCACGGCGAAAGCCGCCGTAGAGCTCGAAGGTGATCTGCGCCCGGGTGGCCAGCTCGAACGGAAGGACGAGCCCGGTCACGCAGCCGGCGTCGGGGTGCTCCCCCCAGGCCAGCCGGAGCCCCGTCAACCAGCCGCGGTCGACTTCCACGTCGTCGTCCAGAAAGGCCAGCACCTCACCGGTGGCCTCGGCCACGGCGCGATTGCGAGCGAAGTCCAAGCCGGTGCAATCCTCCCGTACGTAGCGGACATCGGGCAGTGTTGAGACAAAGGTTCTGGTGGAGTCGTCCGATGGAGCATTGTCGACGACGAGCACCTCGAATGCCGTCTCCTCGCGTAAGGGCAGCAGGCTGGCCATCAGTTGCTCGAGTCCGGCTGTTCGATCGTGTGTGCACACGGCCACGGTCAGGCAGATCTGACTTGGCCTGCCCCGACCACCCAGGGACTCCAGCACGTTCTCCTGCACCAGCTTGGTGGCGCAGGCGGCGCCTATCAGCGCATCCAGGTCGCGGGCAGAGACCGTGCTTCCGCGCGGAAGTTCGGTAAGGACGAACCCCACGAGCACCTCACGCCGCCGGACGACAACCCCCAACCCGGTGTCTCCATCACGCAGTATGAGCGTAGGGATTGGATCGTGTAGATCGAGGTCTACGTAGAGGTATGACATCGTCGCCTTTGTGCGTAGGGTAATTGACGAAGATGGTATCTCCCGACTTTCGGCGATGGATAGGTTACGGTGCGTGAACGGAGATACGAGATGGATCGAAAATCCAGCTATCCGGACCAGGCGCTTCCTGAATCTGCCCGAGCTCATTGCCTACCGCGAGTTGATCGTGTTCCTGGCGGTACGAGATCTGAAGGTCCGCTACAAGCTGCCCGCGTTCGGCCTGACTTGGGCGATCCTGCAGCCGCTGGCCGGCGCTGTGGTGATCACCTTCGTGTTCCGCAAGATCGCCGGGGTGCCCAGTGACGGGATCCCCTATTTCGCCTATGCCTTCCTCGGCTTCGTCATCTGGTCCTACTTCACCTCGACCCTGAGTGCGGTCACCGAGAGTCTGGTCAGCAACGCGGGGCTGGTCACCAAGATCTACTTCCCGCGGTTGGTCGCACCGCTCGCGGCCGTGTTGCCGGGCCTGCTCGAC
>JBPCPI010000043.1:0-3280 GCA_050999295.1 Geodermatophilaceae bacterium | reverse complement strand
TGGTAGGCCACCAGACAGACGATCGTGCCCAGCGCGATGCCGGCCAGCGAGAAGTTGTCGGTCACCGAGAGCGTGGTGTCGCCGATGGCGATGATGATTCCCGCGGCGATGGGGACGAGGTTGACGGGGTTCGCGAAGTCGACGCCGTTCTCCTTCCATATCTTGGCGCCGAGCAGGCCGATCATGCCGTAGAGCACGACGGTGATCCCACCGAGCACACCGCCCGGGACCGCGGTCACGACGGCGCCGAACTTCGGGCTGAGGCCGAACATGATCGCCACGATCGCGGCCACGTAGTAGGCGGCCGTGGAGTAGACGCGGGTGGCTGCCATCACCCCGATGTTCTCGGCGTACGTCGTCGTCGGCGAGCCGCCCACCGAGGAGGTGATCACGGTGGCGATCCCGTCGCCGGCGATCGCCCGGCCCATCACCGGGTCGAGGTCTCGCTCGGTCATCTCCGCGACTGCCTTCACGTGGCCGGTGTTCTCGGCGACCAGGGCGATCACGGCTGGCAGCATCAGCAGGATGAAGGCAAAGCTGAAGGTCGGTGCATGCCAGCCAACGATGCCGTTGGCGAAGTCGCTCGCGGGCGGAAGACCCACCCAGTCGGCGGCCTGGACCCCCGACCAGCTCACCCGGTCGTGGGCGAACGCTGTGGCGACGCAGTAGGCGCCCTCGGCGTCGCATGCCTCACCGTCGGGACCGATGAGGTTCTGACCCGGAAGCACGGAGGTGATCTGGCCGAACCGGTCGAAGATCCACGACAGGAGGTAGCCGAAGATCAGGCCGAGGAAGATGGCGATCCGGCCGACGAATCCCCTGAGTCCGACCGCGGCGAGGATCACGAAGAACATCGTGAGCAGTGCGACCCACTGGTCCTGCGGCCAGTAGATGTTCGCGACCACGGGAGCGAGGTTGAAGCCGATCAACATCACCACGGCGCCGGTGACGACGGGCGGCAGGACGGCATGCAGGGGTCCCGGCCCAAGGACGTGGATCAGGACGCCCACCGCGGCGAGCACCACACCGGCGATCAGCACCGCCCCGGTGACGTCCGCCGGGTCGCCACCTTGGCCGTAGATCGCGAAGGCACCGCCCACGAACGCCGCGGACGTGCCGAGATAGCTCGGAACCTTGTTCTGGACGATCAGCAGGAAGCAGATCGTGGCGATGCCGCTCATCATGATCGCGAGCTGCGCGTTGAGACCCATGATCAGGGGGAACACGAAGGTGGCGCCGAACATGGCGACCACGTGCTGCGCCCCGAGCCCGGCGGTCCTGCCCCAGGACAACCTTTCGTCGGGCGCGACGGCCGCACCCGGCGGCGGGGTCTTTCCGTCGTAGACGACCTTCCAACCAAACGCCATCGCGCGTCTCCCTGCTTCCAGAACCGATCCCTGACGGACCGGTGCCTCAGTCAACCCGTCGGGTCCTCCCGGGTCCACCCCGGGTCGGCTCAGTGTCCCGAACGAACGCCGCCGTGCAAAGCACCACGGCCCACTTTTGCGAGGCAAACCCACAGCGCTTCGTAGCGCCACTGTCAGCTCAAACGGTGACGCTTTCGTTGGCGGCGCCCAGGGCTGGGTCGACTACCGGATCTGCCGATGGGCGTGGCCGGCACCGGGTCGGATGGGGGTTCATGTCGCTGTACACGTTGGCGTACATGAGCACCTCCTTGGTGTTCCTCGCGCCGCTGTCGCGGCCGGGCATGCGGCGGCCTGGTCGCCGAGGCGCTGGTAGGGGTTGCCGGGGCCTTGACAGCCTCGTCCAGGCCCCGCCAAAGCTGCTGCACCCGGTCGAAGTCGACGTGGATGGTTGCCATCAGAGCCGGCGTTATACCGCAGTCGGTACGGCGGCAAGGGCATCTGCCTCGGGTCGCCGCTGGGATCCCGGTCCGGTCACCGATCGGCGACCGGTACAACCGTTCCCGGAGCCCGGGTGATCAGCGGCGGCACCGCGCAGTGCCGTTGGACAGCGGCCGTTGTGGCTGATCACCACGGATCAGTTTGTGGCTCCGTGTCTCGCATCGGGTGACTTCATCGGTCGTAGACGTCGCGGCGGTGGCCGAGTCTGACGACGACCACGGTGAGTACGCGATCGTCGACTGTGTAGATGATGCGGTAGTCACCGACGCGAACGCGCAGCCCGTCTCGCCCCTTCAGCCCGCGGGCTCCCGGGGGACGTGGATCTTGTGCGAGCAGGGCGATGGCACCTTGGATGCGGCCGCGGACCTGGGGGTCGAGCTTGCGCAACGCCCTGACGGCGGCCGGGCGAACCTCGATGCGGTACTGGCTCACACCCAGCCGAGGTCGACCTTGACCTGCTCCCAGGGAATGTTGGGACCTTCCTCGGCCATAGCGGAATCGAAGGCAGCGACATCCTCGGCGTCCTCCAGTGCCGCCATGAGCTGCTCATAGCGCTCCGGACTGACCAGAACACCGGCGCGTCGACCGTAGCGCTCCAGAAACACCGCCTCGGTCCGCGCGGTCTCGACCGCTTCGGGCAGGTGATCACGCGCTGCGCTGATGTTCATGGTCGCCATACCAGAAGTGTACGTTCCAGCGAGAGTTTCGTACAAGACTTTGGATCGCGTTCGGTCCAGATGCAATTGACCGTAACTCCGCGCGGACCTCCGCACAGTCGGAGGAGGCGTCGACTTTCCAGTCCAACATCGCGCCATAGAACGTCGCAAGAGCGCCCGGATCGGGACAGTCGATGACTATGCTTGGGAAGCGGGTTGGGTTAACGCCCTCAGGGGTTCGAATCCCCTATCCTCCGCCACTTGGCAAGTGTGCTCTGACCAGCACAAATGCCGGTTCCGTCCCGTTGGTCGCCCAACGGGCACGGAGCCGCGTTCTGGGCTCTAGTCTCACTTTTAGTCTCAGTTGAGGTGCCCGCTCCTTCGGGCGGCGTCGTGGGCAGACACGCAGACCGCTCGCGCAGCGTCGGCGCACCGAGCCGGCCTTTGCCGTGTCAAGCGCGGGGCGCCGTCCGGGCCGGGTCATCCGAACCAGGGCACTGGGGGGGGTGTTCACCGTTGCAGAGGTCCGTCGCCTGCTCGCTGTTGCGGGCGAGGCCCGCAACAGCGCCCGACCGTGGCAAGCCGGGGTTCGCTCGGGCCGAAAAAACCAACTTCACTGGCTGTCCGATGGAGCGCATGGTCTCTGGGTTGGTACGTGACGATCGGGGAAGCCAGGTGCAACCAGTCAGCGTCCCTTTCCGCCCACTATGACGCAGGCAGCGACGGACCTCATGGCGTGCGTACGGCCCTGCGTGGCAC
>JBPCPI010000028.1:0-3241 GCA_050999295.1 Geodermatophilaceae bacterium | reverse complement strand
CTGCGGCGGCCTGTACGACGCGTTGCGCGACAGCGGTTCCACCCATTCCTGTTTCCAGCTTGCGTGTCGTCACTTCTCGAGGCCGGCGGTCTGGTATCCCACCAACATGGCACTTGACGCGATGCATGACGACGACCTTCTCGCCGTCCAGCGCGACCACCTGCCGAGCCAGATGGGTTGGTGCCGTGTCGGTGAGGCTCAGCCCGGCCAGCACGTCCTCGCGCACCGCCTCCCACCGTTCGCCGGAGAGCAGGTGGGCGCGCGGGTCGGCCCAGCGCTGGGAGGGGCGGGCGAACACATCCCTGCGGCCCAGCGCCCGGTGCAGACCTTCCAGCACGCACACCACGTACGCGTCGCGGTCCACCGCGCCGGCTGGCAGGTCCGGGTTCGCGTACACGGCCCGCTTCCACGCCGGCGTGACCAGCTCGACGTCGACCTCCTCCGCACCGAGCGGCTTCTGCGCCACCCGGCGACGGGCCAGCTCGGGCAGCCGGCGCACCGCGGCCAGCACCCGCTCACCCTCTGGCGCCGCATGCAGAGCACTCGACTCACCCAGCAGCGTCAGGAACGGGCGGACCGTGTTGTACCGGCCCACCAGCGCCGCGCGCATCGCCGACTCCGCCGAACCGGCATCATCAGGGACCAGCTCCTCGACTACCCCGATCGCGTCGGGCACGATCGATCGTGGCGCGACCGTCTCGACTGCCGCCCATAAGGCCGACACGTCCACCTGATCAGTCGAGCCTTCCGCCGCCGTGAGCGCGTCATGTCGGGCGGCAGCGGACACCGGGACGGAGGACCGGCGTAGGCCATCGACGTGATTCCCTAGACCCTCGGCGCGGTTCTGGCATTTCTGGGTCTGGTCGCCCCCGGCCTAGTGTTCGAGCTGTTACGCGAGCGCCGGCGGCCCTCGATCGAGCAGACCGCCTTTCGAGAGGCCAGCCGGGTGGCCCTGACGAGTCTGGTGTTCACGGTTGCCGCAGTAGCCATCCTCGCCATGATCCGTCTGCTGTCCCCCGTCCTCTTCGCCGACCCGGTCCAATGGCTCGACGAAGGCGACGCCTACCTCCAAACCAACCTGGGGCTGGTCGCGTGGACACTGCTGGGGGAACTGCTGCTGGCGTGCGGACTCGCCGCCCTGACCGACCGAGCGCTGCGCCGCAGCGCCAGGGGCCACATCGTCGAGGGCAGCATCTGGTTCCAGCTGTTCAGGCAACGCTGCCCTGACCGGGCCACCCCTTGGGTGCACCTGCGGTTGGAGGACGAGACCGAGTTGCGCGGGTACGTGGGGGACTACACCCCCGACCAGAAGCTCGAGAACCGAGAGCTGACCATAGAAGGCCCCAAGCTGCAGATGAAGGTCAAGAACAGCATCGGCTGGACTGAACTACGTGACTGGTCGAGTGTCTCGGTGCGAGGCGATTCAGTGAGCTGGATCAAGGTGACCTACGTTGCCGACGCCGACGGCGCCGTGGTGCCCTCGCGGCAGCCGACCTCCGGGGCGTCGTGAGCTGAGCGCGGCCAGGTCGCGGGCGACCTACTCGTCGTCCGGCCGTGATCTGGATTGGTACGCGTCCGTGCTGCGGCGGAGTATTCCGGTGATCAGCTGCGCAGCGCTTCGCTGTAGCCAAGGACACCTGGCAGGACGACCGAGCGGTGGCGAGCGCAGTACTCGTCGAGGAACCCGGCCCTGGTCAGCGCGGGCCGCAGGTCGAGCGTGTCGTGGTGAGGTGAGGTGCGGTGCAGATCGCCGAACAGTCGGAGCAGGGCGGCCTCGTGTCCGGAGTGCATCCGGGGGTCGACATCCACCCCTCCCGATCCTGCTCTTCGTTGCCAGCCAACAGACCGGGCACGGTGGCAGTGGGCGCAGGCGGGTCGGCAGGTGCTGTTCATGAAGGAGCCGAAGGGTGAACTCTTGACTCGGACGGCCTTTGGCTCTGCTAACGAAATGCTCACGAACCCCACAGCACCAGCATCACAAGGCGGCCGATGGCGACACTGCGACGCGACGAAACATGCAGATCAGCGGCACAGCAGGGCATCCAGCGACATGCGCCGACACGCCCGGGGAGTGACTGGGGGTCAAGGGGTCGCAGGTTCAAATCCTGTCGTCCCGACAGAGAAACCGCAAGTCAGCGACGTGCCAGGTAGATTCATAGTGGTTGATGATGGGATGTTGCTAGCGAATTGCTAACGAAAGCTGCGCACCTGCAGTACTCTCGTGCCATCTGCTAACGGCCGCGCTAGCAACGGGATGTGGCTGTGAAGGGGTCGACGTACAAACGCTGCACCTGCCCGACTCGACGCGACGCGCAGGGCCGACAACGTGCCTGCGGCAAGTCACACGGTTCTTGGACCTAGCACGTCGACGTGCCCGCTGCGGAGGGGCAGAAGCGACGGCAGGTGACCAAGGGCGGCTTCCCTTCCCGGAAGGCTGCTGAGGCTGCGCTGGCTGAGTTCGTCGGTCAGGCGGCCCGCGGCGAGGTAGCCCTCGATGCTCGAAGAAGCGTGGGCGACTACCTCCAGGAGTGGCTCGCAGGGATGCGACTGCCTCGCCGTTACCGCTTGGACGAACTACCGGAGCATCCTCGAGCTCTACGTCCAGCCGCGGATCGGGCGAGTCCGGTTGTCCTCCGTAACGGGTGCGAC
Source organism: Geodermatophilaceae bacterium (assembly GCA_050999295.1). Classification (GTDB taxonomy): domain Bacteria; phylum Actinomycetota; class Actinomycetes; order Mycobacteriales; family Geodermatophilaceae; genus JACCQS01. The sequence goes on along the minus strand of JBPCPI010000028.1, from coordinate 592 downwards.
GCTGACGGGCGCTGTACGGCGATCTGCTAGTCGGCGGAGGAAAGGGAGGAAAGCCCTTGTCGCCGACGACGGTGCGGCTGGTGCACCGGGTCCTGACCAAGGCGCTGAGCGATGCGGTCGACTGCAGGCTCCTGGCAGCTAATCCGGCTCAGCACGCGAAGGTGCCGGCGCGCCGCCGCACGGAGATGCGCACTTGGAACGCCGAGCAGGCCGCGGCGTTTCTACGGTCGGCTACAGGCGATCGGCTGTATGCGGCGTGGCTGCTCGCGCTGGCGTGCGGGCTGCGCCGCGGCGAGCTGGCCGGGCTGCGGTGGGCCGATGTCGACCTGGAGCAACGAACGCTGAGCGTCGTCTCCCAGCGCACCACGGACGCGGACTGGCAGATCGTCACCAAGGAGCCCAAAGGCACGAGCCGACGCACGATCGACCTCGGCGGCGAGACAGTGGCAGCGTTGAGAGCGCACTGGCGGCAATCGCTGAGCGAGCGTCCGACACATGTCGGCATGGACAGCTACCGAGCTCGCTGGGTGCTGCCCACGAAGTCGTGGACAAAACTGGCGACCGTGGTCGGCAGGACTCCGAACATCCGGGG
>JBPCPI010000119.1:0-4510 GCA_050999295.1 Geodermatophilaceae bacterium | reverse complement strand
GGGCGGACTCGGCCTGCCCGGGATGTAGGGGTGTACGAGGGCGCCGTACAGGACCTCATCGACGAACTCGGCCGACTCCCCGGGATCGGTCCCAAGGGAGCGCAGCGGATCGCGTTCTTTCTGCTCACGGCGGACAGCGCCGACGTGACGCGGCTGATGGCGGCGCTGCAGCGGGTCAAGGACGACGTCGCGTTCTGCCGGACCTGCGGGAACGTCTACGAGGGAGAGCAGTGCCGGATCTGCCGCGATCCCCGGCGTTCGCTGGACGTGATCTGCGTCGTCGAGGAGCCAAAGGACATTGTGGCGATCGAGCGGACGAACGAGTTCCACGGCCGCTACCACGTGCTCGGCGGCGCGATCAGCCCGATCGAGGGGATCGGCCCGGACGAGTTGCGAGTCCGGGAGCTCATGGTTCGCCTGCAGGACGCCACGGTGACCGAGCTCATCCTGGCCACCGACCCGAACCTGGAAGGCGAGGCGACGGCGACGTACCTCGCCCGGCTGGTCAAGCCGATGGGGATGCTCGTGACCCGCCTTGCCAGCGGACTGCCGGTGGGCGGCGACCTGGAGTACGCCGACGAGGTCACCCTGGGCAGGGCGTTCGAAGGCCGCCGCCGGGTGGATTTCTGAGCCATCCCCGGCGTTGCTATCCGGTATCAGTCGGGAGCGGCATCTCGCCAGCGGGCGAGCGGGCGACTAGGGTCCGCTCGGACTGTGATCAGACCAGGACGACCGGCACGCATGTGCCGGCGCTGAAGGAATGGGATAGGTGGGCCATGCAACGACGCAGCAGGCGCTTCGCGATGATCGCATCGACGGTGGTCGCGATCCTGGCCGCCAGCGCGTGCGCTTCGAGCGATCGCGAGGAACCGACGGGCGAGGGCGACCAGCCCAGCGGCGGCACCCTGGTCTTCGGCGCCGGCGCTGACCCCGGCGTCCTCGACCCGGCGTTCGCGACTGACGGCGAGACCTTCCGCGTGCTGCGCCAGATCTACGAGGGCCTGCTGACCTCCGAGGAAGGTTCCGCCGACCTGGCCCCGGCCCTGGCGACGGACTTCCCCGAGATCAGCGACGACGGCCTGACCTACACCTTCCCGCTGCGCGAAGGTGTGAAGTTCCATGACGGAACGGACTTCAACGCCGAGGCTGTGTGCTTCAACTTCGACCGTTGGTACAACTTCACCGGCAATGCCCAGAGTCCCAGCGTCACGGGCTACTGGCAGGACGTCTTCGGCGGATTCGCCGACACTCCCGAGACCCCGAACATCTTCTCCTCGTGCACGGCCGAGGACGAGCTTTCCGTCGCGATCGAGCTGAGCAGGGTGAGCAGCCGGTTCCCGGCCGCGCTGGCGCTGCCGTCGTTCTCGATCTCCAGCCCGACGGCGCTGGAGATGTACGACGCGGACAACGTCGGCGGCAACGCCGATGCCCCGTCCTACCCGCCGTACGCGTTGGAGCACCCCACCGGCACCGGGCCGTTCAAACTCGACAACTGGGATCTGGCCAACGGCGAGATCACGATCGCGCGCAACGACGACTACTGGGGTGAGAAGGCGAGCCTGGACTCGATCATCTTCCGGACCATCCCGGACGGCAACACCCGCAAGCAGGAGCTGGAGGCGGGTGAGATCGACGGCTTCGACTTCGTGGCGCCGGGTGACATCACCGACCTCGAGGACCAGGGCTTCAACGTCTTGACCCGGGACGCGTTCAACATCCTTTACCTCGGCATCAACCAGGGACAGTTCGACGGGGCCGCGGCGGCGGGTATCAACCCGGCGCTGGCCGACGTCCGCGTCCGGCAGGCGATAGCGCACGCGATCGACCGCGAATCGATCGTCAGCTCGCAGCTTCCCGACGGCGCAACCGTGGCCACCCAGTTCATGCCGGACACGGTGGATGGCTGGACTGACGAGGTCACCGAGTACGCCTACGACCCCGACCTGGCCCGGGACCTGCTGGAGCAGGCCGGTGCCGCCGGCACGACCCTGAAGTTCTACTACCCGACCGAGGTGACCCGGCCGTACATGCCGGACCCGGCCGCGATCTTCGAGGTGATGAGCCAGAACCTGCAGGAGGTCGGTTTCGTGATCGAGCCGGTCGCACTGCCCTGGAACCCGGACTACCTGGATGCGACCGCCTCCGGCCTGGCCGACATCCACCTGCTGGGCTGGACCGGTGACTACAACGACGCCTACAACTTCATCGGGACGTTCTTCGACGCCAAGGCCGGCGGTATCTCGAAGCTGGACTTCGGCGGGTACGCCAACCAGGAGCTGTTCGACGCCTTCGCCACGGCGGACTCCGAGCCGGATCCGGCCGCCCGGATCGCGCTGTACGAGGACCTCAACGTGCAGATCATGGACTTCCTGCCGGCGGTCCCGATCTCACACTCGCCACCGGCGCTGGTCGTCGCCGACTACGTCGAAGGGCTCGTGCCCAGCCCGTTGACGTCGGAGGACTTCGCCACGGTCTCGCTGAACAAGTAGCTCAGCACAGCTGAATGCTCCGCTTCCTGGCTCGGCGGTTGTTGCAGCTCATCCCGATCCTGTTCGGGTTGTCGGTGCTGCTGTTCGTCTGGCTGCGAAACCTCCCGGGAGGGCCCGGTCGAGCTCTCCTGGGAGAGCGGGCGACACCCGAGGCCATCGAAGCCATCAACGAGCAGCTCGGGCTGAACGACTCGCTGTTCGTGCAGTACGGGCGCTTCCTCGGCCGCGTGGTGCAGTTTGACTTCGGCACGTCGATCCAGACCGGCCGGCCGGTGACCACCGAATTCTTGCAGCGCTTTCCCGGCACCATCGAACTGACGGCGTTCGCGATCGTGTTCGCCGTCGCCGTGGGCATCCCGCTCGGCTATCTCGCCGCCCGCCGCCACGGCGGCATCCTGGACAGCGCATCGGTGGTCGCGTCGCTGCTGGGTGTCACCGTTCCCGTGTTCTTCCTCGCCTACCTGCTGCGGTTCTATTTCTCGGTCGAGCTCAACATCTTTCCCGGATCCGGCCGGCAGGACGTCCGTATCGACGCCACCCACCCGACCGGCTTCTTCGTCCTGGACGGCCTGCTGACGAGGGAGTTCGACGCGGCGCTGGACGCCTTCCTGCACTTGGTCCTGCCGGGCATCGCCCTGGGCACGATTCCGCTGGCCATCATCGTTAGGATCACCCGCGCCTCGGTCCTCGACGTGATCAACGAGGACTACGTGCGCACTGCCGAGTCCAAGGGCCTCGCCGCTGCAACCATCAGGCGACGGCACATCCTACGCAACGCGATGCTGCCCGTCGCGACCACCATCGGCCTGCAGACCGGGCTGCTGCTGTCCGGCGCGGTGCTGACCGAGACGGTCTTCGCCTTCGGTGGGGTGGGCTCCTTCCTGGCGGATTCGATCTTCGCGCGAGACTATGCGGTGTTACAGGGCTTCATTCTGATCTTGGCGGTGGTCTACGTGCTGGTGAACCTGCTCGTCGACATCTCCTACGGTCTCATCGACCCGCGCGTCCGAGTCCGCTGATGTCTGTTGATCTGGGCAAGGAGTCGAGCCGAGGTATCGGTCCTGATCTTGGCAAGAAGGAGCGGATCGACCGGCTCGCCGCGCTTACGGCGACGGGACCCGACGAAGCCGGGGTGTCGCTGACGCGTGACGCGTTCCGGCGACTGCGCCGCAACCCGGTAGCCATCTTCGGCGCGGTCCTGGTCGCCATCTTCGTCTTCGTCGCGGTGTTCGCGCCCTGGCTGGCACCGAAGAACCCGAAGACGCTGTACCTGCTCTCCGAGGTGCGCCCCAACAACATCCCCGGCTCACGAGACGGCTTTCCGCTCGGTGTCGACAACCTGGGGCGCGACGAGCTGTCCCGGTTGATCCTCGGGTCTCAGCAGTCGCTGCTGATCGGCATCGTCTCCACCTTGATGGGCCTGGCCGCCGGGATGGCCCTCGGCATTCTGGCCGGAGGACTGGGCGGCAAAGTCGACACCGTCGTCATGCGCTTCGTCGATATCATGCTCTCAATTCCCGGGCTACTGATGGCGATCACGGTCGCGCTGCTGCTCGGCTTCAACCCGTTCTCGATCATGGTGGCGATCGCCGTGACCCAAATCCCGATCTTCGCCCGGCTGCTGCGCGGGTCGATGCTGGCGCAGCGAAACTCCGACTACGCCGTCGCTTCGCGCTGCCTCGGCGTACCCACTTCCAAGATCATCTTCGGGCACGTGCTGCCGAATTCGATCTCTCCGGTGATCGTGCAGGCCACGCTCAGCTTGGCCACCGCGATCATCGAGGCAGCGGCGCTGTCCTTCCTCGGTCTCGGTAACGCCGACCGCTCGATTCCGGAGTGGGGCAGCATGCTGGCCGAGGCGCAGAAGTTTCTCACCGTCGCGCCGCAGCTGGCCTTCTACCCCTGCATCTGCATCGTCATCGCGGCCCTCGGCTTCACCTTGCTCGGGGAAGCCCTGCGTGAGGCGCTCGACCCCAAGTTCCGGCGCTAGTGGAGCCCCTGCTCGAGGTCGAGAACCTCAG
>JBPCPI010000030.1:0-6408 GCA_050999295.1 Geodermatophilaceae bacterium | reverse complement strand
AACGAACGCCAGAAGCAACTCGGCGAACGAGTCCGACACCGGGAACATCTCCAACTCCGGTGCTGCCGGTGATGGTGGTTCGGTCAGTGCCAGCAACAACGCCACTGGCGGCGACGCTCAGAGTGGGGACACCAGCACCGTGGGTGGTTCCAACGAGTCCGACACCGCCGCGAACAGCGGCAACCTGACCGGCTCGCGGGCCAACTCCGGGCGGGGTGGTGACGCCGCTCGGTTGGTCAGGGCATTCGCCGGCTAACGCATAGCAGGCTGGGACCGGTCTTGCGGGGCCGGTCCCAGCCCGCTACGGGCCAAGGAACCCGCGCGACTCCAATGATCGACTCGAGTTGGACGTGTCCTGTGGTTCGATGAACTGGAGGTCCAGTTCGTTCAATCTTGACGGTGTCCCCGAGCATCGCGCGACTGGCGGCGATGCACGGCTGTTCCCCGATCGGATGGGACGTTAGGCCGGCGCTGGGATCACCGATCGCTGGGAGAGCGCGGCACTGACCCGCAAGCGCGCCTGGATCACGTCGCTGCCCCATCCCGAGGTGGGAAGATTTCGGCTGGCTTTCGAAACCCTCGAGCTTCCGGACGCTGACCGCCGACGCCTGGTGATCTACCTGCCGGCAGACAAGGCGACCGCGGTTCCGCAAAATGGCAGGTAGCCCGCGTAGTCGGCCATGGCCCCCGGGCGCGGCTCTGGAAGATCGACTGCGGGGAAGCCTCCTGCTCAGGGCGAGGCCGTAAGCTCAACGCTTTACCTCACGGGCGAGCTGCAGTGTCAGGTAACCATCGAGGCCGCCACGACGTATCACTGACGTGTCGCCTTCGGCCAGCCATGGCGGTCGAGTGCCACCATGTTCACTCGGGTACCTAGGACAACCGTGTCGGGATCGGAGAGGGAGTGAGTCGTGAGTAGCGATACCGCTCCCCTGCCGATAGGCAGTCTGCCCCACCGCCACCCTCCGCCACTGCCCGGCAGCGCTCCCGCCAGCGGTCGAGCGCCCGGGTCACCCGGTCGCGTGCCCTCGCCCCCGCGCGGCACGCCGGCCGCATCCGGTCGAGCGCCTGCGGGGTCCGGTCGAGCTCCGCGGACTTCTGGTCGAGCGGCAACCGCCAGTCGACCTCCGTCAGCGAGCCGGGCGTCGGCGCTGGGTGGTCCTGAGTCCATGGAGATCGCGCAACGCCAGCTTCCCCCTCGCCTGGACCCGCGGGCCGGATCCCGCGCACGGCACCGGATGTATAGGCGGCCCGGAATCGGTCGAGTCCTGACCTTGAGCGTCCTGGGCGCTCTGATCCCCGGATTGGCCTATCTCTTTGTCGGGCGGCGAGCGCTCGGGCTGGCTACGCTCACCGTTTTCCTGAGTTTCGTCTGCGGCGCGGTGTGGCTCATCCGCTGGGACCAGCGCAGATTGCTGCACCTGCTTGTAGACGCGAACGCGCTCGCGGTGCTGGGCGTCGGCGCGGTGATCCTCGGCGTCGGCTGGATCACGGTGATCCTCACCGGGCACGTGCTGCTCCGACCAAGGGGACTGCGTACGGGGCAACGCACGCTGGGCGCCGCTGTGATGGCGACCCTGTGCCTCGGGATCGCCCTACCCGCCGCGGCGGCGGCGAACGCAGCATTCCTGGCCCGTGACACCCTCGCGGAGATCTTCGCTGAAGATGGGCAGAGCGCGACGGTCCCGGATGGGCCGCTGATTGACGGCAATCCGTTCGGCGACAAGGAGCGGGTCAATGTCCTGCTGCTCGGCGGTGACGGCGCCCCCGACCGGGACGGCATCCGCACCGACAGCGTGATCGTGGCAAGCACCGACACGAGCAGCGGGGCCACCACGTTGTTCAGTCTGCCGCGCAACCTGGAGGAACTGCCCTTCCCAGAGGGGCCGCTGCGGGATGCCTACCCAGACGGTTTCGAGGGCGCCACCGAGAGCGATGGGCTGCTGAACGCGGTGTACGAGGGGGTGCCGACCGAGCACCCGGGCATCCTCGGCCGCACCGACAACCTCGGAGCCGATGCACTCAAACTCGGCGTCGGGGAGGCACTCGGCCTGCGGATCGACTACTACCTGCTGATCAACCTGGACGGTTTCCGGACGCTGGTGGACATCCTCGGCGGCATCACGGTCAACGTCAACGAGTGGGTGCCGATCGGTGGCGACGACAGTGCCGGGATCCGCCCGGACGACTATCTGACCCCCGGGCCAAATCAGCTCCTGAAGGGCGACGACGCACTCTGGTACGCCCGGGGCAGGTACGGGCTGTCGGACTACTCGCGGATGGCCCGGCAGCGCTGCGCGATGAACGCGATCATCGCTGCCGCCGATCCGTTCACGCTGCTGAGCAAATACCAGGACATCGCGGAGACCGCACCAGAGCTGGTCCTTACCGACATCCCGAGGCCGGTGCTGCCGGCCTTCGTGGACCTAGGCGTGCTGGTCAAGGATGCCGAAGTCCGTTCGCTGGTGTTCGACAACACGGTCATCACGCCCGCCTATCCCGACTATGACGTGATCCGCGACTTCGTCTCCACGGCGCTGGCCGATCCGGTGGCCAATGGCGAGCCGGCCACCCCGACGACACCGACACCGACGCCCACCACGACGCCGGATCCTGAAGCCGAAACGCCGTCGGTGACGCCGTCAGCGGAGGACGTCACCTCGCTGTGCTCGTACGACCCTGTTGCTGCTCAGGCGGCCCTGGACGAAGGCAGGCCCCGTACCCGCCGTTGACCCTGGCACGCTTGTGGTCATGGCATTGCATGTGAAGCCCGGCACCGAGTGGTCATCCGTACTCGAACGGGCGGCCAAACGCACGCCTGAGGCGTTCGGGGACGACGTACTGCACAACCTGATCGAGGGGTCCTGGCAGCCGATCGGGAAGCCGGAGATGCTGACCAGCCCCGTGGATGGCAGCGAGCTGATCAGTCTGTCGACCCTCGATCCGGACCAGGCCAGTGCGGCCGTCCGGTACGCGGCTGATGCGCATGCTGCCTGGGGGGCGGTGCCGCTGGCGCAGCGCAAGGCCAAGGTCAGCGCGGCGGTCGAGGCCATGACCGACGCACGGGAGGACCTGGCGTTGTTGCTGTGCTGGGAGATCGGCAAGCCGTGGCGGCTGGCCTGCGCTGACGTCGACCGGGCCCTGGACGGCGTGCGGTGGTACGTCGAGGAGATCGACTCGATGCTGGCCGGTCGTCGTCCGCTGCCCGGACCGGTCAGCAACATCGCCAGCTGGAACTACCCGATGTCGGTGCTGGTGCATTCCGAACTGGTTCAGTTGCTCGCCGGAAACGCGGTGATCGCCAAGACTCCGTCCCAGGGCGGTGCTGCCTGTCTCACGTTGGCGCACGCGCTGATGGCCCGCGAGGGACTGCCAGCAGAGTTGGTTTCCGGTGGCGGGCAGGAGCTCTCGGCCGTACTCGTACGATCGGCGGAGATCGGCGCGCTGGCTTTCGTGGGTGGACGGTCCAACGGAGGCAAGGTCGCGGCATCGCTGTTGGACACCGGCAAGCGGCACATGCTCGAGCAGGAGGGTCTCAACGCCTGGGGCATCTGGGACTTCTCGGACTGGGACGGTCTCGCCGCGCACATGAAGAAGGGCTTCGAGTATGGCAAGCAACGGTGTACGGCCTATCCACGCTTCGTCGTACAGCGTGATCTGGTCGACGAGTTCCTGGCGACCTACCTACCGGTTGCTGCGGGGATCCGGTTCGGTCACCCGCTGGCCGTCGAGTCCGATGAGGACGATCTGCCGGAGCTGGACTTCGGCCCGCTGATCAGCGCAGCGAAGGCCACCGAACTTGCGGCCCGGGTGGACGATGCGTTGATGGGCGGTGCCGTACCGCTGTATCGGGGACGGCTCTCGGATGGTCGGTTCATCGACGGTCAGGACACCTCGGCCTACACCGCGCCGGTGACCCTGCTCGCGCCGCCCGGGGCTTCCCGGCTGATGCACGAGGAACCCTTCGGCCCGGTGGACACCATCATCGTGGTGGACACCGAGGCCGAACTGCTCGCTCAGATGAACGCCTCCAACGGGGCGCTGGTGGCCTCGATCGCCTGCGACGACAGCGAGCACGCGACCCGGCTCGCCGGAGAGGTGCAAGCGTTCAAGGTCGGCATCAACAAGCCGCGCTCCCGTGGCGACAGGGCAGAGACCTTCGGCGGCCGCGGCGCCTCGTGGCGCGGCTGCTTCGTCGGCGGAGAGCTGCTCGTACAGGCAGTGACCCAGGGACCGGACAACGAACTGCTGTACGGCAACTTCCCCGAACACAACCGCTACCCGGCCAACATCTGAGTCTCGGTCACGATCCGGGGCGGGCCACCGATCCAGGTGCCGAGATCATGAGCGCATGCGGGGTAGTGGAGCTGCACCCAGAGCGCTCACGATCACTGAAAAGCTGCACGAGACGCGAGACGGAAGCAGATGGCTAGGTCGGATCCTGCACGCTGGACTGAGGCGCTTCAGCGCGACGGCCGGCTGGTGCTCAGGACCTCCCGGCGCAGGGCCGTCCTGAGGTTGCTGGTCTCAGTTCTATTGGCCATCGTCGGCATCGTGCTGATCGCTTCCAGCGCAGGGATCAGTGTCATCGGCATCGCGGCCGTGGCGCTGTTCGGCCTGCTGTGTGCGCCGGTGTTCGGCTGGCAACTCCTCTCGGGACGGCTGCCGGTCACCGTGGTCGACGACCGTGGGGTGGCCATCGACGGTGCGAGGATCGACTGGCCGGAGATCCTCGGCATCCGGGTGTTGCGGGGAAGGATCACGTTCGTAGTGCTGGATACGACCCCTGAGGCGCACGCGAGGGTGGCCGCTACCGGCCTGTGGTTTCAGCGCGGCATTGCCCGCGCCGAGGCGAAGCTGACCGGGCGATCGTCGTGCGCTCTGCCCAGCGGCCAAGGCGTGGATCCCGAGTCGTTCGCGGTCTGGCTGGCCTGGCTGCACGCGAGGCGGAGGGGTGGCCAGCTGGGAGGCTCTCAACCCACGTGACGCCTCGATGTGCCGGTCAGGCGGCTACCGGCTGCTCGTCCTCGACCGCGGCGGTGCGCGCGGTGGTGTCCGCGGCTTCGAGCGCGAGTTCGAGCACCTCGCGTACGTCGGCGACCAGATGCGGCAGGACGACCGTGGTGATTCCGGCCCGGTGGGCGGCGAGCAGCTTCTGCTTCACGCCACCGATCGGCAGCACCCGTCCGGTCAGCGACACCTCACCGGTCATCGCCACATCCGAGCGCACCGGCCGGCCGGACAACAGCGAGGCCAGCGCGGTAGTCATCGTGACACCGGCGCTCGGCCCGTCCTTGGGGACCGCACCTGCCGGTACGTGCAGGTGGATCCCACGCTCGGACAGGGCATCGACATCCAGGCCCAGGTCCTTGCCGTGGGAGCGCAGGTAGGACAGGGCGATCTGCGCCGACTCCTTCATCACGTCACCGAGTTGACCGGTCAGCGTGAGACCACTTGCGCCGGTCTCCTTGGCAGCCAGTGACGCCTCGATGAACAGGACGTCACCACCGGCACCGGTGACCGCGAGACCCGTTGCCACACCCGGCACTTCGGTCCGCTCGGCCGACTCCGGCGTGTGCTTCGGGCTGCCCAGGTAACGCTTGAGCTGCGGGAGGTCCACAGCGACCGGAAGCAGGTCTTCGTCGAGGGCGACCTCGGCGGTCACCTTGCGCAGGACCCGAGCCAGACCGCGCTCGAGCTGCCGTACGCCAGCCTCCCGGGTGTATTCGCCGGCCAGCTGGTGCAACGCCGCGTCGGTGAACGAGACGTCCTCGGCGGTCAGACCGGCGAGCTCGATCTGCTTGGGCAGCAAGTGAATCCGCGCGATCGTCACCTTCTCGTCCTCGGTGTACCCGTCGAGGGACACCAGCTCCATCCGGTCCAGCAACGGGCCGGGAATGGACTCCAGCACGTTGGCGGTGGCCAGGAAGACGACATCGGACAGGTCCAGGTCGACCTCGAGGTAGTGGTCGCGGAACGTGTGGTTCTGCGCCGGGTCGAGCACTTCGAGCAGGGCCGCGGTCGGGTCACCGCGGTAGTCCGAACCGACCTTGTCGATCTCGTCGAGCAGGACGACCGGGTTCATTGAACCGGCTTCCTTGATGGCCCGCACGATTCGACCGGGAAGCGCGCCGACGTAGGTCCGCCGGTGACCGCGGATCTCGGCCTCGTCGCGGATGCCGCCGAGGGCAACCCGTACGAAATTGCGACCCATCGCGCGAGCAACGGACTCACCCAGAGAGGTCTTACCGACGCCGGGCGGCCCGACCAGCGCCAGGACGGCTCCGCTGCGGCGCCCGCCGACGACACCCAGGCCGCGATCGGCCCGGCGACGCCGTACCGCCAAGTACTCGGTAATGCGCTCCTTCACCTCGTCGAGCCCGGCGTGATCCTCGTCGAGGATGGCCC
>JBPCPI010000260.1:0-19655 GCA_050999295.1 Geodermatophilaceae bacterium | reverse complement strand
CCACCCTGGTCGCCTTCTTGATGAAGACCGACGAGGGCGGCGACTCGCCGTACAAGAACCTGACGACGTTCCTGGTGGACAAGGAGCCAGGGCTGGGGGAGGTACGGCCGGGCTTTTCGATACCTGGACGGATCGAGAAGATGGGCTACAAGGGAATCGACTCCACCGACGCGGTCTTCGACGGGTTCCGGATCGGTGCGGATGCGATCCTCGGCGGCGAGCCGGGTCGCGGTTTCTATCAGATGATGGACGGTGTCGAGGTCGGCCGGGTCAACGTCGCCGCGCGCGGCTGCGGCGTCGCGATCCGTGCCTTCGAGCTGGCCATCGACTACGCCCAGACGCGGGAGACCTTCGGCAAGCCGATCGCCGAGCACCAGGCGATCGCCTTCAAGCTGGCCGAAATGGCCACCAAGATCGAGGCAGCCCACACCATGATGGTCAATGCCGCACGGCTCAAGGACTCCGGTGCCCGCAACGATGTCGAGGCCGGGATGGCAAAGCTGTTGGCCAGCGAGTACTGCAACGAGGTGACTCAGGATTCGTTCCGCATCCATGGTGGTTACGGCTACTCCAAGGAGTACGAGATAGAGCGGCTGATGCGCGAGGCGCCGTTCCTGCTGATCGGCGAGGGCACCAGCGAGATCCAGAAAATGATCATCAGCCGCGGACTGCTCAAGGAGTACCGCAAGAAGGCATAAGCCGTACGGCGCACCTGTCTACCAAGGTTTGCCGGCGACGGAGCTTCGTCGGATCCGGCTGGGTTCGGCTCGCGTCAGACCTGAGATCGTTCAGAATCGGCCGGCATCGGCGGGTGAGGAGCTACTACGTGTCCAGGTGTGGATGGGTGGCGGCGCAGACCGGAGCCGAAGAATGGCATCTACTGTCGGTGTTCGATGACGGCTGGGTGGAGGTTCCCGGGTTCGCTCGGACGCTCGCCGATACCAGAGCGAACCGGAGAAAGGCACTGCTGGTCGCGGGAGCCGTTGTCGGCGGGCTTGGCTTGGTCTGGCTGGTTTCCTGGCTGTTGAGCCGGATCGAAGGCCTTCCACTGGTGGTGCAGCTGCTGCCGGTCTTGGCGTTGCTCGTCCTCGTCGTCGCGCTGAATGTTTGGCGAGCCTGGATGACCCTGCGCAATCTGCGCCAAGTCGCCGAGGACCAGCGTCAGGCTCGACGGCAGAAGGCGGCCGGCTTCCGGATCACTCGCACACCGGGAGCGCCGCTGTTCCGACGTGCCAAGACCGCCCAGGAGTACGCAAGCTGGATCGAGGGTGAGACACACGTGCTGGCCACCGACATCGTCGATGTATCCGCTGCTCGAGAGGAAAAGCAGTACGTGGTGACAGTGCGTCTGGCCGATGGCCGTACCACCATGTACCGGTCGCCGGACGGCAAGCTCACCGAACTGCTCTGCGGCCTTCGTCCCGGAGTGGTGCCCGGTCACCGCTGAGCAGCTCACGAGTGCCTGATCTGCGTGCCTGTTGCCCCGTCATCCGTCTCGTACGCCGAAGCGGGCGTACAGACGTCGCAACGGCTTTGGCGCCCACCAGTTCCAATCGCCCAGCAAGGTCATCGTGGCCGGGACCAGCAGGCAACGGATCAGGGTCGCATCAATGGCCACTGCGACGGCAAGCGCGACGCCGGTCTCCTTGATGATGATCAGCTGACCCGCGACAAAGCCCGCGAACACAAGCACGACTATCAGGCCCGCCGAGGTGATGATCCGCCCAGATGATTGCAGCCCCGCCACGACTGACTCGTTGTTGCTCATCCCGCCATCGCGGAACTCCTTGATCCGGCTGAGCAGAAAGACCTCGTAGTCCATGGCGAGCCCGAAGCCGAAGGCCAGCACCAACATTGGGATTGTCGTCTCGATCCCGCCGGTCGGTGTGAACCCGAGCAGGTCACTGAAGTTCCCGTATTGGAAGACCCACACCAGGACGCCGAAGGAAGCACCCAGGGAGACGACGTTCATCAGTAGAGCCTTGAGCGGAACCAGGATTGAGCCGGTCATCAGGAACAGCAGCACGAAAGTCGCGAGCACAACGACAGCGGCGGCCAGCGGCGCACGATCGTTGATCGCGGCGATGAAATCGACAAGTCCGGCGCTCTGGCCGGTGACCCACGTCTGATAGTCAGGGCGGTCGACCCGGACGGAATCGACGAGCATCCGGGCCTCCGGGTTGGCGGAGTCCCCGTCGGCCACGTAGACGGACACCACGCTGTACCCGTTACCGACATCCCGGGGTGGTGCCGCAGTGAGCGAGTTGTCCAGGGCCGTGATCTGCTCCACCAGGTCGATCATCTGTGCCGGGCTGGCCCGACCTACGATTTGTACGACCGGAAAACCCGACGTTGGGTACTTCGCGCTGAGGGTGTCGAAGAACTGCCGCTGCGGTGCTGACACGGGCAGCAACCCGACTCCGGAGTTGCGCAGCCGAAGGTCGGAGACTGGTGCGGCCAGCAGCGCGAGTACGACGACCACCCCGACCACCACCAGGACCGCACGCCGTTGGGTGCCACGGGCGAGCCGGGAGAAGAACCCGTCGGCAGGCGCCACGTCACCGAAGCGTCGGACGGCGGCGCCCAGCAGTGGCGTTCTGTGCAGCAAGCCCGGCTGGATCATCCGAGGCCCGGCCAACACCAGCAGCGCGGGGACGAGCGTCAACGCGACGAGCATGGCGACGACAACGATGCTGATCCCGGCCGCGCCGACCGCTCGCAGGAAGTCGGCGGTGAAGAGCAACAGACCGGACAGGCTGATCCCGACGGTGACCGCGGAGAACGCGACCGTACGTCCGGCTCGGGCCATGGTCGCGGCCAGCGCCTTCCCGACCTGCTCCGCGTCCGGGGCGCCATCGGTGCCGCGCGCCCTGCGGAGTTCCTCCCGAAAGCGGGACACGATAAGCAGTCCGTAGTCGATGCACAGTCCCAGACCCAGGACCGTGACGACGTTGACCACGCTGGCGTCCAGATCGATCAGGTAGGAAAAGCCGAGTAGACCGAGCAGGCTGACCGCGATCGAGACAATGGCGCCGAGAATCGGCAGGCCGGCGGCCAGGAAGCCACCGAAGACGAGGATCAGCACGAGCAGGCTGACCGGCAGAGCAATGCCTTCACCGGTCGCGAGGTCGTCCGACACCTGGTCGGTGATCGCGGTGACCAACGGTCTCGTCCCGCCGATCAAGGCCCGGGCTCCCTCGACCGAACTCCTGATCTCACTGGCCGTCTGTTCGAGGCGGGTCTGTACCCCCGTCAGGGCGGCATCGGTGTCCGCTTCGGACAGATCAGGCTTCAGGTCCACGACGACGAGCAGGCCGTTCCCGTCCTCCGGCACCAGTCCCGCCGCGGCCGGACCAGTGACACCGCCCGGCACGGCCAACGGATCGAACACCCGCAGCACCCCGTCGATATCGGTGAGTTCCTGGCGGGCCGTCGTGATGGGGTCGACGAGACGTGGGTCTGCCGCCGGAACTCCATCGACGAGCAGAGTCAGGTTTCCGCTGGTCTCGGCGTTGTCTCGCAGGATGTCCTGGCCGTTTCGCGCCTCCCCGGGCACGGAGGGGTCGCCGGAGCTCAGCCGAGGGAAGAGTCCCTCACCGAATCCACCGAGTGCCGCCGCGAAACCGAGAGCGGCCAGGACCAGCCAGCCCCCCACGACCAGCACCGGACGGCGCGCGATCGATCGACCGAGAGCGGGGAGCACGGGCGACATACTTCCGGCGGCGTCACGATCAAACCCGAGCGGGTGGTGGGTCTGCCCTTTGCCTCGCGGCTAGGGCCGGTGCAGTCTCAATGGCCGAGGGTGGCGTGCATCTCCCAGACCAGGATCTCTGCCGGCGGTAGGGCGAAGCCGGGGGGACGAGTGGCTGGGGTCAAATCAGCTTCGATGGCCGTGACGCCCTGGCCTCCGGTTGCATTGAACCGCACCGCATCTCCGGTTTCCAGGTCGCCGGCTCCCTCCAGCCTGACCCTGCCCTTGGCGACGAACAGATGCAGGTACGGCGCATCTGGCAGTTCCGCGCTCTTGCCCGGTTGCAATCGGGCCACATGCAGTGCGGCGTAGCGGTTCTTGATCCGGATGGCGGTCCGGTCGGCGTACTGGGCCATACCGGAGGCAACTGGTACGAAGCCACCGGCCAAGGCATCGTTCTCGATCTCGAGCTGCTCGTACCCGGGGCGAATTCCGTCCTCGTCGGGTACGACCCACATCTGGACGAAGTGGACCGGCTCGGTGTGAGCCTCACCGCCCTGGAGACGCCACGAGTCGTTCTTCTCCGAGTGCAGGATGCCGCTGCTGACGCTCATCCGCTGGGCTCGATCCTTTGCGATGCCGAGGAGCTTCGATCAGCAGCAATAATGCTGTTGCTCCGACAACTATTCCGGCTCTCCGCGGACGTTGACTTCGAGTGCACTCGAACTCGTACCGTGGTGCCCATGAGCCCCGTCGCTGAACGCTTGCGGTCATTGATCGAGCAGGCAGGTGACGGCGGGAATTTGCCGCCACTGTCCGAGGAACTCGTCCGGTCCCTGGGACTTCCGGAGGAAGTGGGCAACGCACTGCCGATCGCCGAGGTCTCAGCGCTCACCGGGGTCACGGCTCACACACTGCGGTACTACGAACGCATCGGCCTGGTCTCCGTGGCCCGCGATGGCGGCGGTCGGCGCTCGTATGATCGGGACGCGCTCGGCCGCGTGGTATTCATCACCAGACTCCGTATGTCCGACATGCCGATTCGCGATATCCGGCGTTACGTCGACCTCGTTGAACGCGGCGATTCCACCGTGCCCGAGCGGCTGGCTCTGCTGCACACGCATCGCGCATCCATCCAATCCCGGATGGAGGAGTTGCAGTGGGCGCAGGCGGTCGTCGATTACAAGATCACGACCTACGGCGGCGACTGCGCACCGTAATCCCAGCTTTGCCTACCTGCTGTCGCGACGCGCCGGGATCGCGACCGGCGTGTCGCGGCGCCAGGTAGGCAAAGCGCAAACTGAAGGGGACCCACCATGAGCACGACCAAACTCATCCAGTCCCGTCGCCTCGGCACCGACCTCACCGTCTCAGCCCTGGGCCTGGGTTGCATGGGCATGAGCTACGCGTACGGCCCGAGCGACCGAAACGAGGCGCTGGCGACGATCCGGCGGGCGCTCGACCTCGGAGTCACCTTCCTCGACACCGCTGACATGTACGGCCAGGGCGAGAACGAGAGGCTCGTCGGCGAGGCGATCGCCGGCCGAAGGGACGAGATCACACTGGCCACGAAGTTCGGCATCCTGGTCGATCCGGCGACTTCCCGGCCCAGGGGCGTCGACGGGTCACCGGATTACGTGCGCGCTGCCATCGACCGCTCGTTGACCCGGCTCGGCGTCGAGCGCGTCGACCTGTACTACCTGCACCGGCCCGACCCGCAGGTCCCGATCGAGGACACGGTCGGCGCCATGGCAGAACTGGTCGCGGCCGGCAAGGTTGGCGCGCTCGGCTTGTCGGAGGGTTCGGCTGACACGATCCGACGCGCGGCTGCCGTACATCCCATCGCCGCGATCCAGTCCGAGTGGTCCATCTTCAGCCGGGACATCGAGGACTTCGTGGTCCCGGTGGCACGCGAGCTGGGCATCGGACTGATCCCGTACAGCCCGCTGGGCCGTGGACAGCTGACCGGTTCGGCCGCCTCGACCACCGAGCTGGCCGCAGACGACTTCCGCCGGACGTTGCCGCGTTGGCAGGCCGACAACCTGGCCGCCAATCAGGTTCTGGTGGACCGGATAGCGACGATCGCGACCGCACACGAGGCGGCGCCATCGCAGGTGGCGCTGGCCTGGCTGCTGGCGCAGGGACCCGATGTCGTACCGATTCCGGGAACCAAGCGGCGCAGCTATCTGGAGGAGAACGCCGCCGCAGTGGAGCTCGAACTGACTCGAGCCGATCTCGACGAGCTGGCGACGCTGCGCCCCGCCGGCGACCGCTACCCGGACATGAGTTGGGTCCAGCGCGATACTCGGTCGCCGGCTGAGTCCTGGCCGGGTCGCGGGGGTGCGTCGTGGGCGGCGCGGACGTACGGTCAGAGGATGTGCCGAAACATCACTGAACTACGTGGACTGGAGCCTGCTGCCACCGACGACGAGATCGAAGCCGCCGCACGGCAGTACGTACGCAAGGTCTCTGGCCTGCGTGATCCCTCTGGGACGCAGCACGATGCCTTCGAAGCTGCGGTAGCCGAGGTCACCGCGACAACGACACGGCTGCTCGAGCAGCTGCCCGACCGCCGTCAGCCGCCCAAGACCGTCCCGCCGCTGCGCCGTCCCGAGGTTCGTGCCCGGATCGCCGCCCGCGAGGCCGCCGCAGCAGGCTGACCGCAACTCGCCGCAGCCAAATCCTTGCCGATCAGTCGGTGTAGCCAGGCCCGTTGTCCGGGTAGCTGAAGACTTGGCCTTCGCCGATTTCCACTATTGAGCCGATCCCGGCTGACCCTGCGAGCGCCACCCGGACGGTCGAGTCCGGGTATGCCACGAGAGCGAGACCCGCATTCAGCGCGATCTCGGCTCCCACTGGGACATCGCCGGGTCCGAGCGGCTGCGCGGTGTTGAACTGAACGGGGGCGATGATGAGCAGGGACACGGGCGCCGGTGCGCTTCCGTCGCCCGGTAGGCCGACCCGCAGAGCCAGGCCGGAGGTGTCCAGCAGCCCGGACGGCAGGACGTAGCTCTCGCCAGTGACTCCAACGATCGCGCCGCCTTGCTCGATGCGGCTGGCATACACCATAGAACTCACCGCGGTCGCACCGGAGGGGACGGTGATAGCAACGATGACGGCCGTGGTCTCCCACCCGGGTGTGCCCGGAATCGGCCCACCAAACAAGAGGACGGGGGAGAGCTCGTTGATCGGGATGCCGATCGGTGCGGCCAGCCCCGCGAACCCCTGGGCTATCCAACTCGGATCCGGAACCAGCTCAGCTAGGTCCCGAGGATCGTCGAAGTCGATCGCGGTCAGCTCTGGTTGCAAGCCGGGGCCGAAGAGGGTTGGCGCCCCGCGAAAGAGCCGCTGTCCGTCCCGGGTGACCGTGACGCTCGCACCGATGCCGCCACTGCTCGCGTCGACGCTCGTGACGGCGACGCCGTCGACGGTGTCCAGCGGCTGGTAGGTCCGGTAGATCCCGCCCACATTGTCGATGTAGGTGTAGCGGGAGATCTCGACGACGTCCCCGGGGGCGGTGATCACGACGAGGGCCATCTCGGGGTTGTCGGTATTCACCACGTTTAACGGCTGGTCGTGGAAGACAGGTCGTTGGTCGTAGTTGAAGGCGAGTTGAGTCGCCTCCGCCCCGATCGGTCCGAAGAACCAGGCCGCTACCACCGTGCCGTTGTCCAGGCTGCCGGCGACCAGTGCCCACCGCTGGCCGGGAACATCGCCGGCGAACACGACGTGACGGCTTTCGGTGGGCGGTACGCCGTCGGGGACATCCCATGGCAGTTGGCGGACCTGCTCGATGAAGTCCGCGTCATCGGCGAGGCTCCCGCGTGTGGGCAGGCCCAGATGTCCCTCGATGCCGCTGGGACTGGCGACTTGAGCGGGTTCGGCTAAGCGCTGTAGCGCGTTCAGCGAAACCGGAATGGCGATGCCGACGAGAAGCGCGGCCAAGCCTGCCGCGAGAGCCGTCAGCCGGCGCCGATCGGAGCACTGGCGGCGTTCCCGTACGCGATCGTAGAGGTCCGATTCCGGCGCGCCCACGAGTTGGGCGTCCTCGCGCAGCGCCACGCGGAGGTAGTCGACGTCCATCACGGTTCCTCTCGATTCGTTGCGGAGGCGGAGGGAACCTCTGCGAAGTAGCTCCGTAGTCGATCCAGCCCGCGCGAGGTCTGGCTCTTGACCGTGCCGGCCGAGCAACCCAACAGCCTGGCCGTTTCGGCTTCACTGAGGTCCTCGTAGAAGCGGAGCACGAGAACGACCCGCATACCGGCTGGCAGCTGGGCTAGGGCTGGCAACGCTCGTCCCTCGACGGCGGAGAAGTCATCCAGCTGCGCTGCTGAGTCCGGGACGACGTCGACGAAGTTCTCGACCACCCGCCGGCGGCGCAGCCAACTGGTCTGCGTATTGACCATCACCCGGCGTACGTAGGCGTAGCTGGCGTCGCGGTCGGCGAGCTTCGTCCAGCGCCGAGAGGTCTTCATCAGGGCGGTCTGCAAGAGGTCCTCGGCATGACCGCGGTCGCCGGTGAGCAGGAAGGCCACCCGCAACAACGCCGGGGAGCGGGCGACGACGAAGTCGCGGAACTCGTCCTCGTCGCTGCTCATCATGCGCACTTCACACTCGCCAGCATCACACCTATAGACACGCTCTACGGCGCACATAGGTTGAGACGAAGGGCGCCGTTCGTCACGATCGCCGGAGCCGCGCGCGCGTCCACAGGCTTCCGGAAGTTTTCTGACGCCCTCCTGGTTTCTCGCATACTCTTTGCCACTGATCGTGATCATGGACTCGCCCGAAGTAGGTGGCATGCGCAACGGTGGTTCGGCAGCCGAGATCATCGACGACGAGGTTCGCGAACTCATCCGTCGCCGCGGGGTCGACCCGTTCCACGATGCCGGCCGAATCCGCTCGCTGGTCCGGGAGGTTGTCCTCGACTACGAGGACCGTGCTGCCTCGTCCTCGCTGCCGCCGGTAGGGGACCACGACCAGGCCGTACGCGCGGTCCTGGACGAGGTCGCCGGGTTCGGCCCGCTGCAGCGCTATCTCGACGACCCCGAGGTCGAGGAAATCTGGGTCAACGAGCCCGGGAAGGTCTTCATCGCGCGTAAGGGGCGCTCCGAGCTGACGACCACGATCCTGTCCACCGAGGCATTGGCCGACTTGGTCGAGCGAATGCTGCGTACCTCGGGCCGGCGAGTCGATCTCAGTCAACCCTTCGTCGACGCGATGATGCCCGACGGGTCGCGGCTGCACGTGGTGATCCCGGACATCACCCGGGCGCACCTAGCGGTGAACATCCGCAAGTTCATCCTGCAGGCGTACTCCCTCGACGAGCTCATCGCGCTGGGCACCATCACCCCGGGTGCGGCTCGCTTCCTCGAAGCCGCGGTCGCCGCTGGGCTCAACGTGGTGGTCTCCGGTGGTACTCAGGCCGGCAAGACCACGTTGCTCAACTGTTTGTGCGCCGCGATCCCGGCCCGGGAACGGGTGATCAGCGTCGAGGAGGTCTTCGAGCTTCGCATCCCACTTCCGGACGTGGTCTCGATGCAGACCCGCCTGCCCAACCTCGAGGGCAACGGCGCGATCCCCCTGCGCCGGTTGGTCAAGGAAGCGCTGCGGATGCGCCCGTCTCGGATCATAGTCGGTGAGGTCCGTCAGGAAGAGGCGCTCGACCTGTTGATCGCGCTGAACTCGGGCCTCCCGGGCATGTGCTCGATCCACGCCAACTCCGCCCGCGAGGCGGTCATCAAGCTCTGCACGCTCCCGCTGCTGGCCGGCGACAACATCGGTCACGCCTTCGTCGTACCGACGGTTGCGGCCAGCGTGGATCTGATCGTGCACATCGGCACCGACCCCTCCGGCCAACGGCGGGTACGCGAGATCGTCGGCCTGTCCGGCCGTACCGAGGGTGATGTCGTGGAGACCAGTGACATCTTCCATTCCCGAGAGGGCGTCCTGGTACGCGCAGATGGCTTTCCGCCGCACGCCGACCGATTCGCCCGGATCGGAATCGAGTTGGTCAGCGTCCTGGGGCCTTCGGCTGACGAGCCGAATTCGGCACGGCATACCCCAGCCGGGCGTCACTGGTGAGTACCGGCGGGCTCGGGGCGGTACTAGGGCTGCTCCTGGGCACCGGGCTGCTGCTCATCTGGCGCAGCCGGGGCGTCACGCCCCCTGCCGTGGCGCGCACCGGAGGCTTCAGTCATTCCCGCAACGAACAGCTGCGTCGCGCTGGTCTGCAAGGCGCGAGCTCGACCCAGCTCCTGTTCATTCAGGTCGCGGCCGGGCTGCTCGCGGCGGTCATCGTGTTGCTGGCGACCAGCACCGTGACGATCAGTATCTGCTTCGGGCTGTTCGGCGCGCTCTTGCCGTGGGTGCTGGTCCGGCGGCTGGCCCGCAAGCGCCTAGCTGACCTGCGCGCGGTCTGGCCGGAGGTCGTCGACAACCTGGTCTCCGCGGTGCGGGCCGGGTTGTCCCTGCCAGAGGCATTGTCGGGGCTTGCGGTCCGCGGGCCCGAGGTCGTACGTGCACCGTTCGCCGAATTCGGTGCGCGATACCGCTCCAGCGGCCGATTCATGGCCTGTGTCGATGCGTTGAAGGACGAACTCGCCGACCCGGTCGCCGATCGGATCATCGAGACACTGCGCGTGGCCCGCGAGGTGGGCGGAACCGACCTCGGTCGGGTGCTGCGGACCCTGGCAACGTTCTTGCGCGAGGATGCGCGCGTCCGGGCCGAACTCGAAACCCGGCAGGGCTGGACCATCAACGCCGCACGGCTGGCTGTCGCGGCCCCGTGGGCCGTGCTGCTTCTGCTGGCCACGCAGCAGACCACGCTGGTGGCATACGACACCCCGGTCGGGACCGGGCTTCTGGTCGGCGGCGGTGTCGTCTGCGTTGTCGCCTACCGGCTCATGCTGCGCATCGGTCGGCTGCCCGAGGAGCCGCGGGTGCTGGCATGAGTGCGAGTTACGAGGCGGCCGAACGCCGCTGGCGGACATGAGTCCCACGCTGCTGGGCATGGGCTTGGGGTTCGTCGCGGCGATCGGGGTTCTGCTGGCGGTACGGGCTGCACCGCCGCTGCGATCGATCCGGCTCGAAGATCGCCTGGCGCCCTACCTCCGAGATACCCCGACGCCATCCAGGCTGTTGTTCGTGGCCCCGGCGGCGTCGGGGATGGCCGGGCTCATTCGTCGCCTGGCGGGGCCGGCCATGAGCGACGGTGCGCGGATCGTGGACCGGCTCGTGGGCGGCCGTGCCTCGGTACGGCGCCGGCTGGCTGCCCTAGGCAGCAACGACTCAGTCGAGGACTTCAGGATCGAGCAGGTCATCTGGGCCGTCATTGGACTCGGTGCCGGCTCGGTGGCGGCCCTGCTCTTCACCACAGTGAGCGGAACGCTGAACCTGCTGTCGGTGACCCTGTTGTGCGGTGCGGGTCTAGTGGGCGGCGTGCTCGGCCGGGACTGGTGGCTCACCCAGGAGGTCACCAAGCGCGAGCAGATCATGCTGGCCGAGTTCCCGATCGTCGCCGAGTTGCTTGCCCTGGCCGTGACGGCCGGAGAAAGCCCGGTCGGCGCGATCGATCGGGTCTGCCGGCTCAGCGGCGGGCAACTCGGCCAGGAACTGGCCGAGACCCTGGGCAGGGCGCGTGCGGGTACGCCGCTGGTCGAGGCGCTGCAGGGATTGGTGGAGCGCACCTCGCTGGCCCCTCTGGCCCGGTTCGTGGACGGCCTGGTGGTCGCCCTGGAACGGGGGACTCCGTTGGCCGAGGTGCTACGTGCCCAGGCCGCGGACGTACGCGAGGCCGGCAAGCGTGAACTGCTCGACAGCGGCGGCCGTAAAGAGATCGCGATGATGGTCCCAGTGGTCTTCCTGATCCTTCCGGTGACCGTTCTGTTCGCGCTCTTTCCCGGCCTCATCAGCATCGTGTCGCTGGCCAGTTGACGAAACATGACCCCCGGGTGAGAGGAACACAGAGATGATCGATCGGCGTCAAGGGAGAGGGACTCGCGCCGGCATAATGCTGGCCTGCGTCCTGGTGTGGTGGGCGATGTCGGTGTCGCGCTTGCGTGGTACGGATCGGGAACGCGGCGACGTGCCAGGCTGGGTGATGATCACCGTGATGACGGCCGCCCTCGTGCTGGCCATCCTGATCCCCTTCCGCGAGGCGATCGTCACCGCCATCCAGGATGCACTCGACAGCGTCACCTCGCAGTGATCGCTGGGCTGCGGGCACGCGTCCGCGGCGAGGACGGCGCGGCCGTCGTCGAGTTCGTGCTGATCTCCGCGCTGGTGATGGGTCTGCTGCTGGCCGTGCTGCAAGTGGCCGTCTACGTGCATGTCCGAAACGTCGTCGCAGCCAGTGCGCAGGAGGGTGCCCGGTACGCCGCGAATGCCGACGTCGATTCCGGTGCCGGTGCCGGACGAACTCTCGAGATCGTGCGCAGCAGCCTCGGCGGCTCGACCGCCGATGGCCTGCAGTGCGGGTCGGCTGAGGAACTGGATTCCAGCGGCCTGGTGCTGGTGGTCGTCCAGTGCACCGGAGCGGTCCCGGCATTGTTCGGCGCCCTCGGAGATCTGCTGCCGGTCAACGCGACCGGTAGGGCGATCAAGGAGGGCCAGTGATGGTTGGCTTCCGGCGCGCATTGGCCCAACGGATGGCGCAGGTTCATGCCGGCCAACAGGATTGCGGCTCGGCGATCATCGAGTTCGTTTTCATCTCCGTGCTGGTGTTCATGCCGCTGACCTATCTGGTGGTCGGTTTCGGCGCCGTCCAACGGGGCATCTTCGCCGCCACCGAAGCCGCTCGCGAGGCCGGCCGGGCGATCGGGACCGCACCCGATGCCGAACTCGGCATGGCGCGCGCCCAGCGGGCGGCTGAGCTCGCCGTCGAGGCGCAGTCGGTGGACCTGCAGGACATGAGCGTCGGGTATGCGCCGGCGGGGACGGGCTGTGAGGCCGCCGGAAGCTACATCCCGGGCCTGTTCCCCGGCGAGGAGTTCATCGTGTGCGTCACCGTGACCGTCCGGGTGCCGCTGTTGCCCGAGTTCATCGAATCCAACACCGCCACCGGGCTGTTCGTCGTCGAACGAGACCGATACGCCGCCTGAGCGCGGGCTGCGTCGGCTTGCCCGGCCCAGACCAACGAATGCCGGTCCTCCTGCCCTCCCGTCATGTCCCGTCTACGGACCGGGATGGAAGCGCAGACCGCCTCTGGACGTGGACGCCCAGAGCTGCGGCGCCCACGAACAACACGGTCCTCAGGCCCGCGTCGAAGTACGCAAGACCTTCCAGGCCATCGCCCCAGCCCGTTTCCACGAAACGAGTGAAGTAGATGTGCGCGGTGGCCCATTGCGGAACCACGGCGATCACGGCACCGATGACCGCTAGGCGCGGATACCGGTGGGCGACCAAGAACACCGGGAAGGCCAACAAGTAGGCGGCCAGCCACCAGTCGGAGTTCATGACCAGTTCGCTGGTGTCGTAGCTGTCCCGCGAGATTTCAATGGCCTCACCGCGTGCCGTGCCGAACGCCAGGGCCATGAACGCGCCCGCGGGCACGGCGATGCTGAACAGATACAACGACGGACGCGCGAGGCGCCCCCATCGGAAGCCTTGATCGGAGCGGTCCTGGGAGGTCATGCGTTCGAGTCTGGGCCGAGCCGAGCACGGGCGGATCCGCAGAACTACCTAAACCTGCTGATGGTCCCTACTCGAAGGATGAGCAACGGGGCACGCCGGGGAACCTGATGCAGTCCCCCAGGGCTTGCTCCGGTTGACCATCAACAGATACCGGATGTGACGATGACGCAGTGATCGTGCCTCGCGCGGGGAACCGCTCGCGCTCGGCAGTCGTTCTGGCCGTCCTGATGGTTGCCATCACCGCATGTTCGGCTCCCGAACGGGCCGCCGAGAACCCCGGAGGCACATCCGGCGCCACATCGCCGCCGACGGCGTCGAGCCCACCGCGTCCGGCTCCCACGGCGGCTCCCGATGCTTGTGCCCGGGCAGCGCTGGCCCGGATGGACCTGGCCCATCGGGTCGGTCAGGTGCTGATCGTCGGAGTCCCGGCGAACGACCCGGTCGGCGGTTATGCCCGGCTCATCCCATTCGGGGTCGGCAGTGTCTTCCTGGCCGGACGGAGCAGCGCCGGAGCGGCGGTCATCGGCGCGGCGGTGAACACGCTGCAGTTCCAGGCGCTCAACATGACGGGCGCCTTCCTTCATGTCGCCGCGGATCAGGAGGGCGGCCTGGTCCAGACCCTCACCGGGCCTGGCTTTCCGCCGATCCCCACTGGGCTCGAGCAGGGCCGATTGAGCCCAGCCGATCTGGCCGCCCGTACCGCGATCTGGGCCGGCGAGCTCGCCGCGGCAGGAATCACCCTCAACCTGGCGCCGGTCGCGGACACTGTTCCTGCCGGCACCGCGGCGGAGAATCCCCCGATCGGAGCTTCGGATCGGCAGTACGGCGATGATCCGCAGGCCGTGGCCGTCGCGGTGAGCACTGTCGTCACCGCGCTGCAGGGTGCCGGTGTCGACGCGACCCTCAAGCACTTCCCTGGATTGGGGCGGGTGACCGCCAACACCGACACCTCCACCCGCGCCGTGGACGCGCAGACCACTGCCGAGGATCCGGCGCTACAGCCGTTCGTCGCCGGCATCCAGGCAGGAGCAACCGCGGTCATGATGTCCTCGGCCTCCTACCCGCAACTCGACCCGGACAACATCGCCGCGTTCTCGCCGGCGGTGATCGGGGACCTGCTCCGGGGTCGACTGAGATTCTCCGGCGTCGTGATCTCCGACGACTTCGGCAACGCCGCCGCCGTGGCCGACGTACCGACGGGCCAGCGCGCCGTGGACTTCGTCGCCGCCGGTGGGGACCTCGTCCTCACGGTCGACGCAGCCGACACCGAACCCATGACGGCCGCGCTGATCGCGCGAGCAGTCAGCGATCCGGCGTTCGCTGCCCGCATCGACGATGCCGCCCTGCATGTGCTGGTCAGCAAGCAGAACGCTGGCCTGCTCGTCTGCACCTGAGCCGCAACGGACTTTCTCCGGAGAAAGTCACTTCAGGCGGCGTCCTGATGTCACATTCTCCGGAGAAAGTCCGTCGAGTTAGCGCATCCGGACGATCTCACTGGTAGGAGATGAACACCGGCGTAGGCAGGGCCTGCTCGATCGTCTGCGGCGGCGTCAGCAGCGGCAGGTCCTCGTCGACGAAGTTCTTCCAGCCCCAATAGACGTTCGGCGGAGGTGCCTCGCGGATCGTCTGCCACGTCGTCTGCTTGTCACCTGGGCTGCCGAACCCGTCGACGTGGATCAGCAGGGCCAGTTCCGCACGGGAGGTGTCCAGCAGGTCCCGATTCTGGATCATCCGCGGCAGAAACTGGTGCAGGAGAAGGAGTTTCTGTGGCAGAGCATGGTCCCGAGTCAGGTCGGCGAGCCACGTGACGACCGCATTGACCTCCTCGATGGACACCGACCCGATCTGGCGCAGGTGCACCTGGCTGGGGAGCAGTCGCCATTCGGGGTCCAGCGCCAGGCCGACGTGTGGCTGACGCAACAGCGGCTCGTACGCCTGAGCCTGGGTCAAGAAGTCGGTCCGTCCCGGCTGCAGGTCCAACACGACGTACACCCCAGCGGCCCCGGCGGCGTCCACCCAGGGCTGCAACTGCGCGAGAGAGGACTCGAAGGAGTAGTTGCCATCCGGGCCGGGGAACTCGGAGGCCACGGTGGCGATGATCTCGAATGCCGGAACGACTCTGGTGGGGACCAGGTCGTCGTACTCCGCCGCAAGCTCGGTCGCCCGCTGCACCGCACCCTGGGCATCCTGCTCACCGAGGACTCCGAGAGTCCCCCCTTCGGTGTAGCCGTACAGCGCGACGAACATGCTCTCGTCAAAGAGCAGTTGGCTGCCGCCGGGTAACTGCGCCCCGGTCATCGCCGTCGCCAGTTTCCAGTCCAGTCCCTGCGCGGTGCCATAACCCGCACCCAGTGCGATGACGGCTTCGGGCTTGGCCGCACTCAGGGCCGTGATTGCCTCGCTCGAGGACCGCGGGTCGAGCTGCTCGGGTGTCACGACCTGCACATCGACACCGGCAGCTCGGGCTGTTGCGATGCCGGGCAGGGATTCCGGGGTCGCCGTCGCCAGGACGAGCGTGTTGATCACGGATTCTGGGCGGATCACCTCGGGTAGGCGCGGATCGTCCGAGCTCACCGCAGAATTCTGGTCCGCGGCCGGCGCACTTGCGGGTACGAGAGCCAGGGGAGCGCCCGGATCGAGAGCTGCGAACGCGGCGGCCAGGTCCTCCGATTCCACCGGCTCAGCCTGGCCGAGCTCCGTGCCGATCGCCGCGGCCACGGCAGCTGAATCGGCGGGGACTGCAACGGTCTCGGCATCGTCCAGTGCCGGAACACTTTGTGCTGCAGTGGGTCCGACCGCAAGCACCGAGTTCACGCCGAGTCGCTCGAACTCGGTACGCAGGGCGGCATCGTTGTTGGCTTGAGGTGTCTGGCTGGGACTGGAGACCGCTGGGGTCGGACTGATCGACGGACCAGCTGACGTCGTCGTCGAAGGCATCGTCAGGAGCAGCGGCACACCCAGCGCCACCGCGGCGCTGGCACCGAGGGTCAGCGCCGCATCCTCGCCCGGGTCGACCAGAACGACGACGTCGGAACTGTCGTACAGGGCGCGACTGGTCGAGATGGCCGCCGCGGCCGGATCGGTGTCCGCGATCAGCGTCAAGGCGGTATCCGGCGCCGAGACGCTAGGTTGCACCGTGGCGCGGGCGCTTTCACCACCGGGACCGCTACCACCGCTGCCTGTGCAAGCTGTCGGCAACAGGGCCAGGCACGCTGTGGCGACAGCCAGCCGGGTCCTGGTGTGCATCTCTATCCTTTCCTGCGCCGAAGCCGAGCACCAGTGACTTGCTGTCAGCGGCCGAGTACTGCCAGTGAGGTCCTGACCAGGGTGTCAGGCCCGCCGACCAGAGCATCCACCGAGTCCTTCCTGACCGGTTGGCGTCGCGTCCTTACGGTGCGTACCCGATCTTGACTAGGGTCGTAGGTGTGACCGGGGGTCTGAACAGCACATCAGCGGCCCTGCTCGGCCTGCTGCGCGACGGCCCACTCACCGGGGGACAGCTGGTGACCCAGGCCGATCATCGGCTCGGTCCTTTGTGGACATTGACCCGGAGTCAGGTCTATCGGGAGTTGCCAGTCATGGCAAGTCGCGGATATGTGCGAGCCGGCAAGCCCGGTGCCCGCGCCTCACTGGCGTACACGATCAGCGCATCCGGACGCCGTGCCTTCGCCGCGTGGCTGGCCTCCCCGCTGGAACCCGACCACCCGCGCAACCCGCTGCTGCTCCGCCTCGGATTCGGCGCACAGCACAGCAAGGCAGAGCTGCGGCGCCTGGTGGCCGAGGCACAGGAACAACATTCGACCTCGCTGGCCGTGCACCGGGACACTGTGAGCAGGCTCAAGAAGGTGGACGCGGATCCCTTCGCCCTGGCCGCGGCCGAGTTCGGCGTCGCCTACGAGAAGGCGCTGCTCAAGTGGCTGGCCACCGTCCCCGCCTGAGCGTTCCGGTGGCCGTCGTGAGGGCGGGTACCGTAGCAGCCCGTGGCCGTTGACTTCGAGACCGAACACGCCCGGCTGGACACCAGCCTGCGCAGCATCGAGGCCGTGACCGACGTCGATGCTCTCCGCGCGGAGGTCGTCCAGCTGGAGAAGAAGGCATCGGAACCGGACCTCTGGAGCGATCCGGAGAACGCCCAAGCGATCACCAGCCGATTGTCCTACCTGCAACAGGACCTGCGCCGGATCGAGGACCTGCGAACCCGCCTGGACGACATCGCGGTCATGCACGAGCTCTCCGTCGACGAGGACGACCAGGCGGTGAAGAACGAGGTCGTCCGCGATCTGGCCAAGCTGCACCGAGAGATCGAGGCACTGGAGATCCGCACGCTGCTCGCGGGGGAGTACGACGTACGCCAGGCCCTGGTCACCATTCGATCCGAAGCCGGCGGGGTGGACGCCGCGGACTGGGCGCAGATGTTGCTGCGGATGTACCTGCGTTGGGCTGAGCGCCACGCTTACCCGTCCGAGGTCTACGACATCTCCTACGCCGAAGAGGCCGGGATCAAGTCGGCGACCTTCGCGGTCCAGGTGCCCTACGCCTACGGCACCCTGTCGGTGGAGCAGGGCACCCACCGGCTGGTCCGGATCTCGCCGTTCGACAACCAGGGCCGTCGGCAGACCTCCTTCGCCGGTGTCGAGGTCCTCCCCGTCGTGGAGCAGGACGACCACGTGGAGATCCCGGAGAACGACATCCGGGTTGACGTCTTCCGCTCGTCCGGGCCCGGCGGGCAGAGCGCCAACACGACCGACTCCGCCGTACGGCTGACGCACCTGCCGACCGGCATCGTGGTGAGCTGCCAGAACGAGAAGTCCCAGATCCAGAACCGGGCGGCTGCCATGCGCGTCCTGCAGGCCCGGTTGCTCGAAGTCCGCCGCCGGGAGCAGAAGGCCGAGATGGATGCGCTGAAGGGTGAGGGAAACTCCTGGGGCAACCAGATGCGCAGCTACGTGCTGCACCCCTACCAGATGGTCAAGGATCTGCGGACCGAGGTCGAGACCGGCAACACCACAGCGGTGCTGGACGGTGAGATCGACGAGTTCATCGAGGCCGGAATCCGCTGGCGGCGCGGCCAGGAGTCCGTTGCAGTCGGCTGACGCAGCGCCGAAGAGCCTGACCTGACGGGGCGACCGAGCTCACTTCCGTACAATCGGATCTCGTGATCTCGCTCGAAAGTGTGACGAAGTCCTATCCCGCCAGTACTCGTCCGGCGCTGGACAGCGTCAGCATGGAGATCGAGAAGGGCGAGTTCGTCTTCCTGATCGGCCCATCCGGGTCTGGCAAGTCAACCTGCCTGCGACTGATCCTCAAGGAGGACAACCCCACCACGGGCACGGTCATCGTCAACGGCAAGACGCTCAACACCATGAGCAGTCGGCAGGTTCCGAGGCTGCGCCGCACGATGGGCTGTGTCTTCCAGGACTTCCGCCTGCTGCGTAACAAGACCGTCAGCGAGAACGTCGCCTTCGCACTCGAGGTGATCAACAAACCCAAGCGGACCATCGTCAAGGTCGTTCCGGAAGTCCTCGAGATGGTCGGCCTGGACGGCAAGGCCGAGCGGATGCCGCACGAGTTGTCCGGTGGTGAGCAACAGCGGGTGGCAATGGCCCGAGCCTTCGTCAATCGGCCGCTGGTCCTGCTCGCCGACGAGCCGACCGGCAACCTCGACCCCGAGACCAGCCAGGACATCATGCTGCTGCTGGCACGGATCAACCGAACGGGTACGACCGTCGTCATGGCCACCCACGACTCCAACATCGTCGACTCGATGCGCCGCCGGGTCATCGAACTCAGCATGGGCAAGGGCAGCCGCGACCAGTCGCGAGGGGTCTACGGCGTTGGCCGCTGAGAGCGTGCCCTGCGTCCTTGGCACCGTTGGCCGTCCGGCCCTGATCCCCCCGAACCGATAGGAAGCCATGCGCGTCAATTTCGTCCTCTCTGAGGTTGCCACGGGTCTGCGGCGCAACCTCACGATGACGATCGCCATGATCATCACGACCGCCATCTCCCTTGGCCTGCTCGGCGCCGGGCTGCTCATCGCCCGACAGATCTCGGAGATGAAGGAGATCTACTACGACAAGATCCAGGTCTCCATCTTCCTGACCGACGACATCAGCGAAGCAGAGCGCAGCGCCATTCGGGACGACCTCGAGGACTCCGACGAGGTCGAGGAATTCCTGTACGAGAGCAAGGACGAGGCCTACGCCCGGTTCCAACAACAGTTCCGCGAGCAGCCCGAACTGGTCGCCACCACCCCGGCCGACGCTCTGCCGGCCTCCTTCCGGGTCCGACTGGTCAATCCCGAGCGGTACCCGGTCGCCAACGAGGCCTTCGC
>JBPCPI010000175.1:0-7025 GCA_050999295.1 Geodermatophilaceae bacterium | reverse complement strand
CGAGTCCCGAGACAATGCCGCCCGGGAGCTCATGGCCCAGCTCCTGACGACATCGGTCGAGCAGTCGGCGCAAGAAGCACAGGCCCGCCTGTTCATCTGGTTGCTCGAGCAGCTTCATCCTGACGAGGCGCGCATCCTGGCAGCCCTGTCCGACGGCACGTGCTACCCGGTCATTCATGTCTGCATGCGCGGCCACTTCGGTACGCCCGGCCCCGCCGTGTTGGAGAACGCGTCCAGCGTCGGCCGGGCGGCGGGCGTCGCCCTCCCCGATGCGGTGCCCGCGTACCTGAGTCACCTGAAGATGCTGGGCTTGGTCAGCGTGGGCCCGGAGTCGGCGTTGCTGGGCGACGGGTATGAGATCTTGCTGACCGAGACGGGCGTCCGACAGGCCGAAAGCGACGCCGGCGGCCACAGCCGCATCGTGCGGCGCAGCCTGCTACTGACCGCGCTCGGTCACACCCTGTTGGACGCCTGCTCGTCACCCCAGCGGGCTCTGCGCAGTCCTCCAGGCCGCGAGTCCTGACCCATGGCGCTGCCCGACGGCTGGTGGGTCTACGTCGCGATGCCGCTGTTCATGGCGCTCATCGGGTACGTCACCAAGCTGCTGGCGATCCGGATGATGTTCGAGCCACTGGAGTACCGGGGGTGGGGCCCGTTCGGCTGGCAGGGCGTCATCCCCCGCCGTGCCGCGAGGATGGCGGCGGTGGCCTGCGACCTGATCACGACCAAGTTGATCGGGCCGCGAGACATCTTGGATCGGCTTGACCCGGACAAAGTGGCCGCCGAGCTCGAGGCGCCGCTGCTGTCCACGGTGGACGAGATCACCCGCGAAGTGATGGCGCAGTTCCAGCCGGGCCTATGGGAGACGCTGCCCGAATCCTCCCGGCTGCTGTTGATCCGGCGCATCCAGGCGGAGGCGCCGGAAGTGATCGCGGACCTGCTGCGCGACATCCGGGCCGACGTCGACCAGGTCTTTGACCTCAAGACAATGGTCGTGACCAACTTGGTCCGCGACAAGCATCTGCTCAACCGCATCTTCGCCGAGGCTGGTGAGGAGGAGTTCCGGTTCATCGCCCGCTCCGGAATCTGGTTCGGCTTCGCCATCGGGTGTGTGCAGGCGCTCACCTGGGCCTTGACGCACAGCCCGTGGATCCTGCCCCTTTTCGGCGCGTTCACCGGTTGGTTCACCGACTGGTTGGCCTTGAAGCTGATCTTCTACCCCAAGCAGCCGCGTGGGTTCGGCTGGCTTCGCTGGCAGGGCTTGTTCCTCGCCCGGCGGGAAAGGGTGACCGAGAGGTACGCCGCACTGATCGCCCAAGAACTCATCACGCCGCACAACTTGTTCGAGGCGTTGCTGCACGGGCCCCTCGCCGATCGGGTGTTCGCGATGGTGCAGCGCCACGTCCAGCGAGCGGTGGACGTGCAGGCCGGCGTGGCACGCCCGTTGGTCGTCCTCGCCGTAGGCAGCTCCCACTACCAAGACATCAAACGAGCCGTTGCCGAGCAGGTGATGGAGCGCCTGCCCACGACGCTGGCTTATGTCGAGGACTACACCGCCGAGGCACTCGACATCAAGGCAACTCTCGTACGCAAGATGCGTCAGCTGACCGACGAGGAGTTCGAGCAGCTGATCCGTCCGGCCTTCCAGGCCGACGAGTGGATACTGATTACCGTCGGCGCCGTTCTCGGCTTCTCCATGGGGGAGTTGCAGGTACTCGCCCTGGAACGCTTCGCCTGACAGGCTCACGCCGATCCGCCGCGTTTGGCGGGCCCATCCGCCCCATTTGGTGGCGTGTGCCCGCCAGATCAGGCGGATCGGCACGCCAGATCAGGCGGATCGTCACACGACTTGATGGCGGCGCATCTCGGCCACTACGGCGTCGAACCGGCTGCGCTGCAACGCGGCTCCCTCGCGGCGCACCTCCGCCGGGTCGAGCCGCAGCACCCGGTCCACCCTCACCTCGCTCGGCCGGCGCGCGGAATCCCAGTCACCGGTCCCGACGTCGACCCAGTAGCGCCCGAACCGTGCCTCATCGCCGGCGTCACGGTCGTGGTCCTTGCTGGTGAGCATGAGCCCCAACAGTCTGGGGCCGTCGCAGCCGACGACGAGCACCGGGCGGTCCTTGCCGCGCTCCGGATCGTCCTCGTACGCCACCCAGGCCCAGACGATCTCGCCGGGGTCGGGTTGCCCGTCGGCACGCGGGGCGTACCGAACGTCGAGCTCCTCCTCGTCAGGCATCGCGAGAAGAGAAGAGCACGGCGCCAGCGGCGATGAGGACGGCCGCGAAAAGTGTGAGCACGAGTCCCCCTCCGACGGGCCCGAACGGATCGTAACCGAACATATCGGTGATCACGTCGGCCGCGGGCCGCGCGAACATCTGCGAGCCGGCGTCGAAGGGCAGGAACCGCGCCAGCTCGTTGGCGTCGCTGCCTCCTTGCGAGACCAGTATCAGCAGCAGTCGGATGACGGACTCGATCACCGACGGAACCAACAGCATCAGCGCCACCGCGCCGGTTTGATTCCGGACGATCGCCGCGGTCGCCATGCCGCACAGGCCGAACAGCGTCGTGTAGAGCACCAGGCCCAAGACGACCTCCCAGACTCCCGCGCTGCTCATCGCGCCCTGGGTGTCGACGAAGATCGCGGCGGCGAGCAGCCCGATCAGAGCACAGGCAAAGGCCAGCACGGCCGCCAGCGCAGCCGTCGTCAGCGCCTTGGCCAGGAAGACTGCGGCCCGATCCGGAACCGCAGTGAGCGTCGCGCGGATCATCCCGTAGCGGTACTCGTGACCGAACGAGAAGACACCGAGCAGGCCGATGATGTAGGCGCTGAACAGCGGCGAGACGCCGTACGATGCGCCGAGGCTGACGACGGCGCTGACCACTTCCTCGGCGTCGAAGATCGTCTCGATCGGCGACGCATTCGCAGCCGCAATCATGCAGAAAACCAACTGCAGTACGAGGGTCCCCCCAATCAGCCAGTAGGTCGAACGAATAGTCCACAGTCGACGCCACTCGTACTTCAGCGCCGCGGTCATTGGCTGCCGGGCGGTTCGTAGCCGATGAACTCCTGCGACATCCCGGTCGCCTCGAGAAACGCCTCCTCCAACGTCGCATGCTGCGTCACCAGCTCGTGCAACCGGGCCCCGACCTGGTGCGCGATGTCGCCGACCTGCTCCTGGCTGACTCCGGTGACCGAGTACGAGCCATCGGCGGCCGTGACGACATGCGCACCGCGACCGGCCAGGGCCGGCCCGAGGGTCGTCATGTCGGGGGTGCGCACGACGACGCTGGTCCGGGCACTGGCGGAGATGAAGTCGGCGACCGGCCCGCTGGTGATGAGGCGACCCCGGCCGATGACGACCAGCGAATCGGCGAGTAGCGCCATCTCCGACAGCAGGTGGCTCGAGACGAACACCGAACGCCCTTGTGAGGCGAGCGACTTGAGCAGGTTCCGCAACCAGTTGATGCCTTGCGGGTCCAGCCCGTTGGAAGGCTCGTCGAGGATCAGCGTGTGCGGGTCGCCGAGCAGTGCCGCAGCGATGCCGAGCCGTTGCCCCATCCCGAGGCTGAAGTTCTTCGGCTTGTTGGTGGTCACCGAGCTCAGCCCGACCAGGTCCAGCACCACGTCCACGCGAGAGTCCGGGATGTTGTTGGCGGCGGCTTGCATCCGGAGGTGGTTGCGGGCCTTGCGGGTGGGGTGAAACGGCTTCGCCTCCAGCAGGGCACCCACCTGGCGCATCGGCGCCGTCAGGTCGCGGAACGTCGTCCCATCGAACGTGGTGACACCGGCTCCGTTGTCCAGACCCAGCATCAGCCGCATGGTGGTCGACTTGCCCGATCCGTTGGGGCCTAAGAAGCCGGTCACGCTGCCGGGTTCCACCGTGAACGACAGGTCGACGACCGCCGGCTTGCCGCTATAGGCCTTGCTCAGGCTCCGCGCCTCGATGACGGCCAACGACTGCCCCCTCTACGTCGCGACGCAGATTACCGTGGCGGCGATGACCGATGTCGGAAATACCTCTGGCCGGGTGCCGCGCACCCTTGCGGAGGACCTGCGCGCACGTGACGACGATGCGCTGTCCCACCTGCTGCTGGCGCGTCCCGACCTGGCGCGTCCGGCGCCGGTCGACATGACTCAGCTCGCGTCGCGGGTCGGCGACGAGGCGTCGGTACGCCAGACGGTGGCCCTGCTCGACTCGTTGCAGCTCATGGTGTTGCTCGCCCTGAGCGGTCTTGATCCGCCCGTTGCCCTGGAGTCGGTGCACCGCGCCGTCGCCACCGATCGGGCCAGCGTCGAGCGGGCCAGCGTCGAGCCGGCCGTCGACTCGCTGAAACAGCTGGCGCTGGTGTGGGGCTCCGCCTCGTCGCTGCAGCTGGTTCGATCGGTGCGCCACGTCCTCGCCCCGATGCGCGCCGACGAGGGGGTCCTCACGGCCGAGCCACCCGAGCTGGCCGGTGATAGAGCCGACCCTGCCATCGTTGACACCACAGCGGCGGGCACTGCCGCGGACGTGGTACGCCAGGTCGAGGCGCTGCTCGATGCATGGATGGACCGACCACCGGCCGTCTTGCGCAGCAGCGGTGGGGTCGGCGTACGCGAGGTGCGCGTGGTCGCGTCCCGACTCGACATGACCGAGGCGCAGGCGGGGTTCCTGATCGAGCTGGCAGCCATCGCCGGTCTACTCGCCCGAGCCGGTGACTTCCGAAACGACGTTTGGCTCCCGACGGCAGCAGCCGAAGCTTGGCCAGACCGAGGAGTTGCCACTCGCTGGCGAGAGCTGGCAACTGCCTGGTTGGCAACGCCCCGCGCCGCGCACCTGGTCGGCCAGCGGGACGAGCGTGACCGGGTGACGAACGCACTGTCCCCTGGGCTGGAGCAGAGCTCGACCGTAGACCTTCGCAGGCTGACTGTGACTGCCCTGGCCCAGGCTCGGCCACGGCGCTCGGACGAGGACGCTGTCGTTGCTTGGGTGGCTTGGCACCGCCCCCGTCGAACACCTGTCCGCGACCGCATGGTGCGAGCCTCGCTCTGCGAGGCCGGCTGGCTCGGCCTCACGGCACTCGGAGTGCTGTCCCAATCGGGTGCCGAGCTGCTCGCCGGCCGCGATCCCACTCCGGTCCTCGAACCTCTGCTGCCGGCCAGGGTAGACAGCGTCGTGCTGCAGGCGGACCTGACCGCAATCGCACCGGGGCCGTTGCGCCGCAACCTGGCAGTGACGCTGTCGTTGCTCGGCGACGTCGAGTCTCGCGGTGGGGCCACCGTCTACCGCTTCTCCGCCAGCTCGATCCGGCGGGCGCTCGACACCGGCTGGCCGGCCGAGCAGGTGCACACGTTCCTCGCTGCCCACTCCTCGACTCCCGTCCCGCAGCCGTTGACCTACCTCATCGACGACGCCGCCCGCAGGCACGGTCGGCTTCGAGTCGGCAGCCTGCGCAGCTACCTGCGCAGCGACGACGTGACCGAGATCGACGCTCTGCTGGTCGACGCGGCACTGGCCGACCTCGGGCTGCACCGAATCGCCCCGACGGTGGTGGTCACCGGTTGCGCCGCGCACCTGGTGCTCGATCGGCTGCGAGAGTGCGGGCACGCTCCGGTGGCCGAGTCGCCGGACGGATCCACACCGCGAAAGTCGACCGCTCGTCGCGGCAGCACGTCACGCCGGCCCGCCCCTCCCCTGCGGGTGGCGGTGAGCGCACTCGAGGCGCAGACCGTCGTCGCTGCCGTCCGGGCCGGTGACCGGGCAGCGGCGCAACGACCACAAGATTCCGGCCGCTACCGTGTCGAGTCGGCGCTGGAGATGCAGACTGCGCTGCGGGAAGCGGCGCACAGCGGTAGCAGTGTGTGGTTGGCCTACATGGACCAAGCGGGTTCGCTCAGTGAACGGATCGTGGACCCGCTGCGGGTCGACGCGGGCTGGTTGACCGCACACGACCATCGCACCGACCGGACCCAGGGCTTCGCGCTGCACCGGATCCGCCGAGTCTCCCGCCTGCTCTGATGCGATCAACGGCCGTCCTCGCGGACTGATCTCGCTGGGACAAGGGTAGCGTCGGGGGATGCCGATCCACGACGCTAGCGACTGCTGCGATGAATGACCTGGACACGTTCGGCGCCCTGGTCCTCCTCAGTGCCGCGATCGGCCTGGTGGCGGTGGTCTCCAACCGTTTGATCCAAAGGGTGCCGGTGCCCACCCCGCTGTTCTTCCTGGCAGCGGCCGCGCTCGCTACCCATCTCAGCCCCGACCTGCAAGACGTCCCTCACCAATCGATCGAGCGCCTGGTGACGTTGGCGCTTGCCGTCATCCTCTTCGACGGCGGCATGCGTATCGGCTGGCCGCGGTTGCGCACAGCGGCAGGTCCGGTGCTGAGCGCTGGGGTCCTCGGCACGTTCCTGACGACACTTGCCCTGGCGGCACTCGCCCACGTCGCCCTCGGACTGGACTGGTGGGTTGCGTTGCTCGTGGGCACCGCAGTGGCTCCTACCGATCCTGCGGTGGTGTTCTCCGTGCTCGGCCAGCGCGAGCCGGCTGGGCGTAGCGGGACCATCCTCGAGGGCGAGTCGGGCGCGAACGACCCCGTCGGCATCGCGCTCATGGCAGGTCTGCTGAGCGCGGGTGGGGTGAGCGCCGGCGCCCTCGCGGACGTGGGTGTCGACTTCGCATTGCAGATGGCAGTCGGAACGGCTGTGGGCGTGCTCGGCGGGCGCACCCTCCTGGCCTTCATGCGACGTGTCGCCCTGCCCGATGAGGGGCTCTACCCGCTCCGTACGTTCACCGGAGCGTTGGTGATCTTCGGCGCCGCCACCGTGCTCTCCGGCTCAGGCTTCCTGGCCGTCTTCGTCGCCGGCCTTCTGCTCGGGGACGCCAGAGCGCCCTACAAGGGTGAGATCGAACGCTTCCACTCCGCGCTGGCCAGCCTGAGCGAGATCGTGGCCTTCTTGGCGTTGGGCCTGACCATCGACCTGGGAAGCCTCACTCAGATCCAGGTATGGGCACCGGGACTGCTGATCGGTGCGGCGCTCG
>JBPCPI010000231.1:0-12770 GCA_050999295.1 Geodermatophilaceae bacterium | reverse complement strand
CACACCAGATGACCGGCCGGCAGCCACTCCCGCATATCCGGCGGCAACAGAAACCGCTGATCACGATCCACCGGACGAAAACCCTTAGCCATGACCAAGTATCCCGCTACCGAAGACCCACAATCAGGAGACACGCCAATTTTGCAACAGGCTCGAGGAGCGGACCGACCGGTGCACGAAGCGCACGAGGTTGAGTGGAGGAGCGCAGCGAGCACAGCGCCCGGAGTGCGCGCACGTGCGGAGCACGTAGTGATGCTGTGAGCCTCATGTTGCTGGACTCGGCCAGCCTGTACTTCCGGACGTTCTACGGCGTGCCGGACACCGTCGTCTCTCCGGACGGGCTGCCGGTGAATGCCGCGCGAGGCTTCTTCGATGCGATCGCGACTCTCGTCCGGACTCGCCGTCCCGCCGAACTGGTCGCCTGCTGGGATGACGATTGGCGACCGGCCTTCCGGGTCGATGCCATTCCGTCCTACAAGACCCATCGAGTAGTCGACGACGAGCCTGAACTCGGAGACACCCCCGACGGTCTCGGACATCAGGTGCCGATCATCGCCGATCTGCTGCAGGCTGCGGGCATCGCTCGCTTGGGCTCCCCCGGTTTCGAGGCCGACGATGTGATCGGCACGCTGGCCACCCGGGCCGATGGGCCGGTCGACGTGGTCACCGGGGACCGGGATCTGTTCCAACTCGTCCGCGATGACCAGCCGGTCCGGGTGCTCTACACCGCCAAGGGCTTGGGCAATCTCGAGACGGTCGACGAAGCCTGGATCACCGCGAAGTACGGCATTCCCGGGAGGTCCTACGCCGATTACGCCGTTCTGCGCGGCGATCCCAGCGACGGACTCCCCGGGGTCAAGGGCATCGGCGACAAGACAGCTGCAGCGTTGATCGTGGCCTATGGGTCGGTGGACGGCATCATCGACGCGGCCCGCGGCCGGGCTACACCGACCGGCGCGCTCACCCCCGGGGTGCTGCGCAAGTTGGCCGCCGCCGCCGACTATCTCGCGGTCGCTCCCCAGGTCGTCCTGGTCCGCCGGGACTGCCCACTGCCCGACGTGACGGCCAAGGTTCCGGCCGCACCGGACGATCCCGACCGGCTTGCCGAGTTGGCCACCAGATGGGGGCTGCAGTCAGCGGTCAACCGACTTCGTGAGGCACTCGGCTGGCCCTGAGGACCAGATCCGGCAGGTCGGCTGGGCTACTGCTTCTCCTGCCAGGTGTAGTTGCCGTCCTCGTCAGTGATTTCGATGACGAGCGTGACGTCCTCGGAATCATCGGTCGTGCCCGTGCACTCGTAGGTCCTGCTGACCTCGACCTCCATGTCCGCAGGACATGTCAGATTGACGCCCACACCCTCTTGATCCTCAAACTGGGCACCGACATCGTTCTGCACCGCTGCCTGATCGAGCACGGTCTTGTTCAGGATCACGGTAGGAAGCAGGATCGCCAAGGCCAGGACCAGCACCCCGACCAAGGCGAGGGTCACGATCAAACCGGTGTTGCGCTTCTTGGCCGGCGCGCTCGGGTAGCCGCCGCCGTATCCCTGGCCGGGTCCTGGCTGGCCGGGATAGCCATGTTGCTGCTGTGCAGCGCCATAGCCGGTCTGGCTTCCGTACTGCTGTTGACCTTGAGGACTGCCGCCCTGAGGGGAGTACCCCGAGGGAGCCGGGATAGCGCCGTAGCTGCCCTGACCCCCGTACTGCTGGCTCTGCTGGCCGTATCCAGTCGGGCTCGGGCCTGCCACGGCACCGAAACCGGACGCTGACGACTGGCCTGCGCCGTACTGCTGGGTCGGGTAGTCGCTGCCGTACGCCCCGGGCGGGCTCTGCCCAGCACCAGCACTGCCGGTGCCGAACTGTTGAGTCGGCGCAGCGGTGCCCGAGTAACCGGGCCCTGGGTTGGCCGGGCCGGACCCAGCCCACGCAGACGAGCTCTGCTGGCCCGCCGGGGGCTGCTGGCCCGCCGGGGGCTGCTGGCCCCATCCGGATGCGGACTGCTGGGCAGTCCCAGGCGAGGCATGCTCGCCGCTCACCGGCGTAGCACCTGAACCGGATGGGGTAGCCGGGGCTGCCGGAGCGGACTGCTGACCCCAACCCGACGAGGACTGCTGGCCCACTGGAGGTGTCGGCATGGCCGAAGCGGACGGCTGACCCCAACCCGAAGAAGACTGCTGGGCCGGCGAGGGACTCGGCGGGGGCGCAGGGCTGGATGGTTCACTCCAGGGGGCGGCGGCCGGCCTGGTCGACGGCGGGATCGCGGGCGTGGAGTACGGCGAGGAGGAGGTTGGAGTCGAGGGTTGGCCCCACCCTGATGAAGACGGCTCCGCCGACGAGGGAGCCTGCGGCGCCGAAGCACCGGATGGTTGCCCCCAGCCGGAGGGAGCGGGTGCACCCGACGAGGGCAGCGGGGCGGCCGGCTTCTCCGGGCTGGAGGACTGACCCCAGCCCGACGAGGCCCGGTCGTCAGCCTCTGCTGCTGTTGGTTGGCTCCACTCGGCCGCTGACGCGCCCTGCCCGGCGGGTGCGGCCTGAGCTTGCTCCGGCTGCTCCGAGCGTTCCGGCTGCTCCGAGCGTTCCGGCTGCTCCGGCCGCTCCGGCTGCTCCGACCGCTCCGGCTGCTCCGACCGCGCCGGCTGCTCCGACCGCTCCGGCTGCTCCGACCGCTCCTGCTGCTCCTGGTCCGAGCGCTGCGCCTGCTCCGGTTGGTTGCCAGGGGGTGTCGGTTTACCCCAACCCGACTGCTGACCGTCGGTGGGCGATTGCACGGAATCAGAAGATCCGTTCGGCTGTTCGCCGCCGCCCTGGGGTGGGTAGGTCATCGGTGCTCCTCTGATCGGGTCGGTGCAGGTTCGCGGGCTCACACATTGTGTACCACCGATAGATCCCCCGCCTCCACCACGCCACGACGTAACGCGGTGACCGCTCGCGCGGCCACACCGGCGACCCCACGATTGGACGGCGCTACGCAATCTCGCCGGCGGCCAGGCGAAGCCGGGAACTGCCTTGGCTGGGGTGGGGCCGAGCGGCCAGGCGAAGCCGGGAACTGCCTTGGCTGGGGTGGGACAGCGCCGGACAGCTCGCCCACTCGGGCCAACTGCCCCAGCAAGTCGATGAGTTGACGCATCCAACGGACGAAATCCCCGCCAGTCAGCTCCGTGCCGTCATCGCGCGCGGAGCGCAGCACGCTGTCCAAGGACCGCCCGCGCGCCCACCGCACGGTTGCCCCGACGAATCCCGGGTCCAGTTCCCGGGTCAGTGCCAGTCCGAACTCCGACTCCAAGGCACGCAATCTTGCGGTGACCTCCTGCATGTCGGCCAGCCGTTCACCGAGCAGCGGTGACGGCGGAACCCAGGCGGCCACGACATCCCGACGGGCTTCGTAGACCAGGGCAGACACGCAGGCGGCCAGCTCTGCCGGCCCGAGTCCGTCGAAGACCCCCTCGCGAAGGCATTCAGCCGTGGCCAGATCAGTCTCACTCCAGATCCGGGTCAGCCCGCGGCCAGCGTCGGACAACGCATCGGGCGGCGCCTTGCCGGTCAGATAGCCCAGGTGGGTGAGCAGCTCGCAGATTCGGTCGAACGCGCGGGCGATCGAGCCAGTGCGCTCCTCGATGCGGGCATTGAGGCCGTCGACCTCGCGCTGCAACTGGCTGGCGCGCCGAGCCCACCGGGCGTGCTCCTCACGGTCGGGGCAGTTGTGACAGGGGTGCGCGCGCAGCTGCGCCCGCAGGCCCGCGATGTCCGCGACGTCGGCAGCCCCTCGACGGCGGCGGGCGGTGATCTGGCGGGCGCCAAGATCGGATTCGGTACGGGCCGTGCGCAGACTGGAGGCGAGATCACGTCGAGCTACAGGGCTTCGGTGATTGAAGTTCGTCGGCACTCTGATCCTCGCCAAGGGCCGCGCGGGAGTGGGGAAATCGCTGCCACTCAACCGTCCCGCCCAGCGTTGCTCAGTGAGGACCAGGGGCCGCGGATCGGACAACGGAGAGATACCTGGATCCAGGACCACAGCCAGACCCTGGCGGCGACCCTGCGGGACGCGGATGACGTCCCCGACCCGGAGCTGTTCCAGCGCCCGGAGGGCATCTGCGCGGCTGCGCTGCGCGCCCGCACGGGAGAGTTCGGCCTCGCGCTTGCTCAACTCGGTGCGCAGTGCATCGTAGGACGCGAAATCGCCGCGCTCGCAGGACGAACCGGGCGCGTACTCGGCAAGAGTCTGCTGGTTGTTGGCCGCTCTGCGGTGCAGTCCGACGACATCACGGTCGGCTTGGAACTGCGCGAAGGAGGACCCGAGCAGCTCCCGCGCCGCCACCCGTCCGAGTTGGGAGACGAGGTTGGCCGCCATGTTGTAGGAGGGTGCGAACGAGGACCGCAAGGGGTACGTGCGCGTAGCGGCCAGCCCTCCGACTGCCGCCGGGTCGACCTCCGGGGACCACAGCACGACGGCGTGACCGTCGATGTCGATTCCCCGTCGCCCGGCTCGCCCGGTCAGCTGGGTGTACTCCCCCGCCGTCAACGGAGCGTGCTGGTCACCGTTCCACTTGTTGAGCCGCTCCAGCACGACAGAGCGCGCCGGCATGTTGATGCCCAGGGCCAGGGTCTCGGTGGCATAGACCGCCTTCACCAGACCGCGCACGAACAGCTCTTCCACCGTCTCCTTGAACGCGGGGATGAGTCCTGCGTGATGAGCCGCGACCCCCGCCCGTAGTGCCTCGATCCATTCCCAGTAGCCCAGGATGGCGAGATCCTCGTCCGGCAGGTCGGCGCAGTGTTCGTCGAAGATGGCCGTGATCTGCTCACGTTCCTCATCGGTGGTCAGGCGTAGTCCGCTACGCAGGACCTGGACGACTGCGGCATCGCAACCCGCTCGACTGAAGATGAAAGTGATCGCCGGCAACAATCCGTCCCGGTCGAGTCGAGCCAGCACGTCGGCGCGGTGCGGTGGCCGCCACGGCTGGCGCCGCTCGTACCCGCCGTTTCGGTTCCGGTCGCGACCAGAGCCCCGCCCTCGGGTCTCGGTCGACCACAGCCCGGTCTGCGCATTGCGTACGGCCTGCTCCAGTTGTGGATTCAGCACGGGTCTCGCCGCACCGCCCGGACGTCTGCGAACGGCGAACAGGTCGAACAGTTGGGTACCGATCATCATGTGTTGCCACAACGGGACCGGCCGGTCCTCGCTGACCACGACCACGGTGTTCCCGCGGACGGCGACCAACCAGGCGCCGAACTCCTCGGCGTTGCTCACCGTGGCAGACAGGGACACCAGGGCTACCGAGGCGGGCAGGTGGATGATCACCTCCTCCCATACCGCCCCGCGGAAGCGATCGGCGAGGTAGTGCACCTCATCCATCACGACGAACCCCAGCCCGGCAAGCGCGCCGGATCCGGTGTAGAGCATGTTGCGCAGGACCTCAGTGGTCATGACGACGATCGGTGCGGTCCCGTTCTCGGTCCGGTCACCGGTCAGCAGTCCGACCTGCTCCCGCCCGTAGCGGCGGATCAAGTCGTTGTACTTCTGATTGGACAGCGCCTTGATCGGCGTGGTGTAGAAGCATTTGCGCCCGGCTCTGAGGGCGAGATGTACGGCGAACTCGCCAACCACGGTCTTGCCCGCCCCGGTGGGGGCTGCGACCAGGACACCGTGGCCGTCCTCCAGCGCCCGGCAGCCCTCGATCTGGAACGGGTCGAGGTCGAACCCGATGTCGGCGGCGAACTCGGTCAGCTGCGGGAAGGCCGCCCGCTCACGTGCTCGGGCGTGGTTATCCGCATGGGTGGCCACACCGCAAGGCTATGACGCTGGTTTTCGTGGACGGGTGCTACGTCCGAATATGTGACGCGAACTGCCTCCTC
This sequence comes from Geodermatophilaceae bacterium, assembly GCA_050999295.1. Taxonomy (GTDB): domain Bacteria; phylum Actinomycetota; class Actinomycetes; order Mycobacteriales; family Geodermatophilaceae; genus JACCQS01. Next base: position 6,918 of record JBPCPI010000231.1, on the reverse strand, counting down.
TTGCGCGGACCTAACAGCGACTTTGCAGGAGGCGCAGCGCGCCGGGTTGGCAGACCGCGGTTACCGGCAGGGCCGAGATCGGCTCCCCGTCGGCGTATGCGGTCACCGGAGGCTCCGCCATTGTGCTCAAGGAAACCGCCCGGGCGCGGTAGGAGGTGACGGACGGGTGCGCCAGATGCTGGCCGCGGCGCAGGGTCGGCGTGACGCGGATCAGGCGGCGCCGGGTGATCCGGCCGACGACGGTGACGTCGAGCAGCCCGTCCTGAGGGTCGGCCTGCGGACAGATCGGGATGCCGCCGCCGTAGGTGGAGGTGTTGCCGACCGCCACCAGAGTCGCGAGTACGTCCACCTGTCGGTCGTCCATTCCGAGGGTCATCGGGACGGCCCGTAGCCTGGCCAACTCGGCCAGCAGGGCCAGGTCGTACCGGCGCGGGCCGTGCGGCCAACGCATCCGGTTCGCGCGGTCATTGACCGCCGAATCGAATCCCGCGCACAGGACACTGGCCCACCACTGATTCCCGCAACGCGCGAGGTCGACGCTGCGATAGCCACCTGTGGACAGTGCCTCCGCGATGCAGGTCGCGGCACTGGTGAGGTCGCCGGGAAGTCCGAGCGCGGTGGCGAAGTCGTTGCCAGTACCTGCAGGGATGATGCCCAGCGCCGTCGGCGAACCGGCCAGTTCCTGTACGGCGAGGTGACACATCCCGTCCCCGCCGATCACCACGACGCCGGCATCACCGCGCTGCACAGCCTCGCCGGCGATCGTGCGCATGGCCGGCGCGGATCCGACGGTTGGCACAGTGACGGCCACGCCGCTGCTGCGGAGCACAGCCGCGACCTGCTCCGCCGTACCGATCGCCCTTCCGCGACCCGCGCGCGGGTTGACCAGCACGGTGACATCCTGGCTTGGCATAAGCTAGCGAGCCGGCCCCGGACCGGGACCCCGCTTGTCACCCAGCACGTCCTGGGTCGGCGCCGGGTCCGTGACCGACGACGGCGGGTCGAGCGCCGGCTGATCGTCAAGTCTCGACGGCGAGGCGTCCAGCGGCGAGGCCTCGTCGTCACCGACATCATGGAAGCCGGCAATGGCGTCACGCTTGGCCCGTCTCTTGTCGAGGACCCGGGCCACCTGGATAGCGCCTTCGAAGAGCAGGATCATCGGGCCGGCCATCGCCAGCATCGTGAACGGGTCCTGGGTCGGCGTGATGAACGCGGCGAAGACCAGGGTCAGGAAGAACGCCCAACGCCGGCTCTTTGCCATCAGCTCGTAGGACAGAACGCCGACGAAATTCAGCATCAGGGCGATCAGCGGCACCTGGAACGAGATGCCGAAGGCGGTCAGGAGCAGAACGACGAACCCCACGTACTCCGGCGCGGTCAACAGCGGGGTCACCCCCTCCCCCGCGATCCCCAGGAGCAGCTTCAGGCCGTTGCGCAGGGTTAGGTAGGCCAGCACGGTCCCGCCGGCGAACAACAGGCTGGAAAGACCTACGAAGATGACCGTGTAGCGCTTCTCGTTGCGCTTGAGGCCCGGCGTGACGAAGGCCCACAGCTGGTAGAGCCAGAACGGCGAGGACAGGATGATCCCGCCGATGAAGGACACCTTCAGGCGGAGCAGGAAGCCGCCCAGAACGTCGGTGACAATCAACGTGCATTCTTGGCCTTCGACCTTGAACCGCAGGTCACTGGGAAGGTCGCAGTAGGGCGCCTTGATGAAGTCGAGCAGCCCGTTGTTGTACCAGATGAAGGTCGCCACAGCGCCGAGGAAGATGAAGACGAAGGCCTTGATCAGGCGATTGCGAAGTTCCCGCAGGTGCGAGACCAAACTCATCGTCGCTTCGGCATTGTCCCGTTGACGCCACTGCCGAAAACGGCTGCGTAGCGGGCGTTTCGGCGGGCCGGTCACCGGATCAGAGCTCTCTGCTCGACGGAATGTTCAGCGGACGATGGCTCGCGCATCGCGTTGCTGGTCGGCAGAGACCGCCGAAGGAGTGTTGGTGGGTTCAGCGCGGCTTCTCGAACTCCGGGTACGGCTTGACCTGGGAGGGCTCTGCGGACACCGGAGGGGGCGAAGTCGCCGGGGGTGCGACCGGAGGCGTCGTGGGCAGTTGACCGCGGACGGTCTCGGCTTCGGCCTTGGTGCGTACGTCGTCGTCCTGCATGCCCTTCATCTCGCCTTTGAAGATGCGCATGGAGCGGCCGAGCGAGCGGGAGGCGTCCGGGAGCTTCTTGTACCCGAACAACAGCAGGATGGCGAGAACGATCAACCCGATCTCGAGGGGTCCCATGGCTTCTCCTGTCGCAGTAGTGACCCGAGTCTACGCGTGCCGTCCGTGGCCGCGCGTCGTCTCGGTGCCAAGCTGGTTTCGCAGCGTCTGGGCTCTGCGGATGCCGTCGGTGAGTTCCTCGACGTGTGGCGCCATCGCGGTCTGCGCGTCGGCGAAGGCATCGAGTAGTCGTTTCACCTGCCCGAACAGGCCGAAGCCGAGAACGGCGAGAAACAGCAGCGCGCCGACGCCGACGACGATCCAGACGATCAGCATCATGTGCGCAACCTAGGCCATCTCCTGGCCGCTGCCGGGCGTGTCGTACGCGGCCAGCGCCAGCCGTGCTTCCTCGGCCACCTCGGCCGCCAGTGCCGGCGGGTCCAGCACCTGTGCCGCGCCCCCGAGACCAGCCACCAGCCGCCGTACCCAGGTCGTCTCCGACGAACGCAGGGTGACCAGCAGCCCGTCGCCGTCCTCGACAACACTCTGGCAGGGGTAGTAGTCAGCGACCCAGCGCGCCCAGGGAAGCAGCCGGAGCCGAACCTCGATGTCGCCGGGAGACGGCAGGAACAGCCCGCCCGAGATGTCCCGTGGGGCAACCTCGGAGGGCGGCCGGGAGGGCTCGTCGAGCTGGGCGAGCTCCTCGATCCGGTCCAGGCGGAACATCCGAACACCTTCTGCTCGGCGGCACCAGGCCTCGAGATACCAGTGCCCATCGACCAGGAGCAGACGCATCGGGTCGACGGTCCGCTCGGTCCGCGCGTCTCGGCCGGCGGAGTAGTAGGTCAGATGGACCGCCTGCCCCGCCTCGAGTGCGCGACGAAGGACGACGAGGCGGGCGTCCTGCCCGTCGACGGCGACGGTGACCGCCGCGGCGGCTTGGGCCTGGGACCCGGCGGCCTGCTCGATCTTGGCCAGTGCCCGGCTGACGGCGTCCTGCTCGATCAGACCGGGGGTGGCGGCCAGCGTCCGCAACGCCACGATCAGCGCAACCGCCTCGTGAGTGGTCAACCGCAACGGCCGACTCATCCCCGCGTCGAAAGTCACCGCCACGTGGTCATCATCGAACGACAAGTCGATGAGGTCGCCCGGACCGTGACCCGGTAACCCGCACATCCACAGCAGGTTGAGGTCCTCCCGCAGTTCATCGGACGTGATGCCGAAATCTCTTGCGGCCGAGCTAATTTCGATGTCGGGGTGTGCCTGGAGGTACGGGATGAGCGCCAGCAGGCGAGGCACTCGGTCCGCGCTGGCGGTCATGCGCTGCTGTCCTGGAGGGGGGCCGCAGACTCCGCGGGAGCATCGCTCATCGCGGCCAGTCGGCGCAGGCGCCTGATGACCGCCTCGCGCAGCGCCGGAGGCTCCTCGACGAACGCGTCGAGGCCGAAGCTGGTGACCCGGTCGGCCAGCGCCTGCAGATCCGAGAGCGGGATCTCGATCAAGTCGGGGTCGTCGGCCGATGCCTTACCTGCCCGACGCAAACCCTCCGCCGCGCCTGGCCGTAAGCGGATCCGTGCCGTGACCTCGCTGGCGGGAGTAGCTGAGGCGACCATGGCCACGAGATCGGAGTCCTCGGGCCGTTCGAAGGCGCCGGCCGGCCCCATGGCCTTGGGTCGGCCCGCGAACCGGCTCAGCCGGAAGGCGCGGGGTGCTTCGCGATCAAGGTCATAGCCGGCCACATACCACCGGCCGCGTCTGGCCACGACACCCCACGGATGGATCCGGCGCTGGGTCGCGTCGGAGCCGTCTGGACGTCGGTAGTCGAAGCGCAGTTCCCGGCGTTCGGCTGCGGCGGCGAAGCAGGTGCCGAAAGCCGGCTCACCGGAGTCCAGCCGAGGCTCCAACGGTACGGCCGCATGCTCGTCAAGGCTCACCCCGGCCGCGCGCAGCTTGTGCAGGGCGCCCTCGGCGGCTCCGGCGAGGGCAGCCGAATGCCATAGCCGGGCCGCCAAGCCCACCGCGGCAGCCTCGTCCGCGGCCAGCGAGATCGCTGGCAGCTCGTAGGCCACCCGAGCGATGCGGTATCCGTCCTCATCGTCAAATGCGGACGTACGACCGGTCTCCAGCGGTACACCGATCTCCCGCAACTCAGCCTTGTCCCGCTCGAACATCCGCTTGAAGGCTTCCTTGGCCCGGTCGGTGCCATCGTCTGGCTCATAGCCCGGCACTACCCGGCGAATCTGCTCGGCAGTGAGGAAATGGCGGGTCGCCAGAAGGCAGATCACCAGGTTCACCAGACGCTCTGCACGACGGGTTGGCACCCCGTAACGCTAACTGAGTGCCGCTTCTCGGATAACGTGCCCATCCATGATCGATTGGCGTGTCGGCGAGGTGGCCGCGACTGGACCTGAATGGACGGGCGCCCTCGAGCTGGACGTCGTGGTGGACGGCGCGACCATGCGGGCGCTGGCGTACCCGAAGCTCGTCGGCCGCCCCGAACCAGGTGAGGTGGTGCTGCTGAACACCGCGGCGCTCACTCTCGGCCTCGGCACCGGCGGGTATGCCCTTGTCGTTGCCATCCCCGCACGCCTCCCACCGGACGAGGATGGTCCGGGCCACCTGGTCAAGGGTCGTTACCTCCCGACGCAGGTCACGGTGTTGGGGGTCGACGAAGAGGAATCCGAGCACCACCAGAGGCTGCGCGATGCTGAGGCACTGGACGGGATGCCGGTCGTGATCGCTGACCTGCACTCAGCACTGCCGGCCATCCTGACCGGGATTCGACTCGACAGCCCACAGGCCAAGGTCGCCTACGTCATGACGGACGGGGGGGCACTGGTGGCCTGGTTCTCCCGCATCCTGTCGGCGCTGGCCGATGAACTGGTCGGCACCGTGACCGTCGGCCAAGCCCTCGGCGGTGACCTGGAGGCAGTCACTGTGCACAGCGGATTGCTGGCGGCCAAACACGTACTGGACGCTGATATCGCGATCGTGAGTCAGGGTCCGGGGAATCTCGGAACCGGAACCACATGGGGATTCTCCGGCGTGGCCGCCGGTGAGGCCGCCAATGCCGCCGCGGTCCTGGAGGGACGGCCGGTAGGGGCACTGCGGATCAGTGACGCTGATCCCCGCTCGCGTCATCGCGGGGTCTCACATCATTCCCTCACCGCGTTCGGGCAGGTGGCCCTTTCCGGTCTGGACCTGGCCGTGCCCGAGGGCCTGCCCCGTGATCTCCGGGACCGCGTCGAGGATGACCTCGCCGCGCAACCGAGCCGCAATCGGATCGTCTACGTCTCCGATCGGGGTTTGCGGGACGCATTGGCTGCCAGCCCGGTGCCGCTGTCCACGATGGGCCGCGGTCTGGCGGAGGACCCCTGGTACTTCCTGGCCGCCGCTGCCGCTGGCCGCCACGCTGTGTCCTTACTGACCGACTGACCAGCTTCGACCGCTGAGATCACATGCTCGCGATCAGCTTGTCGACGCGGTCGTCGACGGCCTTGAACGGGTCCTTGCACAACACGGTGCGCTGCGCCTGGTCGTTGAGCTTGAGGTGCACCCAGTCCACGGTGAAGTCGCGACGCTTCTCCTGTGCCCGGCGGATGAACTCCCCGCGCAGCCGTGCCCTGGTCGTCTGCGGCGGGACGCTCTTGGCAGTGAACACCTCGAGGTCGGTGGAGACCCGATTGACCGCGCCGCGCTTGTCCAGGAGGTAGTACAGGCCGCGATCGCGGTTGATGTCGTGGTAGGCAAGATCCAACTGGGCAATCCGGGGACTGGACAGCGGCAGGTCGTGTCTGGCGCGGTAGCGCTCGATCAGCTGATACTTCGTGGCCCAGTCGATCTCCCGGTCGATCAGCGAAAGATCCTGGGAGTCAACGGCTTTGAGGGTCCGGCCCCAGAGTTCGAGCATGTCCAGCAGGTCTCCTCCGAGGCCTTCCTTGTCGACGAAATCAGCGCAGCGGGCGTGGTATTCGCTCTGGATCTCCAGGCCGGACAGTTCGCGGCCGTTGGCCAGCCGGACCCGACGACGACCGCTCATGTCGTGGCTGATCTCTCGGATCGCCCGGATCGGGTTCTCCAATGTCATGTCCCGCAGCACGACTCCGGCTTCGATCATCCGTAGCACGAGGTCGGTGATGGTGACCTTCAGCAGCGTCGTCGTCTCGTTCATGTTCGAGTCGCCGACGATCACATGCAGCCGCCGGTACTTCTCCGCGTCGGCATGCGGCTCGTCGCGGGTGTTGATGATCGGGCGGGATCGGGTGGTCGCGGAGGACACGCCCTCCCAGATGTGCTCGGCCCGTTGGCTCACGCAGTAGACCGCGCCGCGAGGGGTCTGCTGGATCTTGCCGGCGCCGCAGACCAGTTGGCGGCTGACCAGGAACGGGATGAGCACATCGGCCAGTCGGCTGAATTCACCGTGCCGGCCGACGAGATAGTTCTCGTGGCAGCCGTAGGAGTTTCCGGCCGAGTCGGTGTTGTTCTTGAAGAGGTAGATGTCGCCGGTCACGCCCTCTTCGTGCAGCCGTGCTTCGGCATCAACCAGCAGGCCCTCCAGGATCCGCTCCCCCGCGCGGTCGTGGATGACCAACTCGCGCAGGTTGTCGCACTCGGGCGTGGCGTACTCCGGGTGCGACCCGACGTCGAGGTAGAGGCGCGCACCGTTGCGCAGGAAGACGTTCGACGACCGTCCCCAGGACACCACCCGGCG
>JBPCPI010000173.1:0-3507 GCA_050999295.1 Geodermatophilaceae bacterium | reverse complement strand
CAGGCCATCCCGACCAAGCCCGCGCAGCCATCCGGAATCGAGCAAGGCAGGTTCCCCTCGTTATCCGTCGCGTACGCGTGAGCCTAATCAGCGCATGGCCACAATGGACGTGGGCGTTCGCGAACTCAAAGACCGACTTTCGGAGATTCTCGACAAGGCAGCCTCCGGCGAGATCGTGCGGGTGACCGACCGCGGCGTACCGAAAGCGCTGATCGATCCCCAGACCCCCGCCCCGACAGCCCCACTCGACGGAGATCATCTCCGTCGGTCGAGGGAACTGATGGCGCAGTACTCTCGACTCCAGACTCCAGACGACACCACTCCGAGGCCGGCTGCCACGCTTGCCGCGTAGCGCGTGATATCCGGTTCGGCCGTAATGTGCAGCAGATTGCCGTGCGGAACGCAACTGACGATGGCTAGGTCAGCTATCATCGCCTTATGAGCCGAACCCTGGTGGACGTCGATCCCGACCTGCTGACGGCCGCCAGCGAGGTCTTGGGTACGCGGACTAAGAAGGACACTGTCACCGCGGCCCTCCGCGCGGCAGTCGCGGCTGCAGCGCAGCGTCGTGAACTCGACATGATGTGCGCGGGTACTTGGGCCGAGCCCGACGAATTGGACTCCGCGCGCGCCGACGCGTGGGAGCGGTGAGCACTCCGGCCACGCCCGTCCTGGTGGACACCAGTGTGTGGTCCCGGATCGCCCGTCGGGCCGAGGTCGCCACCGCGATAAAGGCAAGATTGGCTGCTGGCCACGCCTTGTGCACCTGCCCGCTGGTCGATCTCGAGTTGCTGCACTCCGCACGCGGACCGGCCGAGTACGACGCGTGGGCGGCCACGCGAGCCCAAGCCTATCCGAGTCTGCCGCTGACTCCGGCTGCTGGCGAACGGGCCCTGGAGGTGCAGCAAGAGCTCGCACACCGTGGCCTGCACCGCGCGGCAAAGCTTCCAGATCTGCTCATCGCCGCGATCGCTGAGACCGCCGGCGCGACTGTGCTGCACTACGACTCCGACTATGACCACATCCATGCGGTCACCGGACAACCCACCGAATGGATCCTCGACCGCGGCAGCATCGACTGAGGTACGGCCCACGCCAGCGGAGAAGGTCTGGGGGGAAGATCGGACTGCGTAGTCGCGGTCCCAGGTTCCCCACGACCTGATCCTCAGGCTGCAGCGACTCGGCTCAGTGACAGGCGGATGACTCCGGCAGATCCATGACCGGGCTGTGGTCGAAGAAACCAGAAGGTTTCAGCGTGAACCCGATGCTGGCCACCGGCATGACCGGCCAGTCCTCCAGGCTCGGCAGGTGGTTGTGGCCCATGACGTACCAGACGACCACGTCGGTGTCGGTGATCGGCCGGTCCGCCGCAGTCCACTTGGGCAGTCCGTCATCGCCGGCGTGCTGGTTGGGGTAATCCCCGGCCGCGTACCGCTCGGCAGGGTCGTACGGTGTGACCCAGAGGTTGCTCCACATGTACCCAGCGCGGCGCCTGATCGAGGACTCCTCGGTGGCAAAGGGCAGGATCGTCTCGCCGGCGACCAGCTTGTATCCGGTCGGGGCGCCGATCTTGTTGGTCCGCTCACTGGAGATGATCTTCCAGTAGCGCCCGGTCATCGGGTTGATGTTGCGCTTTGCCGCGGACTCCTTGGCGAGCACCGTTTGCGCACCGTAGAAAGCGTTGCCGTACGGGTTTTCCTCAGCCGGCGCGGCGACGGTGTTGACCTCCACGACCGAGTTCTTCAGCCCATCGATCTGGGTGTCCAGGCGCATGCAGAAGAAGTGCTGGTGGTTGGGTCCGTACAGGTTCTTGCCCAACCGAGTGCCGTACCGGGTGTCCTCGCCATCGTCGAGGCCGCCGGTGGACAGGATCCCGGTCAGCTTGATCTCGTTCTCGATCCGGCCGTCCTGGTAGAAGTACCAGTAGATGGCGTACTCGTAGTTGCCGACGGTTGCGATGAACGACACCACCAGGCGACGCAGCCGCCGTACGGCGACGTCTTCGGTCCGGAAGTCGGTGTGCTTCCAGGAGATACCGAAGTCCTCCTCGTGGATGCAGATGGCCTGCGGGATGCGCATCACCTCGCCGGCAGCATTGCAGACATGGGCGTCGAGGTAGCGGATCTCGCCCAGGCAGTCACACCCGCGGGTCAGCGGGTTGGCCAGCATCCCGATGCCGTACTCGCCGATGTCGAAGGCGTTCTTGCGGGCCTGGGTTGAGGATGGATCGCCGTACGGGACGGTCATCTCACACATCGAGGCTCGGTAGAGCACCGGCCGGACCTCGTCGCCGTCGGTGTAGGAGATGGTGTTGAGCACCAGCCCCTCGCGGGTGTGCCAGCCGATCCGCAGGTCCCACTTCTGCCAGCTCAGGTGATCGCCGTCCAGGGTGAAGCTCGGGCCCTCGGGCTGGACGATTTCCAGCGGCTTGACGCCTTTTCGAGGCTCGCCCACGAACTGGCTGGACCATTCCCCGGGTTCGTCTGGCACCGGCAGTACGCGCTCGTCGTCGATCCGGATCACCTTGTTCGCGGCCAGATCCACGATCACCATCAGGCCGTCGATCGGCCGCGCGTACTGGTTATCGCCCGGCTTGTCGTGCACCCACACCAGCCCCCGGATGATCCGATGGCCGGACTCGAGCTGATCGCCGTAGCTGCCCGCCGACCATGGGTCGATGGTGACCAGGTCCATGTCGGTGATCCCGCGCTTGGCCATCGCCGCCTGGAAGCCCGGGTCGTTGCGGATGGTCTCCTCGGACTCGAAGAACTCGTCCAGGATGACCGACGGCTGCACACCCTCCAGCTGCTCCCACCGGGTGATCCCGCCGGCCGTCAGCGACGCGGTGATCTCATGGCTGGAGCCGTCGCTGTTGTCCAGCACGACCGCATCGATCGCGCGCTCGAAAGGGTTGCCGGGCTCGAAGGCCAGCACGTCAGCCTTGGCCGGCGAGTGCAGGTTGACACTGCCGAAGCGCATGCGCGGTCCGAAGCGCTGGTCGGCCTTGATCAGGGCGACGCCTGCCGCGGACTCCTCCTCGGTCAGCCGGTCCAGCGGATGGGTGGCGGTGATCTTGACGGCGACATCTGTCACGGCGGCGCTCCTTATACGGTTGTTCTCTGGTCGGTGGGGTGACCCTCGTCGATGGAGGGATCTACGTGGGGGTGCGGCAGCACGATCGCCACGATCGAGGCGAGCAGCGCGACCCCGAGTACCCAGGCCGACTTCTGGATGAAGAAGGCGTGGCTGCCCAGGAATGCGTAGTACAGCGCGACGATGGTCAGCACGAAGCCGGCGATCGCCAGCGGGATCCCGCTGGGACCCAGGAGGTGTGCGGCGTTCTTGGCCGAGCCCATGAAACGGTTGGCGATCAGCAGCATGTGGTAGACGACGTAGAGGAGCAGCCAGACGTACGCGCCGGCGAAGATCCAGTCGACCACCTTCGCACTGAACAGGGCGGCTGTGGTGGACACGATCGCGAACGTGATGATGGCGAGCACCGGGGTG
>JBPCPI010000101.1:0-33120 GCA_050999295.1 Geodermatophilaceae bacterium | reverse complement strand
TGCGACGTGGACCCAACGGTGGGGTGTCCCGCCTTCACCGTCTTCCTTTCTGTCGGGGGGGGGCTTCCCCTCCCCCACACCTGCTCCAGGCTGGACTGCTGCTTGCTCGTTCTGGGCGGCAGAGCCGGGGGTCGCTAGCCGGTCTTCGGTGGTGGACATCATTGACCTTCCACGAGTCAGCTGAGCCGGATCCTGGGATCGAGGACGGCATAGAGCAGGTCGGCAATCAGGTTGAAGAGGATCACGAAGAAGGCAGCGACCAGCAACCAGCCGAGCACCACATTGATGTCGTTCTTCTGGATCCCGTCCTGGATGAGGTACTCGCCCATCCCGTGCCACACGAAGACTTGTTCGGTGACGATCGCCCCGCCGAAGATGGCGCCGACTCCGATGGCGACGACCGTTGTCAGCGGGATCAGCGCGTTCCTGAGGCCGTGCTTGACGATCACTCGACGCCAGGGCAGGCCTTTGGCTCGAGCCAAGCGCATGTAGTCGGCCGACAGGACGTCCAACATCGAGGCCCGCTGGAAGCGGCTCCAGGCAGCGAAGGTCAGCAGCCCCAGGGACAACGTCGGCAACACGAGGTGCCCGATTCGATCCCAGAAGATCATCGAGGTCGTGCCATAGGCGGCGATTCCGGGCGTCTCGTCCCCGAGAGTGAACAAGATCTTTTCCCCGGCAAGGTTGTTGATCCCGATCGCCACGAACTCCTTGAGCAGTGCCGCGAACCAGAACGTCGGCAGCGCGATCAGGATGTACGCGAAAACGGTGAAGACGTAGTCCGTGGCCTTGTACTGCCGCACCGCGGAGACGACGCCGACCACGACCGCCAGCAGGATCGCGAGAAGCATGGCGGCAATGACCAGCCGCCCGGTCACCAGCAGCCTGCCGAACAGCTGATCAGCGACCGGAATGTTGTTGATGTTGACGCCGAAGTCGCCGGTGACCGCGCCCTTGAGCCAACTGAAGTACCGCACGATCAGGGGGTCGTTCAGTCCCAGGCGCTCCCTGAGTGACTCGAAGAATTCCGGCGGAGGCGGGGGCTGGCGCTGCCGGTACTGAGCCAGCGGGTCGAAGCTGAAGGCGGTCATCAAGAAGACCAGGAACGTACTCGCGATCAGGACGACGATCGACCCGAGCACCCGTCGAATCGTGAAGAACAACACGGGCGAACCCTACAACCGGGATGCCCGGATGGGCAGATCAACAACGTTATCGCCGTTCTCGGCAAGCCGCGGGATGTCGCATTGTGACCCCCCTGTAACACAAGTGGCCCCCCGAACCTGAAGAGATTCGGGGGGGCCACTTGATTGCTACCCAGTGCGTGCTGTCAGGTGGAACCTAGGCAGTCAGGCTCCACTTCTCGCTGTTCCACAGTGGACCGGCTTGGGTGACGTTGTCCTCGACCCCTTCGATCGTCGAGGAGTACGCCAGGAAAGTCGGCTTCTGGTACAGCGGGATGGTGAAGAGGTCCCCCCACAACAGAGCATCGATCTGGTTCCCGAGTGCTATCTGCGCGTCCGGGTCCGGCTCCTGCAGGAACTCCTCGTACATCGCGTCCACCTCCGGGTTGCCACCCTGGGTGTAGTTCTGCCCCTGGATGCCCCCCTGAGCCTCCAGGCTCAGGTAGATCGGCGCGGTGCTGCCCCGGAACGGCGAACCGACCCACGCGAACAGCGCGATATCGTAGCCGCCGGCTTCCAGGCTGGTCGGCACCGTGGCATCAGAGAAGATGTCCGGGTCCGGCCGAGCGGATATTTCGAAGCCGGCCTCAGCGGCCTGCGGGATGATCACGTCGATCGTCTGCTGACGCAGCGGGTTGTTCACCGTCGTCGAGATCGCCAATGACAGCCGACCCCGCTCCGGGTGCTCATAGATCCCGTCGCCACCCAGCACATAACCGGACTCCTCCAACAGCGCCTTGGCCGCAGCAGGATCCGGCGCGGCGTACTGCTCCGGCGCGGTATTCTCATACCCCGGCTGGTTGTTGAAGTAGATCCGGTTGTTCAGGACATCGGCGTCACTGGAGAACTGGCCGACCGTCTGATCGACGATATTCTGCCGGTCTAGCGATTGGCCGAAGGCCTGTCGAACGTTGGGGTCGGCCAGGTGCACGTTGCGAGTGTTCATGTCCAGGTGCTCGAAGGCGTACCCAAACAGGATGCTGCTGACCACGTTCGGCTCGAGGGCCGCGATCTGATCCACCAGGTCCAGCTGTGGCTGCGGATTGATCATCTGCACTTCGCCGTTCTGGATCGCCGAGACGGCGACGCCCGCGTCGCTGCCGATGGTCTGGTAGACCAGCGATGCCAACTTCGGCTTCTCACCCCAGTAGCTCTCGTTCGGGGTCAAGGTGATGACCTGGGAGGCCACGTCGATGTTTTCGGCCTTGAGTTGCCACGGGCCGCCGGAGATGTCTTCAGGCAGGCCCGACGAGGTCGGCCAACCAGTGGTGATGGACTCGCACAGCGCTGCGTCGTCGTCATTATCCATCAGGTGCGCCGGAAGCAGCGCACTCGACAAGCTCCACTGCCCTAGCCAGTCCGCGAACGGGGTCTCGTAGGTCACCGTGACGGTCTTGCCCTCATCGGAACCCTCGATCGACTCGATCTGGTCGTACCCGGTGGTCCCCAGGACGCCGCCGTCAGGGCAGACCTCAGTGAACTCAGTGTCCTGGACCTTCGCGGTGAAGATGAAGTCGTCGGCGGTGATCGGGGTGCCATCGCTCCAGACTGCGTCCGGGTTGATCGAGTAGACGTTGACCTGCTTGCCGTCGACCTCCTCCAGCGTCGGCGCCTCGGTCAGCAGTTCCGGGTCGTGGACGACCTCGCCGTCCGGGAGCAATTGAGAGACGCTGGGCAGAACGCGGCCCATGAGGTATCCGACCGAAAGGGCGTTGCCAGAGGAGATGATCTGGAGGAGATTGTCCGAGAAGTCAGTGGACTCACCGAAGACGACGGTTCCGCTGGCTTGGGTCTCTTCGGTGCCGCCGCCGCCTTCATCACCCCCGCCACAACCAGAGAGCACCAACACGCCGGAAAGACCGGACGCGATGAGCGCAGCGCTGCGCTTATCTAAATTCACGTTTGTGAAGCCTCCCTTGTCCCACGGAGGTGGGAAGGAAAATAAGGACGGCCAGCACATCACTGGCCGAGGCCGAGCCTAGATAACGCCGGTTGGCACCGTCCACCTGTGTCATCGCATTGTGACCTCGCCGCACGTAACGATCTGGCTACCTCCACACGTGAGCAAGATCGCGCCTCCTGAGTTTTGTGCCTCGGTCACCGGGCATACACACTGGGGAAGGCGGGCCGCGGTGGCACTGTCGGGCGCATTCCTCGGAGGTGACTGGCTTCCTCATGGCTACTGGAACACGACCGCTCGCGGTGGACGGCAGATCAAAGCTCAAGGCCGGCGTGAGCTTTCCGAGTCGACCACGAATCGCGGCCCGGACGCTGCGTACCGATCGCTGGTGGTGGCCGCCGGTGCTCAACGTGATCGGCCTGGCGGCCTGGCTGTCCTACAGCTTCACCCGGGTTTTCCTGCAGGAGAACTACTGGGTCGACGACTACCGCTATCTGACGCCGTACTACTCACCGTGTGTGTCCACCGGCTGCATCCCCGAGGCGGCACACTTCGGTCGATTCCTGCCAGACGTGTGGTGGCTGCCCTACGCCGCGCTCAGCCTGCCGTTCCTGTTGTTGTTCCGGCTGACCTGTTACTACTACCGCAAGGCCTACTACCGGTCCTTCTGGGCCTCTCCGCTCGCCTGCGCCGTCGCCGAACCGCATGCCAAGTACACCGGCGAGACCAGGGTGCCGCTGATCGGGCAGAACCTGCACCGGTACGCCTTCTACGCCGCGGTGATCATCTCGCTGATCAACACCTACGACGCCATCCTGGCCTTCCACAGCCCCTCGGGCTTCGGGTTCGGCCTCGGGAACATCATCCTGCTGGTCAACGTGGTGATGCTCTGGGCCTATACCGCGTCCTGCCATAGTTGCCGGCACATCGTCGGTGGTCGACTGCGGCACTTCTCCGCACATCCCGTGCGCTACCGGGCTTGGGGCCTCGTCTCCAGGCTCAACCGCAGGCACATGGAGCTGGCCTGGATCACGTTGGGCACCCTGGCGTTGACCGATTTCTACATCATGGCGTTATCCGCAGGCTGGTTCTCCGACCTCCGGTTCATCGGTTAGAAGGTCGGAAAGCATGAATGCACGAGATGCTGGCAACGCCGGCCCCGAGCCCGCGGTCGAACGACACGCCTACGACGTAGTCGTCATCGGCGCGGGTGGGGCGGGTCTGCGCGCGGCGATCGCTGCGCGCGAGGCCGGGAAACGTACGGCCATCGTGTGCAAGTCGCTGTTCGGCAAGGCGCACACGGTCATGGCCGAGGGCGGCATCGCCGCAGCCATGGGAAACGTCAACACCAAGGACCACTGGAAGGTCCACTTCCGCGACACCATGCGTGGCGGGAAATTTCTCAACAACTTCCGGATGGCCGAACTGCACGCCAAGGAAGCCCCCGACCGGGTCTGGGAGCTCGAGACTTACGGCGCACTGTTCGATCGCACCAAGCAGGGCAGGATCAGCCAACGCAACTTCGGTGGCCACGAGTACCCCCGACTGGCCCATGTCGGGGACCGCACCGGCCTGGAGCTGATCCGAACCCTGCAGCAGAAGGTCGTCTCCTTGCAGCAGGAGGACTTCCGCGAGTACGGCGACTACGAGGCTCAGATCAAGGTCTTCGGTGAGTGCACGATCACCGAGCTCTTCAAGACACGCTCCGATGTGGACAGCCCCATCTCCGGAGCCTTCGGTTACTGGCGGGAGACCGGCAACTTCATCGCCTTCGAGGCGCCGTCGGTCGTGCTGGCCACCGGCGGAATCGGCAAGAGTTTCAAGGTCACCTCGAACAGCTGGGAGTACACCGGTGACGGTCACGCCCTGGCTCTTCGGGCGGGCGCGACGCTGCTCAACATGGAGTTCGTGCAGTTCCATCCCACCGGGATGGTCTGGCCACCGTCGGTCAAGGGCATCCTGGTCACCGAGTCGGTCCGCGTAGACGGTGGGGTGCTTCGCAATTCTGAGGGCCGGCGGTTCATGTTCGACTACATCCCGGACGTGTTCCGCACCCAATACGCCGAAACCGAGGAGGAAGGCGAC
This sequence comes from Geodermatophilaceae bacterium, assembly GCA_050999295.1. Taxonomy (GTDB): domain Bacteria; phylum Actinomycetota; class Actinomycetes; order Mycobacteriales; family Geodermatophilaceae; genus JACCQS01. The sequence continues at coordinate 27,951 of JBPCPI010000101.1, read as the reverse complement.
CGCTGGTACACCGACCCGGATAACAACAAGCGTCCGCCGGAACTCCTTCCTCGTGACGAGGTGGCACGCGCGATCAACTCCGAGGTCAAGGCCGGTCGTGGTTCTCCGGCCGGTGGGGTGTTCCTCGACGTGTCCACCCGGCTCAAGGCCGAGGACATCATCAAGAAGCTTCCGTCGATGCATCACCAGTTCAAGGAACTCGCCGACGTCGACATCACCAAGGAGCCGATGGAGGTGGGGCCCACTTGTCATTACGTGATGGGTGGGGTCGAGGTCGACCCGGACAGCGCCCAGTCGCGGGTTCCCGGCTTGTACGCCGCTGGGGAGGTCGCCGGCGGGATGCACGGCTCGAACCGGCTAGGCGGCAACTCGCTGTCCGACCTCCTGGTGTTCGGCAAGCGCGCCGGTGATCACGCGGCCGTCTACGCCCACTCACTGCGCAACTCCCGCCCTTCGGTGACCGACGCCCAGATCGATGCTGCGACGCGAGCGGCCTTGGCGCCCTTTTTGATCGAAGACCGTCCCAACGTCGACCGGGAGAACGCGTACACGATCCACGCCGAACTGCAGCAGACGATGAACGACCTGGTCGGAATCATCCGTAAGGCCGACGAAATCGAATTGGCACTCAAGAAGCTGGACGAACTGCGTCACCGGGCAGCGATGGCGACCGTGGAGGGCGGCCGGGAGTTCAACCCTGGCTGGCACCTGTCGATAGACCTGCAGAACATGCTGCTCATCTCCGAGTGCATCGCCCAGGCTGCCCTCACAAGGGAGGAGAGTCGGGGCGGGCACACCCGGGACGACTTCCCGGGGATGAACCCAGAGTGGCGAAAGCTCAATCTTGTTCTGGCACTTCACGGCCCGGCCGGGCTCCGGGAGACGGCATCTCGAGTCACGCTTATCAAGCAGCCGCTGCCCGCCATGCGCGCCGACCTGCTGGATCTGTTCGATCCGGCCGAGCTGAGGAAGTACCTCACCGACGCCGAGCTTCCGCAGTCGATCGTCGCGGCCGCCGGCACACCCGCCGACCAGCCACTGAGAGGCTGACCAGAGATGGCCTACGACGCCAAGTTCCGCGTATGGCGCGGGGATGCCTACGACGGAGATCTGCAGGATTACTCGGTGGCTGTGAACGAGGGTGAGGTCGTCCTGGACATCATCCATCGGCTGCAGGCCACCCAGGCCGGAGATCTTGCGGTCCGGTGGAACTGCAAGGCCGGAAAGTGCGGCTCGTGCAGCGCCGAGATCAACGGCCGACCGCGCCTGCTGTGCATGACCCGGATGAGCACCTTCGACGAGGCCGAGACCATCACCGTCACCCCGCTTCGGACGTTCCCGGTCATCCGCGATCTGGTGACAGACGTCTCGTACAACTACGAGAAGGCCCGCGAGATCCCGTCTTTCGCGCCGCCGGAGGGGTTGGAACCCGGTGAGTACCGGATGGCCCAGGTCGACGTCGAGCGCTCACAGGAGTTCCGGAAGTGCATCGAGTGCTTCCTGTGCCAGAACGTCTGTCATGTCATCCGTGACCACGAGGACAACAAGCAGAACTTCGCCGGTCCGCGGTTCCTGATGCGGATAGCCGAGTTGGACATGCATCCCCTCGACGCCGTGGACCGACAGAAGCAGGCCCAGGATGACCATGGCCTCGGCTATTGCAACATCACGAAATGCTGCACCGAGGTGTGTCCGGAGCACATCAAGATCACCGATAATGCGTTGATCCCGATGAAGGAACGGGTCGCTGATCGCAAATTCGACCCGGTGGTCTGGCTCGGCTCGAAGATCGGATTTGCCAAGGGCAGCGGCCGGCCGAAGGCCCCCAGCACCAAGCCCTGAGCGCCCCTTCTCACACATTCGAGTGAAGGGCACCACCTCATACGAGTGAAGGGCACCTTCTAGCGAACCTATTAGTAGAAGGTGCCCTTCACTCAAGACAAGAGCGGGCGTACGGCTGCCTCGAACTCTCGGTTGCCGGGGAGCCAGTCCACGGTGGACAACTCGTCGGCACCCAGCCAACGCAGCGCCAGGTGTTCCAACGCGCTCGGCAGGCCGTCGTCGGGGTCGGCCAGCACCGCGGACCACAGTCGCACGCTGCCCCGCCAGTACGGGTTGGTCACCTCACCGAGGAATCGCTGCGGTGCGATAGTGACCCCGAGCTCTTCCTGACACTCACGGACGAGAGCCTCGGTTTCGGTCTCCCCCTGCTCCACCTTTCCGCCGGGAAACTCCCAGTGGCCGGCCAGCGCCGGAGGCCCGCTGCGTTGCGCAGCAAGAACTTCGCCCTCATGAATGATGGCGGCCGCGACGACTGTTCCCGCAACGGGAATCTCGCCGGTCATCGCAGCGAGGATGCCATAATGTCTCGGACAGTCCGGGCTTGCTCTGCGATGCCAGCGGCTGACGACCGACCTCGGCGGACATAATGCAGCTGTGAGGATCTCGGCACGTGTGGACTACGCCATTCGCGCCACTCTGGAACTCGCGGCCGGAGGTCCCGAGCCACTCACCTCCGAGCGGATCGCGGCCGCCCAGAGAATCCCGGTGCGCTTCTTGCAGTCCATCCTCTCTGACCTGACTGCCGCCCGCCTGGTTGCAAGCACACGAGGCCGCGAAGGTGGCTACCGCCTGGGACGCCCGGCGTCGGAGATCTCCATCGCCGACATCATGCGGGTCGAGCAGGGGTTTCTTGCCGATATCCATGGTCAGCGACCGGAGGACGTGGACTATCCGGGAGTCGCGCGGGAACTCACCAAGGTCTGGGTTGCCGCGCGGGCCAGCTATCGAGCGGTCCTCGAACGGGTGAGCCTGGCCGACGTCATGGCCGGACGGCTGCCCGACGAAGTCGCCGCCTTGCTCACCGACGAGGATGCCTGGGTGTCGGGCTCGGATCGCTGAGCCGCTCTGCCCTACCTCGTTCGATCCCGTTGACCAGGTCTGCAGCCGAACAGGAGTGCTATCCGTGCCGCCAAAGCCAAACGCTCGAACCGGTTTCGCGGTCCTGCTCACCGGACTCTCCGGGGCCGGGAAGTCGACGGTTGCCGAGGAGTTGTTGCGACGCTGGACACCTCAGCGCGAGGTCACCGTCCTCGACGGGGATGTCGTACGGACAATGCTCTCGCAGGGCTTGAGCTTCAGCCGGGAGGATCGTGACCTGAACATCCTCCGGATCGGCTGGGTCGCAGCCGAGGTCGTCCGGCACGGGGGCGCGGTGATCATCGCCGCGATCGCACCGTACGACGGTGCCCGCGAACAGGCCCGGGTGATGGTGGAGGCCTACGGTGTCTTCGGTCTCGTGCATCTGTCCACGCCGCTTGAGGTGTGCGAGGCACGCGACGTGAAAGGCCTGTACGCCAGGGCACGGGCGGGCGAGATCGGCTCGTTCACCGGGATCTCAGACCCCTACGAACTTCCCGCCCACCCGGACGTGGTGATCGACACCTCGCAGCTGCCGGTCGAGGCCTCAGCCGATGCGATCGAGGCCTACCTGAGATTACGTGGCATCGGATTGCACTAGGCAGATGTCTGCATGCCATCGTATGCTGATCTGCATGCGTACCACATTGAACCTCAACGATGACCTGGTCCGGCAGGCCAAGCAGCGCGCCGCCGCGGAGGATCGGACGTTGACCAGCGTGATCGAGGACGCCCTCCGCTGCCTGCTTTCAAGCAGTTCAGCCCAGGAGCGGAGTGAGCCCTACAGGGTGCGGCCGATGGTCCGCAGCGATCTACAGCCTGGTTTGGATCCGAACGATCCCGTTTTCTATAAGCAGATCTTCGAGCAGGACGACATCGAGAAGTACCGACCGCAGGGTCGGGCGCTTTCGAGCGGCACCGATGCTGCTCTTTGACGTCAACGTCCTGATCAACGCGCACCAGGAAAGCGCGAGGAACTACGAACGCTACAAGTCGTTCTTCGAGGGCGTGGTGAACGGTCCGGCGTCTTTCGGAATGAGCGAACTCGTGTGCAGTGCATTCGTCCGAACAATGACTGACCCGAGGGTGTACGCCGAGTCGACACCGATCGACCAAGCCGTCGACATCGTTCATCGGTTCCTTTCCCGGGAGAACTGTCATCGAATCCAACCGGGCGCGCGACACTTCCAGATATTCACCGACCTGTGCCTGCGCACCCCCGTACGCGGGAATGACGTGGCCGACGCCTACCTGGCCGCACTAGCCATCGAGTCAGGCTGTGAGTGGGTCACCGATGATCGGGGCTTCGCCCGCTTCCCTGGTCTGCGCTGGCGGCGCCCTCTGGATTGACCCAGCGGTGCAGCTCTAGCTTGCGTTGGTGATGATTCCGGCGCCGACGGTGTTGTTGGTTGCCTCGTCGACGAGGATAAAGCTGCCGGTCGTACGGTTGCGCCGGTACTCGTCGGCGAAGATCGGTTGCGCCAGTCGCAGTGTGACTCGACCGATGTCGTTGAGCCCCAAGGCCTGCACGCCCTCTTCCCGGTGCATGGTGTTGATGTCGATCCGGTACTTCAGGTCGCGGACGATCGCCTTGGACCAGCGGTGGGTGTGCTTGAGCAGGTAGCGGCCACCTGTTTGGAGTCTCGGCATACCACTCATCCAACACACCACCGCTTCGACGGTTTGGCTCATGACCGGCTGGTTCTGTGGCCGACAGATCAGGTCGCCTCGAGAGACATCAATGTTGTCGGCTAGTCGGATCACGACGGACATCGGCGTGAACGCCTCATCGACGGGGCCGTCCGGGGTGTCAATGTGCGCGATCGTGGACTGCATGCCGGACGGCAGCACCTCGATGGTGTCCCCCACCGCCAAGACGCCGCCAGCGACCTGACCGGCGTACCCCCGGTAGTCGTGGTGCTTGTCGTCACGCGGCCGGATGACGTACTGGACCGGGAACCGTACGTCAACGAGGTTGCGGTCCGAGGCGATGTGCACCTCTTCGAGGTGGTGCAGCAGCGAGGGACCCTCGTACCACGGCATGGAGACCGACCGGCTGACGATGTTGTCGCCGTTGAGAGCAGAGACCGGGATGAACGAGAGGTCACCGACGTCGAGCTTGGCTGCGAAGGCAGCGAACTCGTCGCGAATCTCGATGAATCTCTCCTGGGAATGGTCCACGAGATCCATCTTGTTCACGCACAGCACAATGTGCGGGACGCGCAGCAGGGTCGCGAGGAAGGCGTGCCGGCGGGTCTGTTCGAGAACGCCGTTGCGGGCATCGACCAGGACGAGGGCGAGGTTGGCCGTCGATGCTCCGGTGACCATGTTGCGCGTGTACTGCGGGTGGCCGGGGGTGTCGGCAAGCACGAACCGGCGCCGGGGGGTCGAGAAGTATCGGTAGGCGACGTCGATCGTGATGCCCTGCTCCCGCTCGGCACGAAGGCCGTCGGTCAGCAGCGCCAGATCGGCCTGGCCCAGACCCCGCCGCCGGCTGACGTCCTCGACGTGGGCGAGCTGGTCGGTGAAGATCGACTTGCTGTCGTAAAGCAGCCGCCCGATCAGGGTCGACTTTCCGTCGTCGACCGAACCGGCGGTAGCCAATCGCAGCAGATCCATTAGAAGTACCCATCCCGTTTCCGGTCTTCCATCGCCGCCTCGCTCGCCCGATCATCCGCTCGGGTCGCCCCGCGCTCGGTGATCCGAGTGGCGTCGACCTCGTCGATCACGTCGGCGATGCTGGCTGCCGACGAGGCCACCGCGCCTGTGCAGGTCGCGTCGCCGATCGTGCGGTAGCGCACCGAGCGCCGCTCGACGACCTCGTCCTCACGTGGCGTGGTCCACAAACCCGCTGCCAGCAGCATGCCGTCCCGCTGGAAGACGTCGCGTTCGTGCGCGTAGTAGATGCTCGGAATCGGCACCTCGGCGTCACGGATGTAGTGCCAGACGTCGGATTCGGTCCAGTTCGACAGCGGAAAGACCCGGATGTGCTCGCCCTTGTGATGACGGCCGTTGTAGATCGACCACAGCTCCGGACGTTGGTTCTTGGGGTCCCACTGGCCGAACTCGTCACGGAAGGAGAACACCCGCTCCTTCGCCCGGGCCCGTTCCTCGTCGCGCCGTGCGCCGCCGAAGACCGCATCGAAACGATGCTCGGTGATGGCATCGAGTAGGGGGATGATCTGCAGCTGGTTGCGGTCGGGATCGATGTCGGGATTCTCAATGATCCGCCCGGAGTCGATCGCGGCCTGGACGCTGGCGACTTCGAGCCGGATGCCGGTCTCAACCACGATCCGGTCGCGGTAGGACATGACCTCGGGGAAGTTGTGCCCGGTGTCGACGTGCATGACCGGGAACGGGATCGGCGCCGGCGCAAATGCCCGCAGCGCCAGCCACAGCATCACCGCGGAGTCCTTGCCGCCGGAGAACAGGAGCACCGGTCGTTCGAACTCGGCGGCGACCTCACGGAAGATGTGCAGGGATTCCGCCTCGAGGGCGGCCAGGTGGGTCAGCTGGTACGTCGGCGCGGTCACCTAGGGATCTCCATGCTGCAGGGTGGCCAGAACCGCTGACTTTACCGTCCGTATGGCCGGGCTCTGATGTGCGTACGCCGGGTCGATGTTGATCATCGGAACTCCTGGGGGTTTCCGGGGTCAACGGGCCCGAAAACTGCCGATAGTCCGATGATCAACTGTGACGAGGTTGCTGCCGTCGCTCAGGTGGGACGGGCGACGTCCTCGACGCTCTTCTCGCGCATGTTGTCCGGGTAGCCGTCGGTGCCGGCGTCGTGCACCGTGATGCCCAGTTGGGTCCCGAACTTGCGTACCACCTGCGAATTCGGGACGTTTCGACGGGTCCATTCGCCGTCGGAGGCGACGAGGGTGACAGTGGCGCCGCCCGCCGTCATCTCTTCCACGTACGCCTCGACTCCTTGCCGCGCCTTCGCGAACTGCAGCAGGTGAGCGCCGGCACCCCCACCCGGCCCGCCGCCCTTCTTCTTGCGTCCGAACAGTCCCACTAGTCCTCCTCGTGTGTGCCCGAAACGGTACAGCGGCATCCTTTTCCTGAGGAGTCCAGCACCGGGCCAGGAGGGACCATGCCCATACATCGATCCGATCATTGCTGGTGGGCGCGCAGCTCGACTTCGATCTGAGCTAGACGCGGGTCAGGTAAGGCGGTAGCCCGTACGGAAATGTGCCTAGACGTTGAACCGGAACTCGACGACGTCGCCGTCGGCCATCACGTAGTCCTTGCCCTCGATCCGGACCCGGCCGCGAGCCTTGGCCTCGGCCATCGAACCGGCGGCGACGAGGTCGTCGTAGGAGACGATCTCGGCCTTGATGAAGCCGCGCTGGAAGTCGGTGTGGATGACGCCGGCGGCCTGGGGAGCGGTGGCTCCCTTGGGAATGGTCCAGGCCCGCGACTCCTTGGGGCCGGCGGTGAGAAAGGTCTGCAGGCCCAATGTGTCGAATCCGATCCGGGCTAGTTGGTGCAGTCCCGGCTCGTCCTGGCCCACCGCGGCGAGCAGTTCGGCCGCCTCCTCGTCGGGCAGTTCGGCGAGCTCGGCCTCCACCTTGGCGTCCAGGACGATCGCCTCGGCCGGAGCGACCAGGGCCCTCAGGTCATTGATGACCGCTGGATCGGCCAACTCTTCCTCGTCGACGTTGAAGACGTACAGGAACGGCTTGGCGGTGAGCAGGGACAGCTCGGCCAGGATGTCGAGGTCGGCCTTGGAGCCGTAGAGGACCTCGCCCTTGTCGAGGACAGCGACGGACTCGGTCGCGGCATCGAGCACCGGGCGGCGATGCTTGGCGAGCCGGGTCTCCTTCTCCAGCCGCGGAATCGCCTTCTCCAGGGTCTGCAGGTCGGCCAGGATCAGCTCGGTGTTGATCGTCTCGATGTCGCCTTGCGGGGAGACCCGGCCGTCGACATGGGCGACGTCGTCGTCGGAGAAGACCCGGATCACCTGACAGATCGCACTCGCCTCGCGGATGTGGGCCAGGAACTTGTTGCCCAGGCCCTGTCCCTCGCTGGCTCCGCGGACAATGCCGGCGATGTCGACGAAGGACACTGCCGCCGGGACGATCTTCGCGCTGTTGTGCAACTTCCCCAGCACGGGTAGCCGCGCATCCGGAACCCCGACCACCCCGACGTTGGACTCGATCGTCGCGAACGGGTAGTTCGCCGCCAGGACGTCGTTCTTGGTCAGGGCGTTGAAGAGCGTGGACTTTCCGACGTTGGGCAGGCCGACGATGCCGATGGTCAAACTCACGAGGCGCCAGGGTACGGCGGTCGCGTCGCGACGATGAGTCAAGGCGTCCTTGTGCCAATAGGTTCGCGTCAGGGACGCCTGCACTCGCCCCTGACCGTGCCGGTGCGCCTCACACACCGCCACGTCCGATTCCCGCCAGTAGTACAGCCGTCCGGATGGCATAGTCGACGTCGTGCTCACCGACGGACGACTCGACCCGGAACGCTGCTACCGCGCTGTCAGCAGCCGCGACGCTCGCTTCGACGGATGGTTCTTCGTTGGCGTGCACACCACGGGGATCTATTGCCGCCCCAGCTGCCCGGCCCGTACCCCCTTGCCGCACAACGTTTCCTATTATCCGGTAGCGGCTGCGGCGCAGGCTGCTGGTCTTCGGGCCTGCCGGCGCTGCCGACCCGACGCAGCGCCGGGTTCGGCTGAGTGGAACGTGCGCGTCGACGTCGTCGGGCGAGCGATGCGGCTGATCGCTGACGGGGCGGTCGATCGACTTGGCGTTCCTGGACTGGCCGCCGCTCTCGGGTATTCCGAGCGGCAGCTGCACCGGCTGCTGGTCGCCGAGCTCGGCGTGGGACCGCTGGCGCTGGCCCGCGCTCAACGCGCTCAGACCGCGCGGGTGCTGATCGAGACGACCGGCATGTCCTTCGCCGACATCGCGTTCGCGGCCGGGTTCCGCAGTATCCGTCAGTTCAACGACACGGTGCGCGAGGTCTTCGCCCGTACCCCTGGAGACCTGCGCGCGCACTGTCGCACCGCCCCGGCCGCTCCGGGCGTGATCAGCGTCCGGCTGGCCCATCGCGCACCGTACGATCGAGCCGCGCTGCTCGCCTTCTTCGCCGGACATCAGGTGCCGGAGATCGAGGAGGTCACCGGCGGTACCTACCGGCGGGTGCTCGTGCTTGCGCACGGCCCGGCCATCGTGGAGCTGATGCCGCAGGACAGGTTCACGCAGTGCGTGCTGCGTCTGGCTGACGTCCGGGACCTGCCGTCTGCGGTTGCCGGCTGTCGCCGAATTCTCGATGCGGACAGCGATCCGGTCGCGGTCTACGAGGCGCTGCGCGCCGATCCCATGCTCGGCCCGCTGATCGCGCGGCGCCCGGGCCTGCGCGTACCGGGTGCCGCGGACGCTGCCGAGCTGGCCATCCGCACGGTGATCGGTCAGCAAGTCTCCGTGGCTGGGGCCACGACCCTGATCTCGCGCCTCGTCGCGGCGCTCGGGACACCGCTGGACCATCCCGACGGCAGCCTGACGCATGCCTTCCCGGGACCGGAGGCGATCGCGGAGGCCGATCTGTCCGGCCTCGGCATGACGAACGCTCGTCAGCGGACCCTGCATGGACTGGCCCGCGCTCTCGCCGATGGCGGCGTGTCCTTGGATATCGGGGTGGATCGGCGGGCCGCAGTCGAGGGCCTGCAGCAGATACCCGGAATCGGGCCATGGACGGCCTCCTACATAGCCATGCGTGGCTTGGCGGACCCCGACGTGTTCCTCGGCGGTGACCTGATCTTGCGCCGGGCATTGGACGACCTGTCTCCAGACGCGGGAGAGCGATCCGGATTGCACCCGCAGCCGGCCCCATCGGTCACCGAGCGGGCGGCCAACGACCGGGCCACCACTTGGCGGCCGTGGCGTTCCTATGCCGTCATGCACCTCTGGGTGCACCACATGGCAAACCGCGATGTCCGCCCGGCAAACCCTGGCGATTTTGGCCAAAACCGCCAAGAGGGGGCGCGCTCACTTGGCGATCGCCCCGCCGAAGTTGCGGCCCGCAACGGCAGCACCCGATCGACGAAGGTCAGGAGAAGCGCATGATGCACAGTTGGACAACCGACACACCGGTCGGGGATTTCACCGTTCTGGCCGAACAGGGCACGGTCTACGCCAGCGGATGGACGACCGATCTGGAGTCGCTCGTGGCCGTGATCGCCCCGAGACTACGGCCGCAGGAAATTCAGCCCCGCGAGGATCTCGGCCCCGTCAGTCTCGCCGTACGGTCGTATCTGGACGGTGACCTGAACGCCATTGACGACATTCCGGTACGACAGTGGAGTGGGCCGTTCATCACCCACGCGTGGGATGTGTTGCGAGACGTGCCGGCCGGTACGACGATGACGTACGGCGCGTTCGCCGCGATTTGTGGCCGCCCCCTGGCCGTACGCGCCGCGGCCAGCGCGTGTTCGCGCAATGCCGCAGCACTGTTCGTCCCGTGCCATCGGGTGATCTCGGCCACCGGCTCACTGCAGCACTTCCGGTACGGGCTGTACCCCAAGGGCTGGCTGCTGGACCACGAAGCACAAGCGGCCGCCTGAACCGGTTCACTACCCAACCTCCGCTTTGGCCGGGCTGAAAGTGACGGTTGGATAGCGAAGCGGCGCTCAGCGGTGTGGTGATGACGAGAAATGTCGGACGTGTCGGGGAGGCTCCTCGACATGGACATCACCGTAGCGTTGCTCGGCCTGCTGGTCGGAGCTGCGCTGGCAGCGACCCTGACATGGGCCCTGCAGCGGCGTGGCGGGGGGGACCCGGCGTGGTCCGGTGAGGACACCGCACAGGCTCTGGACCAGCTGCACGACCACTTGATCGCACTCGATCGCGACCGCGCGCAGGCACACGGCGAGTTGCGCACCCAGGTGCTGCAGATGGGTGAGACCTCGCAGGCGCTGCGGACAGAGACGGCCGCATTGGTGACGGCTCTGCGCGCCCCGCACGTACGAGGCCAGTGGGGCGAGATGCAACTGCGCCGCGTCGTGGAGTTGTCCGGCATGCTTGCGCACTGCGACTTCGTCGAGCAACCCCGGTTCACCGACTCCGAGGGTCGGCACCGGCCGGACATGCTGATCCAGCTCACGGCCGGCCGGCAGATCATCGTGGACGCCAAGGTCCCGCTCGCTGCCTTCATGGATGCAGTCCATGCAGCCGACGAATCCGGACGCCAGCTCGGGATGACCGCCCATGCGCGACAGCTGCGCCAGCATATCGACAACCTCGCCAGCCGCGATTACCTCAGCCACGTGCCTGGGACGCCGGAGTTCGTCGTGCTGTTCCTGCCCTCGGATGCGTTCTTGGCGGCAGCGCTGGAGACCGCGCCCGGGCTGCTGGAGTACGGCTTCACCCGCGATGTGGTCATCGCCACGCCGGCAACACTGCTGGCCCTGTTGCGCACGGTGGCCCATACCTGGCGGCAGGACACGCTCGCCGCCAACACCGCCGAGGTGCTGGAGTTGGGGCGCATGTTGCACGGCCGGCTGGTCCGGTTCTCCGAGCATCTCGGCAAGCTCGGCACTGCGCTGGGCAGCGCCGTCGGACGATACAACGACACCGTCGGGTCCTACGAGCGCAGTGTGCTGGTCTCGGCACGGCGGTTCAGTGAACTAGGCGTGAACGACACTCCGTTGCCAGGTCCCGAGGAGATCACGACGCCGCTACGGGGACTGGCGGTCGACCAGTTCCGACTAATCGGGACGAACAACGACCCTATGGACCACGACCCTATGGACCAGGACCCTATGGACCACGACCCTATGGATCCGCCGTCGGGCGCCGCACCGGTGAGGCAGGGCCGGTTTGGCACAGTGCACACGGCCTGAGCAGCCGGAACCGTAGTCTGAGCGAGCCCGCGTGGTGTCGTGCACCGGGCAAGGACGACTAGCGCGAGGAGGATCGAGTGGCTGGCGGCGCCAGACGCGTCGATATGAACGGTCCCGCCCGAGCACCCGACGCCTCTGTTCGCCAGCGCGCTGCGAGCAGGCCTCCGTGGGACGACCCGCGCTCCGGACAGCGCGAATCGGATCGATCCCGCCTGCCTAGCGCCCCGGCCCCATCGGGCGGCCGGTTCACGCTGACCGGTCTGGGCGCGGTGGCGTTCATCTTCGCCGTCACGCTTGCCCTGGCCACAGCCGAATCCTTGCTCGGGATCGGACTGCGCCTGATCACGCTCATCGCACTGGCGGGATCCACCCTGCTGGCCGGTCTGTGGGTGCGACGCAGCGACATCGCGACCATCGTCGTTGCCCCACCGCTGGTCTTCGCCGCCGTCGCGGCCGGGGAGATCGTGTTGGCACCCACCCTGGCGTTCACTCCGACCGTGCTGGCCTCGATCCTGGTGCGCGGCTTCCCGACGATGGCCATCGCGACCGCTGTCGGGCTACTTGTCTGCGGCTACCGGCTCGCTCGACGTCCTTGAACTCCACGCTCGGACGGCGCAAGAGTCACGCCGTGGCCGTGGTCTTTCGAAGTTCGTGCGGCAGCGCGAAAACCACCTTCTCCTCGGCCGCGACGACCCGCTGCACATCGGCGTATCCGCGCTCGGCAAGCCAGGCGAGAACATCCTGCACGAGTATTTCCGGTACGGAGGCGCCACTGGTCACGCCAACGGTGCCGACGCCGGTCAGCCATGCCTCGTCGATCTCAGCAGCGAAGTCCACCAAGTAGGCGGCCGTTGCCCCGGCATCCCGGGCGACTTCGACCAGGCGTACCGAGTTCGAGGAGTTGGTGGAACCGACGACCAGGACCAGGTCACAGTCGCTGGCCATCTGCTTGACGGCCTGCTGGCGGTTCTGGGTGGCGTAACAGATGTCGTCGCTGGGTGGCGGGGATAGACCGGGAAAGCGTTCCTTGAGTTGGTCGACGGTCTCCAGGGTCTCGTCCACCGACAGGGTCGTCTGAGACAGCCAGACCACGCGTTCGGGATCCCGGACGGTCACGTTCGCCACGTCATCGGGTCCGTCCACGACCTGGATGTGTTCGGGGGCTTCCCCGGTAGTGCCTTCGACCTCTTCGTGGCCGCGGTGTCCGATCAGCAGGATGTCGTATCCGTCCCGGGCGAATCGAGTCGCCTCCTTGTGCACCTTGGTCACCAGCGGGCAGGTCGCATCGATCGTGCGCAGGCTGCGGTCCTTGGCCTCCTGGCGGACCGCGGGGGAGACGCCGTGGGCGCTGAAGACGAGCAGCGCGCCCTCGGGCACCTCGTCGGTCTCCTCGACGAAGATCGCCCCCCGCTCCTCGAGGGTCCGTACGACGTGCACGTTGTGCACGATCTGCTTACGGACGTAGACGGGGGCACCGTGGGACTCCAAGGCCTTTTCCACAGCGACCACGGCGCGGTCGACCCCGGCGCAGTACCCACGGGGGTCGGCCAACAGGACACGTTTCGGGGGCGAACTCACTGCATCGATCATACGTTCTCGTCAACTGCGACCAATGCGGCGCAGCCGGCGTGGCAGGCTAGCGGAATGTCGCCCTACCCCGACGAACGCGAGGTCCCGGACCCGCCTGGCCGCTCAGTGGAGATCCCTGAACCGATCCGCGCCGCAGCCGGCCTCGCGGTCACGATGCTCGACCAGGCCCGCCACCTACCGAGCACCATCACCGGTCTGCCGGTCCGCATGGCCGGTCTGGCGATGCAGGCATCCCTGCGACTGCAGCAACGCTACGCGGGACTCGTGGTCAAGGGCGACGAGTTGCTCACCCAGATCGCCGGGACGGACGACGCAGACCCGCCATGGGCCACCTTCGACGACGATGTCGTCGGTGTCGCTGACGCGGTCACCGAGGGATTCGGAGTGGACGTCACAGCAGCTGACGATTCCTCAGCTCTGCCACCGTTGCCGGGTACGACGCGAACCCGGCCGATGCGGACGGCTGGCTCGGCGACCCGCATGGGGCATGCGCCATCAGCCTTCGATCTCGCCGACGACGCCCCGGCCGGAACACCTGCAGGCGGTGCGGCCAACGGTCACCAGGCGTCCGAGGCACCCGTACCCGGATACGACGCCTTCACCCTGGCCCAGCTACGGGCTCGACTGCGCACCTTCGACGCCGCCACGTTGCACGGCCTCCTGACCTACGAGCGCGACCAGCGCGCCCGCGCGCCATACCTCACCATGCTGGAAAACAGGGTCACCATGCTGGAGAACAGAGCCAACCGCAGCCGCGGGCAAGCCTGAGACACAACAGCTTTCGATGACCGCACCGTCCACGGCCGAGCACCCTTGGCCGGTCCGCACGGTGTCCCGCAAGCTGACCGAGTGGATCGGACGGCTCGGTGAGGTCTGGGTGGAAGGGCAGGTGGCCCAGATCAGCCGCCGGGCCGGCGCGGCAACCGTGTTCCTCATACTGCGGGACCCGGCCGCGGACATGTCGCTGTCGGTCACCTGCCGCCGGGACCTGATCGAGGCGTTGCCGGTCCCGCTGGCCGACGGCGCCCGGATCGTCGTCCGCGCGCGCGCGGACTTCTACGCCGCCCGCGGCACACTCTCGTTGCGCGCCGGTGAAATCCGTGCGGTGGGAATCGGCGAGCTGTTGGCCCGGATCGACCGTCTCCGCCAGCTGCTCGCTGCAGAGGGGCTGTTCGACGCCGTACGCAAGAAGCCCCTGCCGTTCCTCCCGAGCGTTGTGGGCCTGATCACGGGGCGCGGTAGTGCCGCAGAACACGATGTGGTGGAGAATGCCCGCCGTCGGTGGCCCGCAGTGCGTTTCAGCACGTACGCATGTGCCGTACAGGGTCCGACTGCCGCCCGTTCGGTCATCGACGGGCTGCAGCTGCTCGACCGCGATCCGGATGTGGCGGTCATCGTCATCGCCCGGGGCGGCGGATCGGTCGAAGACCTGCTCGCGTTCAGCGACGAAGGTCTGTGCCGGGCCATCGCCGCCTGCCGTACGCCAGTGGTCAGCGCCATCGGCCATGAGTCCGACTCCGCGCTCATCGACTTCGTCGCCGACCTCCATGCCTCCACGCCCACCGATGCAGGCCTCAAAATCGTCCCCGACCTGGCCGCGGAGCAGGCCGGGCTGGCCCGGTTACGCGGCGCCTCGTACGCCGCCGTGTCTGGCCGGATCACCCATGACCTGCAGTGGCTGGCCGGCATCCGGCGCCATCCCGCAATGGCCGACCCCGAGAGTCTGCTCGAGAATCGGCGGCAGTCCATCGACTCGCTCAGAACCCGGGCGGGGCGGCAGCTAGCCAGCCAACTCGCGCACGGTCAAGCCGACCTCGATCACACCCGGGCCCGGATCGTCGCGCTGTCGCCGGCGGCGACCCTGGCCCGCGGGTATGCGGTGGTCACCACCGAGACCGGCGACGTCGTACGCCAACCGGACGCGGTAGCCGAAGGACAACGTCTGCACATCCGCCTCGCCGGGGGGTCCCTCGATGCTCGCGCTGAATCCACCAGCCCCGTATAGCCAATTACTTCTGCTGGGGCGCAGGGTCTACCCCTGCGTCGTGTCCCCCTGATCGAAGGGAGAAATCTGTGACCTCGAGGTCGATCTCGGCCCAGCCACCCAGCCGGCCGAGCAAGGCTCTTCGGGCCCGTCGTTCCGGTTCCCGACGATGCCCCGGGGCTGGACCGTGCAGTCGGGCTCAGCGGACGGATCCGAGCTGGACCGCTCGGCGAGCGCTGCCAGTGCGCCTCGGCGGTTGACCGGACGCGAACCCGTGAGGGCCATGCCGTCAGGATGTGCCTGACCGGTCGATAATGACGCTCGTGAGCGACGCGAGCGCAGCCGGTGAACAGCCCAGCTACGAACAGGCGCGAGACGAACTCGCCGCCATCGTCGTCGCCCTGGAGGGCGGCGGTCAGACCCTGGAGCAGGCCCTGATGCTCTGGGAGCGCGGTGAGGTCCTAGCAGCGATCTGCCAGAGTTGGCTGGACAACGCCCGAGAGCGCCTGGATACCGCGCGAGCCGCCCAGTCTCAGGGGGACGCTGGCAAACGCACGCAGCCCAACAGCTGACCCAAGTCGCGGTTATGCGCAGAACCGTGCCAAATCGGCGTCGAATCTGACGGTTGTGCGCATAACCGCGAAGTCTGACCCGCGCGGATAGACGTCAGTCGCGGTACGGCGTCAGCGACCCGGCAAGCGTGCTGAGTTCGTCCTGGCTGGCGCTGCCGGTGACGACGAGCCGCAGCTCACCGTCGTTGCGTAGATAGAGCGGCTCTCCTCGGCTGGTGGTGAACTCCTCCCAGGTCTGCCCGGCCAACCTCGCTTCACCGGCGGACTGGCCGTCGGTAAGCAGGTCCTCGATCAGCTCGGAACTCGGATCGGTGCTGACGATGTAGCGGGCGAACTCCACCGACGGCGTCACATAACCGATCGTGAGGGTTACCGGACCACGCTGACCGTCGGTGGGCCCAGTCACGTCGACGCTGGTCGGGCGCCAGCTTTCCGCGAGTTCTGGGACGGGCAGCGATATCTCGGTCAGGGATGCCGCGTAACTGATCGAGTTCGAGGGGTCGATCTCGACGACAGGGTCCTGATCCTGGGGCGAGCAGAAGTAGGCCAGCGCCAGGACGATCACGACCAGCGGCAGCAGCGAACGCAGCATGTTCGCCCAGGTCAGCTTGCCCAGCCGCGTCGAAGGCCCGCCAGTGGTCTCCCCTGCCATGTCATTAGAATTGCAGCAGCCCGAGGCCATTGGGCGACCCAGGGAGCCCTCGATGCCCGAATCCGCCCCAGCCCCTCTGCCCGCAGAGATGCCCGCGCCTGACCGCAACCTCGCCATGGAACTGGTGCGGGTGACTGAGGCCGCCGCGATGGCAGCTGGGCGCTGGGTCGGACGCGGGGACAAGAACGGCGGTGACGGCGCCGCGGTGGATGCGATGCGCAAGCTCATCGGCACGGTCTCGATGAACGGCGTCGTCGTCATCGGCGAGGGTGAGAAGGACCAGGCGCCGATGCTCTACAACGGGGAGCACGTCGGGGACGGCACTGGCCCGTTCTGCGATGTGGCGGTCGACCCGATCGACGGCACCACGCTGATGGCAGACGGCATGCCCAACGCCCTTGCCGTGCTGGCCGTAGCCGAACGCGGCGCGATGTACGACCCCTCCGCGGTCTTCTACATGGAAAAACTCGCCGTCGGACCGGATGCTGTGGGCGTCGTCGACATCACCGCGCCGGTCGCCGAGAACATCCGCCGGGTGGCCAAGGCGAAGCACAGCGATGTCGCCGACGTCACGGTCTGCATCCTCGCGCGGCCCCGGCATGACCGGCTCGTTCACGAGGTCCGCCAGGCCGGCGCTCGGATCCACTTCATCACCGACGGAGACGTCGCCGGCGCCATCTCAGCCGCCCGGGAGTCCACCGGCGTGGACATGCTGATGGGGATCGGCGGTACGCCGGAGGGCATCATCACCGCTTGCGCGCTCAAGTGTATGGGCGGGGAGATCCAGGCCCGGCTCTGGCCTCGTGACGACGAGGAACGGCATAAGGCCATCGACGCCGGCCACGACCTTGACCGGGTTCTGCACAACGACGACCTGGTCAGTGGTGACAACGTCTTCTTCGTGGCCACGGGCGTCACCGACGGCGACCTGCTTCGGGGCGTGCACTTCCGATCCGGCGGGGCGACCACCCAGTCTCTGGTCATGCGATCGAGGTCCGGCACGATCCGCCAGATCGAGAGCTGGCATCGGCTGGAAAAGCTGCGGGCGTACTCCTCGATCGACTTCGAGCACGCCGGCGGCGTACCCATCTGACTCGATTACATGACGGCCGTCGGCCGTAGGCCGGCTCCGCTCCTCGGAGCCGGTCGACGGGCGACACCGCTGTAGCAGCCCATCGCATGGAAGCCCGTCAGCCAACTCCTGCGATGCTCGCCTCCGGTCTAGAGCCCAACACCCGATCGAGGTAGTCGTTGGCGAAGCGGCCGTGCGGATCGACGCTGTCCCGGACTGCGAGGAATTCGTCGAATCGCGGGTACCGGCTGCGTAGCGAGCGGGCATCTGAAAGTGCATCTTCCCCAGTGCGCCGACCGTCGAGGTCGGTCATGACCGCTTCGACCTCAAAGTACTTCTCGTAGGGCTGCCCCTTGAACATGTGGATGGCCAGGTAGGCCGAGGCCCGCCCGGATGAGGTGGACAACGGGATGTCGTCGGCCGCGGTGAATCGCACCTCCACCGGGAATGAGACCCGCAGACCGTGCGCGTCGATGACCCGGCCTATGCCGGTGATCGCCTCCGGCCCCGACCGTCACCAGTCCCGTTCCGCGGTCGGCAGACAGCAATCCGGAGGGGCGCTCGAGACGGACTTGAACACCGTCGGTGACTCCGATGGAGGTGAAGGAGTGACCGGAGCCGATCGCCTTGACCCGCAGACCGTCGCGCCCGGCGGCCTCCACGAGTTCCGCCAGCTCTTCGACATCGCGCGGGGTGACGATCTGAGCCGGGTGGGCGACTTGGTTTCCGGCCCAGTTGCGCCAGGAGTTGCCCGATCTCACTGCGTACCGGCCGGGGTCTGACATACCCCGCCTCCCGGCCGCTGCCGGCCTCCGGGGACGAGGTTCGGGTCCGCACTGTGTTCGGTGATCGGCGCCTGGAGCTCGCCCCGGTACCGCGCATCCCGGGGACACCCCTGATCCGCGTCCATGCTTCGACGATCTTCGGTGACGTACGGGTACGCAGCGCCGGCGTGCCACCGACGGTATCGGTCTGGCGGCGAGCAGTGGACCTATTCCGGGTCCCCTTGATCGACCTTCCGACGCTAGGCACGGGCAGTCGCTAGCAAGTAGCGTCGGACCACGATGACTGACCCAGCTGCTGACCCGACCCCACGACCGGTGGACCAGGTAACACTGCGCCACCCCGGCGGCGAACTCACGATGCCGATCGTCCGAGCCTCGGAGGGCGCCTCGGGCATCACTGCCGGCAAGCTGCTGTCCAGCACCGGCATGGTCACTCTGGACAACGGCTTCGTGAACACCGCTTCCTGCTCATCGGCGGTGACCTACATCGATGGTGACGCCGGGATCCTGCGCTATCGGGGCTACCCGATCGATCAGCTCGCGGAGAAGTCCACCTTCATCGAGGTCTCCTACCTGCTGATCTACGGTGAACTGCCCTCCGCCGAGGAGCTCAACTCCTTCGACCAGCGGCTGCGGCGACACACCTTGCTGCACGAAGAACTCAAACGATTCTTCGAAGGCTTCCCCCGCGATGCTCATCCGATGCCGGTGTTGTCCAGCGCGGTCAGCGCGCTGTCCACCTTCTATCAGGATTCCCTCGACCCTTTCGACGACCGACACGTCGAGATCTCCACGCTGCGTCTGATGGCCAAACTGCCGACGATCGCGGCGTACGCGTACAAGAAGTCCGAGGGCCAGCCAATGCTCTATCCGGACAATTCCCTCGGATTGGTCGAGAACTTCCTCCGGATGACCTTCGGCTTCCCCGCCGAGCCCTACGACCTCGACCCAGACCTGGTCAAGGCCCTGGACATGCTGTTCATCCTGCACGCCGACCACGAGCAGAACTGCTCGACCTCGACCGTACGGCTGGTCGGCTCCAGTCATGCCAACCTGTTCGCGTCGGTGTCTGCGGGCATCAACGCGCTGTTCGGCCCATTGCACGGCGGTGCAAACCAGTCCGTGCTCGAGATGCTCCAGGGCATCGCCGCCGACGGGGGTGACATCGACAGCTTCGTGAAGCGGGTCAAGAACAAGGAACCCGGCGTCAAGCTGATGGGATTCGGGCATCGGGTCTACAAGAACTACGACCCGCGGGCGGCAATCGTGAAGAAGGCCGCCGACGAGATCCTCGACCGCCTCGGCAGCGGAAACGAGCTGCTGGACCTGGCTCGCCAACTCGAGGAGGTCGCGCTGTCCGACGACTACTTCATCGAGCGCAGGCTCTACCCGAATGTCGACTTCTACACCGGCCTGATCTACCGGGCGATGGGCTTCCCGACCCGGATGTTCACGGTGCTGTTCGCAATCGGCCGGCTACCCGGTTGGATCGCGCAGTGGCGCGAGATGATCGCGGACCCGGCCACCAAGATCGGCCGCCCGCGGCAGCTCTACACCGGCCCAGGCGAGCGGGACTACACCACCGTCGATCAACGCTAACCCGCTCGCCCGGCACGGGAGGCCACCGATTCGGGTCCTGATCAGCAGGGGGCGGGATCATCCCGATCTCGAGGTGACCTCACTCAGGCGTCTGGATAGATCTCGAGGCAGAAGCGCTTTGCGACCTCTGTCTCGGTCAACCGGTCACCGCAGGTGAACGCATAGTCGAAGAAGGGCTCTAGCTCCGGAGTCGGGTCCGGGTTGTCAGCGTCAGGCCCGGCAGTGGCTTCGTAGAGGTCGTCACATGCCTGCATGTCGCCACTGAAACAACCTTGAGCCAGAGCGTCGATGTTGGCATCTCCGCTGCCGACGGGCGCGGGGGCACCGGCCGGTGGGGGCGGTCCTACTTCGGGCGTCGGCGTGGGTGAGCCGGTCTCCTCGGTGGTCTCTTCCTCGGTGTTCTCTTCCTCGGTGGTCTCTTCCTCGGTGGTCGGCTCAGCGGAGGAGGTGGCGGAGGTGGTGGTCGCGACCGTTGTCGGTGAGTCGTCCTTCAACAAGAAGAACAGCAGCACTCCACCGGCTACGAGGAGCGCGACAAGGACCCCGATGATCCACGGGAGCGGGGACCGCTTGGGCGGCGGTCCCCCAGATCCGTAGCCGCCCCCACCCGGATAGCCGGCTGGCTGGCCCCATTGCGGGTCGGGCTGGCCGTAACCGCCCTGCGCGGGAGTGAAGACGTCAGCCGGTTGATAACCGCTCGGCGGGGCACCGTAGGTCGGCTGGCCGTACTGCTGGGTCGGATCCGGACCGGCCGACCATCCGCTCTGGGACGGTCCACCCGAACCCGGCGGCCCGCCGGGGTGGTATCCGCCTTCACCTGACTGGGGATAGCCGCCCATCGGCGGTTGATTAGGAGGCATCGACACGCGCGCGACCGTATCCCATCGGATGTGAGGTTTTCGTGCGGTCAACCGCGCGGAAGTCGACCGTCACGGAAAGATGTCGGTGCAGATCCGCGCGTTCACATCTTCTTCGGGCACTCGGTTGCCGCAGGTGTTGCCGTAGTCGAGATACTCCTCGGCCCCTGGCACGTCCACGGCGGCGACGAACAGGGCGTCGCAGGCTGCCATGTCGCCGTCGAAGCAATCCTGGGCTAGGGCGTCCATTTCGGGATCATCGCCCAAGCCCTCCGGCGAGGCCGCGGGTGGGAGATCGCCGGACCCGCCGGTCTCATCGGTTTCACCGCCACCATCGGTGTTTTCCGGGATGTTGGGTGGCTCCGGAGGCGTAGCGGTAGGTCCGCCGCTTTCCTGCGTATCGGTTGAATCAGAGGTGGCCGTCGTTGTCGGCTCGTCGTCGTTACTGAGCAGCAAGAAGGCGGTCACCCCACCGCCGATGATGAGCACCGCCGCCACGATCGCGGCGATGATCATGTTCGTGTTGTTCTTCGGTGGCTGGCCATAGCCACCGGGTCCGCCGTACCCGCCGCCCTGGCCGTAGCCACCCTGCTGGTAGCCACCCTGCTGGTAGCCACCGGCTGGCTGGCCGTACCCCTGGTTCGGGTCGTAACCGCCCGGCTGGCCGTAGCTCTGGTTCGGATCGTAACCGCCCGGCTGGCCGTACCCCTGATCCGGCTGACCGCCGCCTTGCTGGGGGTATCCCTGATGGGGGTCATACCCCCCCTGATTGGGGTCGTAGCCGCCTTGACCGTATGGGGGCTGACTCATTGCTTGTTCTCCGTTCCGACTAGCTGAATTCCCGGGCAGCTGTATTCCCGGGCAGGTCATGGCTGCAAAGGCTCGGCGCCACACGATAGACGGTGGGTGCCCGCAATGGGTTTCGAACATGCCTGCGGTGACTCGCTGATCTTCATTAGAGTCGGCTGGCAGGCATCACGGCTGATTGAGGAGTGAACGTGGTCGAGGAGACGGTCCGACAAGCACACGTTCAGGACGTGCGGATCGAGCACGACTCGATGGGCGAGATCGCCATCCCCGCGTGGGCGAAGTACCGGGCGCAGACCCAGCGTGCGGTCGAGAACTTCCCGGTCTCCCTTCAGGGAATCGACCGGGAACTCATCGGCGCGATCGCCTCGATCAAGGGTGCCAGCGCCCGGCTGCGTGGGGAAAGCGGCCGGCTCGATCCGGCGAAGGCAACCGCCATCCATGACGCCGCGATCGAGGTCGCCAAAGGGGACTGGGACGCGCACTTCCCCGTCGACGTCTTCCAGACCGGCTCCGGAACGTCGTCGAACATGAACGCCAACGAGGTCATCGCGACGCTGGCCGCGGAGAGCCTGGGCGACGGGGCGACGGTGCACCCCAATGACGACGTCAACGACCCGTTCTCCTCCAACGACCAGTTTCCGGCGGCGATTCATATCGCCGCGACCCGCTCGATCGTGCGGGCGCTGATCCCGGCGTTGGAGCACCTCAGCGCCTCGCTGTCCAGGAAGGCCGAAGAGTTCGCCTCGGTGGTCAAGTCCGGCCGCACCCACCTGATGGATGCCACGCCGGTGACCCTGGGCCAGGAGTTCGGCGGGTACGCGGCTGCCGTGCGCTTCGGGGTCGAGCGGTTGCGGGATGCGCTGCCCCGCATCGGTGAACTGCCACTGGGCGGTACGGCGGTGGGGACCGGGATCAATGCCCCCGCCGGGTTCGGCGGCGAGGTGATTGCCGCGCTGGCCGCGGACATGGAGCTGCCACTCACCGAGGCGCGCGACCATTTCGAGGCCCAAGCATCCCGGGATGCGCTGGTCGAGGCCTCGGGCGTGCTGCGGGTGATCGCGATCTCGCTGTACAAGATCGCCAATGACCTGCGGTGGATGGGGTCGGGACCCCGGGCGGGGCTGGGTGAGATACGACTACCCGACCTGCAGCCGGGTTCCTCGATCATGCCGGGCAAGGTGAACCCGGTCATTCCCGAGGCGGTCTGCCAGGTGGTCGCCCAGGTGATCGGCAACGATGCGGCGGTGGCTTTCGGCGGATCGGCCGGCAACTTCGAGCTCAATGTGATGCTGCCCGTCATCGCCCGCAACCTGCTCGAGTCAATTCGCTTGCTGGCCAACATCTCCCGCCTGTTCGCCGACCGGTGCATCGACGGGATCGAGGCCGACGTGGAGCGTTGTCGCGAGTTCGCCGAATCCTCGCCGTCGATCGTGACCCCGCTGAACCACTACATCGGATATGACGAAGCGGCCAAGGTCGCGAAACAATCATTGGCCGAGCGCAAGACCATCCGTGAGGTGGTTCTCGAGCGTGGGTACGTACGAGACGGCAAGCTCACCGAGGAGCAGCTCGACGCGGCTCTGGACGTGTTGTCCATGACCCACCCCTGACCTGCTGCCCGCTTCCGCATACCACCCGATCCGTGCCCATACCTTCTGATGCGTCAGGTGGAACGCGCCTGAGATGGGTGGAATGCGGCCAACAACGGGCTGTGGATTTGTGGGGTGTGTCCACATTGTCGCGGAGTGCCCGCCGGCCTGCAACGAGCCATTCAGAGTGGGTGCATGCTGGATGAACAGAACGCGACGAGCCTGATCCTGCGCCCGGAGGCGCACGCCGACGGGTATAGCGACGGGGAGATCGCTCGGCGCCGACGGTCGGGGCTGTGGACGTCGCTTCGCGGTGGTGCCTACGTAGCCGGCTCCGCCGCTGCGGCGCTGAACCGACGGGAGCGCCATCGCCTATTGATCCAGGCCACGCTGACGAAACTGCGCCGGCCGGCCGTGATCAGCCATCAGTCCGCCGCTGTTCTGCACGGTCTGCCGTTGTGGTCGGTCCCGCTGACCGCGGTGCACGTGACCAGGACCCCACCCGCCAAATGCGACTCCGACCGGAATCTGAGCTGTCACGTCTGCCGGCTCGGCCCCGATGAGGTCACGGTCGCCGACGGCCTGCCAGTGACGACCCCTACTCGAACGATCCTGGACCTGGGGCGGCTGATCGGGTTCGTCCCGGCGCTGATCGCCGCCGACGCCGCTCTGAACCAGGTCTTGACGACTCCGGCGTTGCTCTGGGCCGGACTGGAGGACATGGTCGGAACGCGGGGCAGTCGCAAGGCAGCCCGCATCGTGCAGTTCGCCGACGGCCGCAGCGAGAGCGTCGGCGAGAGCCGCAGCCGAATACTGCTGGCCGAGGCCCGGCTGCCGCCGACCGGTCTTCAGGTCCCGGTGTATGCCGACGGTGGTTATTTCCTGGGCCGCGGCGACTTCGGATATCCGCAGGAGAAGGTGCTGGGCGAGTTCGACGGGCGCGTGAAGTACGGGCGGCTGCTCCGGCCGGGCCAGTCCGCGGGCGATGCGGTCTTCGAGGAGAAGCGCCGCGAGGACGCTATCCGCGATGCCGGCTGGCAGGTCACCCGGTGGACCTGGGCCGACCTCGACGTGCACGGGCTGGTTGCCGCCCGCATGCAACGGCCCTGGACAGAGGCAGGAGGACCTGAGAGCGGAAAAGACTTCCGCGCCGCCAGGCACCCTCCCCGCAGCACACCCGTTGCGGACGCTTTGCACCTGATGCTTTACCGGCGATGCATCCAAATCGGGTGGATTGCACGCCGAAGGCGGATACCTACGTCCGGGCGGTCTTGTGGCGGCGGACCTCAGCGCGGCGGGCGCAGGAGGATGGCCTCGTTCGGGCCGATGTGCGTACGCGCGACGTGGGCCAGGACCAGCCGGGCCGAGTCGAGTGCCTCGTCCCCGACGGCTGCTCGGAGGTTCGCCTCCGTTTCAGCCCACAGCCGGGTTCCGGCCTCGATGCAGGCCCAGGCCCGGTCGGTCAGCGAGACGACCCGGGCTCGGCGATCCCGGTCGTCCCGTTTCCGCGTGACATATCCGGCTGCCTCGAGGTGGTCGACGAGAACCTTCGCCGACTGCTTCGACATACCAAGGTGAGCAGCAATCTCGACGCCGGTTGCTACCCCTCGGACGGCGATCAACGAAAAGGCGTAGCCGTGCGCCGGGCGGATGTCGCCGAATCCCGCTGCGGTCAGCCCGGCGTGAACGGACTCGGTGACAACGCGGGTCGCCAACGCCAGCAGAGCCGGCAGTGGAAGCGTCGTCGGAGGCGAGCCGGGAGTGCCGTCCCCGGCTTCCACGCCCGCAGCGAAGGAATCGCTTAGATGGACCACGGCGGGATCATCGTCTTGTCCCCCAACGTGGCCTGGAAACCGGCCGTGGTGACGGCAGTCGCGTGCACCGGCTCGGGGCCGGCGTTGCGCAGCACGAAGGATGTCTGCGGTGGCACGATCACGGCATCCCCGGGGCCGGCTTGGATCTCCTGCGTCCCGATCGTGGCGCTGATCCGTCCGCTGTGGATCACCAGGACCTCCTCGCAGTCCAGGCCGTGCGCGTCACCGGACATACCGGGTGCAAGCTCGAGCGCCCAGATGGCGAACTGGGTGGAGCCGCGCGACGGTACGGCCAGGGACCGGAACACCGCATCACCAAAGACGAACTCGGGTGCTTGCGAGAGGGTGGCAACCGGCACGCGAAAAACTCCTCAGTAGTCAGTTTATTTGACTGCTACAGTAAGACAGACTGACTACTTGGTCAAGTGCGTCGAACCCCACCTTCGCGGTTTGCTGACAAACCGGCAGCGCGGGCAGCGTGTCGGGCCTAGCCAGCACTCAGAGCGGCAGGTCCTCCAACATCTCGGTGACCAGCGCCGCGATCGGGGATCGCTCGGAGCGAGTGAGCGTGACGTGGGCGAACAGCGGATGCCCCTTCAGCGCCTCGATGACCGCCGTCACCCCGTCGTGCCGACCGACCCGCAGGTTGTCCCGTTGCGCGACGTCGTGAGTGAGCACCACCCGCGAGCCTGAGCCCAACCGGGACAGCACCGTCAGCAGGACTCCGCGCTCGAGCGACTGAGCTTCGTCGACGATGACGTACGAGTCGTGCAGGGAACGCCCACGAATGTGGGTCAGGGGAAGAACTTCCAGCATTCCCCGGTCGGAGATCTCGTCCACCATGTCGGCGCTGACCAGGGCTCCGAGAGTGTCGTACACCGCCTGCGCCCAGGGCCCCATCTTCTCGCTCTCGCTGCCCGGCAGATAGCCGAGTTCCTGGCCGCCCACGGCGTACAGCGGTCGGAAGACCACGACTTTCTTGTGCGCCCGCCGCTCCATCACCGACTCAAGTCCAGCGCAGAGCGCGAGCGCGGACTTGCCGGTCCCAGCACGCCCGCCGAGCGAGACGATCCCGATCTCCGGATCGAGCAACAGGTCCAGTGCGATTCGCTGCTCGGCTGAACGTCCATGCAGCCCAAAGGCTTCCCGGTCCCCGCGTACGAGTCTGATCCTCTTGTCCGCCGTCACCCGACCCAGAGCCGACCCCCGCGGGGACAGCAGGACCAGGCCGGTGTGGCAGGGCAGCTCGGACTCGGACGGTAATTCCAGCTCGTCCACGGCGTAGAGGAGGTCCACGTCCTCGCTGCTGACGTCCAGCTCGGACATCCCGGTCCAGCCGGCGTCCACCGCGTTGTGGGCACGGTACTCGTCGGCGGCCAGCCCGACGGAGGCGGCTTTGACCCGAAGCGGCATGTCCTTGGTCACCAACACGACGTCGAGACCTTCGGCGACGAGGTTCAGTGCCACCGCAAGGATCCGAGAATCGTTGGCGTCGTTGCGGAATCCGGCCGGCAGGACGGAGGCGTCTGCATGGTTCAACTCGACGTGGACCGTTCCCCCGGCCAGGCCCACGGGCACGGGCGCATCCAGTCGGCCGTGCAGGATCCGCAGGTCGTCCAGGACGCGCAGGGACTCGCGGGCGAACCAACCCAGCTCTGGGTGATGTCGTTTGTCCTCGAGTTCGCCGATCACGACCAGTGGTAGCACCACGTCGTGTTCGGCGAAGCGGCGTAGAGCTCCGGGGTCGGAGAGCAGAACCGAGGTGTCGAGGACGTAGGTACGACGATCGGTCACGCGCGGACTCCTACGAGAGCTTGCGCTCCCGGGCTGGTCGAAGGTCGCCGGTCCGACCCGACAGGGCCAGGAACCGGCCCTTTCCTGACCATTGCGTCAGCACCGTCGGGGCCTCCCAGGGCGGCACATCCGGCACCGCCGCGTCGACCGTACGGCGGTCGCCATCCCCCCGTCCTACGACACGCGCGGGAGACATCACTCAGCTCCCGGGCAACGTCTCCTGATGCCCGTTTGGCTGACGACCGTCCTCCCCGCGCAACGCCAGGGCCGGTCCGACGAGCAGTGCGACGGGTAGCAGCAGCAGCCACCACTGGTCTGCGAAGTCGCCCACCAGTGCGATTCCGATGATCAGGAAGACCAGGAGTGCTGCCACGAAGACCGAGCGAGCGCGCAGCCGCTCGGGCGGGGTTCGCCTCCCGCCCCGACCAGCTAGGGTCACGTCTGCAGGTCCTTGTCCACGTGGCGTCGGCAGTCGGCTTCGGCCAGGATGCGGCCTGGTGTGAGCGGCTCGTCCAACAGGCGACGAAACCGCGAGTTGACCGACTCATCCGCCGGGCGCGTGTCCAGCCAGGTGGACAGCAGCCGATGACCTTCGACGTAGGTCGAGGTGTAGGCCCGCCACAATGGATGAGTGAGGAAGCGCAGGGACTGTTGGGCGCGCTCGCGGGGCACCAGGGTCCATCGCTGCAGGAAGTCCAGCACCTCCTCCTGCCCGCGTCCCCGGTCGTGCAACAGGATCGCCGCATCTTGGCGTACGTCGTTGAGCGGGGCGGCGGCCTTGGACACCCGCTCGGCGAGTTCCCCGTCGACAGAGAACCCCAGGTCTCGCAGGATCTCCTCGTTCCAGGCACCCCACCGCTCACCGACGGTCACCGAGATGCCAAGGTCGGCAAGTCCTTCGGCCATCAAGCACTCCGGGGGGTTCACCAAGAATACCGTGTGTTCTCGCCGCTGTTGGCCGGCCACGAGTCTGGCCTCCTTGCGGCAGTGCTCGGTGTGATGGCCGGGATAGGACTCGTGGGCCACGAGATGGGGCAGCTGGGTGAGTCGGTGTGGCAGG
>JBPCPI010000075.1:0-18176 GCA_050999295.1 Geodermatophilaceae bacterium | reverse complement strand
GTCCGATGGCCTCTAGTTCGGCGAGGATGGCCGGGTCGTAGGACCAGTCGTCGAAGTCGTCGTCGAAGTGCCGGCGGCGGGTTTCCGGGTCGGCGGCCCGGTACAGGGCCTCGATGTCGACCCCGGGTGGGTCGCCGTCCCCGCACTGCCATGCGGCACTCTCTTGGACTTCGAACATACGTTCGATTATACTCGTATCCGGCTAGCGCGCAAGACCTTTCACGAACGGATTCTTAACAATTTCCTTGCCCCATAACGACCAGGTACGAAACCGCCGCGCGGGCGCGGGGCCTAAGCACCCAGAGACGCAGACCCGTTGCTGCGTACTTCGCCCGAAAGCCCAACAAGAAGCGGGCGAGTCGTACTCGAGTCACCTATGGAGCTCGGCCAACCACCGGTGCCCGGGTGAGCTAGGCGCAGCGCCTCGACCAGCCACGCCCTGTGGTCGATAGACCAGGTGCCTCCGGAATGCGGTTCCCGGAAAACAGCCAGTGCCTCGCGAAAGACCGAAAGTCCCGGCGGGCGCCACGATTTCATGAGTGGACCTGTCCCGTTAGATCCACGGTGGCCACGGCCAACAGCGCCCCAGCACGACGGCCAGGACGGTGGCGGCTCCGTACGAGCGGCTGTCGTCACTTGCGTACGGGTTGTCGCCCTCCACCCAGTACCCCGTCCCGGCCGGCCGGACGACCCGCTTGACCGCCAGCATGCCGGGACGGGACGTCCAGCCGACGACGACCACCGCACCACTACGAATGCGCGCGCCGTGAAGAACACGCCTTGCCAAGAGTCGGTCGCCGGAACGCACCGCCGGCGCCATTGACGGCCCTCGGACGGTCACCAAAGCCAACCACGGCAGCGGATCCCGACCTGATCGATCGGCGGAAGTCGCACCGCCGGTGTTCCTGAGCACACATCACCTCGCCTCAACGCTCGGTTGTTTCGATGTAGGGTCGGAATCTCGACCCACATTTCTCCTGTTCATCATCCGGAGGTCCTTCATGCGCACGCATCGCACCCTTCCCCGCCTGTTCGGGCACCGCAGCGCCGAGGCCCACTGCGACCTGCCCTGCGGTGTATACGACCCCGCGCAAGCCCGGATCGAAGCCGATTCGGTACTCAAGATCTGCCAGAAGTACGCCGAGAACGACGACCCGGAGTTCCGTACCCGAGCAATCCTGATCAAGGAACAGCGCAGCGAACTGGTCAAGCACCACCTCTGGGTCCTGTGGACCGACTACTTCAAGCCACCGCACTTCGAGAAGTACCCGGAACTGCACCAGCTGTTCAACGAGGCCACCAAGGGCGCCGGTGCCAGCGGTACCAAGGGCAGCATGGACGCCGCTAAGACGCAGGGACTGCTCGACCAGATCGACAAGATTGCCGACATCTTCTGGGAGACCAAGAAAGCTGCCTGATCACCCGACGAGCCCGCCCGCCTCAGGTCATTCCGCACGGATGAGGATCGATAGCGCCGGGCGGCCGTTCATCGCCGCCTTCGCTGTCCCAGCCGTGCTCTTCGTGCTGGCCGGGCGACGCTGGTTGGCGCTGCCGTTCGCCGCTGTCGCCGGCTTCATGACGTTGTTCTTCCGGGATCCTGACCGAAGCTGCGACCGGGTGCCGGCTCCCGCGGACGACGTTCTCGCACCGGCCGACGGCTTGGTGGTCGTAGCCGGCGATCCGGAACCAGATGTCGCCCCACCAGGCGACTGGCAGCAGGTGAGCATCTTCCTCTCACCAGCAGACGTCCACATGAACCGTTCGCCCTACCGCGGCTCGGTGACCCGGTGCGACTACCGACCAGGGACGTTCCTGGCTGCCTACCGGGAGCGGTCGTCACTGGACAACGAGCGCAGCGAGATCTGGCTCCGCGACGGCAAGCGAGAGGTCGTGTTCCGCCAGATCGTTGGCGTGATGGCCCGCCGGATCGTCACCCGGACCCATGTCGGAGCCGACCTGCAGACCGGTGAGCGGGTAGGCCTGATGAAGTTCGGCTCGCGGATGGACGTGTTCGTGCCGCGAGACTGTACGGTCATTGCAGCACGCGGGGACCGCGTCCGAGGCGGCGAAACCGTCATCGCTCGTTGGGACGACGTTCCCCACTGATCCGGCAAGAGACGAGCCGGACAGATGCCCCTCGATCGGCGGGAGGTTGCCGCGCAGATGTCGCGCCGCCCCGATCGCCACGAGTCCTCGTTGCACCCGGATGGATCACGCCTGCGGGCACGGTCGAGTCTGGTTGCCCGTCGGATGGGCCTGCGGTCCAACCTCGAGGTCACCACTGATCCCCGTCGGCGGCTGCTTGGCCTGCTCCCCAGCCTGTTCACCCTGCTTAACATGGCATCTGGCTTTCTCAGTGTCCTGATGGCCATCAGCGGCAGGCCGCAGTTCGCTGCCGTCCTGATCGGGATCTCGGTCGTTCTGGACATCACCGACGGAGCGGTTGCCCGACTCGTCCGAAGTGTCACGCCGTTCGGATTGCAGTTCGACTCGCTGGCCGACCTGGTCTCCTTCGGTGTGGCACCAGCGATCCTGTCCTTCACCGTGCTGTCCGGGAGCGACCTCAACGTGGCCCCCGTGGGCTGGTTGGCAAGCTTCCTGTGGGTGGCCTGTGCCGCAATCCGGCTGGCCCGGTTCAACGTCACCATCGATCCCACGGCGGACAAGCGCTTCTTCAACGGGCTGCCGAGTCCCGGCGCGGCTGGGGTGATCATCGCGTCGGTTTTCGCCTTCCCGGCGCCGGAGACAGATGTCCAGCGGTTTCTCGCTGTCGTCATCGTGGCCG
Source organism: Geodermatophilaceae bacterium (assembly GCA_050999295.1). GTDB lineage: Bacteria > Actinomycetota > Actinomycetes > Mycobacteriales > Geodermatophilaceae > JACCQS01. Next base: position 15,391 of record JBPCPI010000075.1, on the reverse strand, counting down.
TTCCAGCGCTGCTGATGATCTCCTCGGTCAAGTACCGGTCCTTCCGCTCGTTGATCAGCCCGAAGAGCCGACGGCCCTACGGGCTGATCGCGTTCACCGCGCTGCTTGCCGTGGGGTTCACCCTCGATCCCGCGATCACCGGCTGCGTGGTCGCCTACAGCTATCTCGCGATCCCGGTGCTGTTGCCTGCCCGGACGGCCGTACCCGCAGCGTGAGTCGCCCGAGTGACTCGGTACGACGAGTACAGCCCGGCGACGTACCTCGCATCTGTCAGCTGGTACGCGATCTTGCCGAGTACGAGCGCGCCCCCGCCGAGGCACAGATGACCGACGATCAGCTGCACCGGGCCCTCTTTGGCACCCAGGTCAGCCTGTACGGGCACGTCGCCGAGGTGGACCGGCACGTGATCGGCTTCGCCCTGTGGTTCCGCAACTTCTCCACCTGGCGCGGGCGGCACGGGATCTATCTCGAAGACCTCTTCGTGGCACCCGAGCACCGCGGATCGGGGATCGGGAAGTCTCTGTTGGCCGCTCTCGCGCGGGAGTGCCTGGCCAACGGCTACCAACGGCTTGAGTGGTCGGTGCTCAACTGGAACGAGCCGTCGATCGCGTTCTATCGCTGCCTGGGTGCGGTCGCGATGGATGACTGGACGGTGTTCCGGCTCACCGACCAGGCGTTGTCCGAGCTGGCGGGCAGCGGATGAGACTCAGCGGCGCTGGAAGAACGCCAGCTGTGCGGCCGGGGTGAACAGTAGGTAGAGCACGGTGGCTCCGGCAGCGAGGACAGGTATCCCGTACAGCGGTTGCTCGGACGGGAAGGCCAGGGAGTAGCCGACCGGCATGGCGAGTATCTGGATCACCAGAACCGGTGCTCGGCTCCAGCCGGCCGCCTTCGACAACGCACGAGCCAGGAACAGGATCAACGTTCCGGCAGCGATGGCCAGGACGACTTCGGCCCAGGCCCGGCTGAGGCTGTCCGGGCGGCCCAGGAGAATGCCGCCCACGAGCAGGATCGGGCCCAGCGCGAGCACCGCCACCCCCTCGAGTGCGACGATCGCGGCCGCGCGGCGTACCTCGCTCGGGACCGGATCGCTGCCTCGGGCTTGCTCGACCACGAGGCGACCGTACGCGCTGCGCGCAGCCCAAACCCGAGGCTGGGTAGCCTGACCTCTCGTGCGGGCGATTCTGGTGGTGAACCCGGTGGCCACCAGCACAACGGTCAAGACCCGCAACGTCCTCGCGCGGGCACTGGCCAGCGAACTCAAGGTCGACGTCGTCGAGACCACCCATCGCGGACATGGCCACGAACTCGCCGAGCAGGCCCGCCGCGACGGCTTGGATGTCGTTGTCGCTCTTGGCGGTGACGGCACGATCAACGAGGTCGTCAACGGGCTTCTGTCGGCCGGTCCCGGGCCGGACGTGCCACGGCTGGCCGCGGTACCCGGCGGCTCGACCAACGTCTTCACTCGGGCCCTGGGCCTGTCCCGCGACCCGATCGAGGCCACCGCCGAGATCCTCGACCTGCTCCGCACCGATCAGACCCGGCTCATCTCGTTGGGCAAAGCCGACGAGCGGTGGTTCACCTTCACCAGCGGGTTGGGCTTCGACGCTGACGTGATCGCGCGCGTCGAGCGGCGCCGAGCTGCCGGACGCCGTTCCTCGGCAGGCCTCTACATCGGAGCGGCCGTCACGGAGTTCCTGGCCGGGTCGGGGCGACGCCATCCGCACCTGACCGTGGAGGTCCCCGGACACCATCCGGTGTCAGGGGTGTTCCTATGTCTGGTGAGCAACGTCAATCCGTGGACCTACCTACGTTCCTGGCCAGTCGCCCCGAGCCCGCAGGCCAGCCTGGACGCTGGGCTGGACGTCTTCGCGATGCGCAAGGTGGGCGTCATGCGCATGCTTGGCCACGTCCGACAGAGCATGCGTCCGGGCCCCGGGCCGAGCGGCTCACGACTGCTCAGCGCCCATGATGTCGCCTGGACCAGGCTGCGGGCTCAGTCACCTCTGGATTGGCAGGTCGACGGCGACTGGGCGGGGCACCGCCAAGAGTTGACCCTGCGTAGCGTCCCGAATGCGCTCCGTGTGGTCGCGCAGCCCGCTCAGCTCGACGTATGAGAGCACGCAGACGTGGGCGGCACGTGGGTGACCCATGCATGAAGTTGCTCACGGAGCGGGGATCCACTGGACGGAAAGCCTTGACATCGAGCGCACTCGTGAAAGCATTCACAAAGAGCACGCGCGTTTTCGGGCTGGTCGGATGGTTCACGGGTGACCGACAACCCGCCGTATCGAACCAAACCGTTGCGCGTTGACAGTCTGTACTGCCCTGCACGTTCAAGGCGAAAGTGAGTGTTTCCATGGATTGGCGCCACCGCGCCCTGTGCCGCGACGAGGATCCCGAGCTGTTCTTCCCGATCGGGACGACCGGCCCGGCGCTGCTTCAGGTCGAACAGGCCAAGGCAGTATGCCGTCGTTGTCCGGCCGCCCGAGAATGTCTGGACTGGGCTCTGGCCACGGGACAGGACTCCGGCGTGTGGGGTGGCCTCTCCGAGGACGAGCGCCGTGCCCTCAAGCGGCGTAGCGCCCGACCGCGCGCGCATACCGCCTAGTCCGCCTTGAGTTAAGTCCACAGAGAGCCGGCTCAGCGCGGCAGCGGGACGGTGAGGACGGCCTCGGTGCCCGACCTGCGGGGATCCCCACGTCGGCGGGACAGCCGGATCGAACCCCGCATCTCCGATTCGACCAGCGTGCGGACGATCTGCAGACCGAGTGAGTCACTGGCCTCCAGGGAGAACCCCTGCGGCAGGCCCATGCCATCGTCGCTGATCCGCACGGTCATCAGACCAGGCCTGCGTTCGGTGGCGATCAGCACGCTGCCCTTGTCTCGAGCGGCGAAGCCGTGTTCGACAGCGTTGTGCAGCAGCTCGGTCAAGACCATCACCAGTGGTGTGGCCAGTTCAGCCGACAGCTCTCCCAGGCGGCCCTCCCGTTCGATGGTGACGCCCGGACGGGCAGCACTTACCTCGCTGATCATCGGGATGAGTGAGTCCAGGATGCTGTCCAGGTCGGCGGCCCCGTCCCGCGACGCGGCCAGCGTCTCGTGCACGAGCGCGATCGAGGAGACCCGTCGGACGGATTCAGCCAACGCTGCTCGGGCGGCCGGGTGATGCATCCGCCGGCCCTGCAGGCGCAGCAGCGCCGCGACCGTCTGCAGGTTGTTCTTGACCCGGTGATGGATCTCGCGGATCGAGACGTCCTTGGACTGCAGCGCCAGATCACGATGCTTGAGATCGGTCATGTCCCGCAGCAGCACGATCGAGCCCTGGGCGGCCGAGCCTCGACTCAGCGGGATGACGCGGTAGACCAGGGTGACCGATCGGGCCGAAAGCTCCCCAGTCTGCGGGGTCTCGGCGGCCAAGGCGCTGCGAAGTCGGCCGATCGTCGTGCCAGCTTCGTCGGACTCGCTGCCCTCGGGTTCATCGGCCAGCAGGGATTGACCGACTTCGGCGAGGTCGCGGCCGCGTAGGTCAGCGGTCATGCCCATGCGCCGGAAGGCCGAGAGCCCGTTTGGGCTGACGTAGCGCACCACTCGGGCCGTATCGAGGCGGACGAAGCCGTCACCGACGCGTGGCCCCAGGGGGTGGGAGCTGCCGCCCTCAGGCGCCGGATAGCTCCCCTCGGTCACCATGTGGAGCAACTCCCCAGCGGCATCGAGATAAGCCAACTCCAGCTCTGACGGCGCGCGCGGGGAATGCAGGTTCGTGTCGCGGCCGACCACTGCGATCACTTCGCCGACGTGCCGTACGGCAATCCCTTCCGGACGGATCGGAATCCCACTGTCCCACTGCGGATCCCGATCTCGAATCATGCCGCCGGTATCGAGGGCTCGATCGAGCCAGCTGAGCTCACCAGGGGCGACTCGACGACCGACTTCGTGGTCCGGATGCGAAGTCGGCGCAGTGGTGGGGCGCACATGTCCCACGCACAGGAGTCCGCCATCGAACGTACGGACCCACAGCAACAGATCGGCGAACGCGAGGTCGGCAAGGATCTGCCAGTCACCGACCAGCTGTTGCAGATGCGCCGCTGCACCCGGCCCCAGGTCGGTTTGCTCACTGAGCAGATCGGACAGCGCGGACATGACCGGGCAAGCTTAGTGTCGGTTGTGCAGGCGGGGCGTAGGTTCACCGGTCGTGACGGCTGCAACGATCCGACCCGCCCGATCGGAGGACCTGGCCGCAGTTGGTGCGCTGACCGTCGACGCCTACCAGGCGCAGCGGCTGGCTCCCGAGGCCTACTCGGCGAGTCTGGCCGACGCCGAGAATCGCGCCCGACACACCGACGTCCTCGTCGCGGTGGATGACCTGGATCGGGTGATCGGCGCGGTCGCCCTGGTCCTGAACGGAGGTCCGTACGCCGAACTGGCACTCGCCCAGGACGATGCCGAGTTCCGGATGCTCGCGGTCGGCCCTGAGGCTCGAGGCAGGGGCGTCGGTACCGCCCTTATCCAGGAGTGCCTGACCCGCGCTCGGGCGGCTGGCAAGCGGCGGATGGTGATCTCGACCGGGGACAACATGACCGCCGCTCATCGGAGATATCAGGCGCTGGGGTTCCGCCGGGCCCCTGAGCTCGACTGGTCCCCGCTGCCAGAGGTGGCGCTGTTGGCCTACGTACTGGACCTGGGCGACTCCACGGATTGAGCGCTGTCGATGACCGCGATGAGGTCGCCCTCCTGGATGACCTCGCCCTCCTGGACTGCAATCTCGGTGATGATTCCACCGGCCTCGCATACGACCGGTATCTCCATCTTCATGGACTCGAGGATGACCACGGTGTCGCCCGGCGCGACCTGGTCGCCAACCGTAGCCACGATCTTCCAGACGTTTGACACCATCTCGGCCTGGATCAACTCCACCACGGGCTCATCCAAGCACGGTCATGATGCGGCGGACGCCAAGCGCGCAGTGACGTCTTGAGCCCGCTGCCGAAGCTGTTCGAGGTCGTTCGGGACGGGGGCGATCCTGATCTCGGTCATGGCGTCCTGGAATTGGCTCAAGGCGCCGGGCAGATCCCCGCCGGGCACCCCCACGACGGCAAGAACCGGGTCGTACCAGGACGACAGGGAGTCTCCGACTGCGTAACCCGGCTCCCACCAGACATCCGCATCGCGCGGACCGGTCAACTCGGTGATGGTTGCGTGCTGCCCCTCCTCCGGTACGGCGGTTGCCCGCAGCGAGCAGCCCACGGCCGCGGGAAAGCCTGGTACCCCGGTCGGCGGTGATCCGTCTTCGGCGAGCGCGATGGCTGCCAGGAGGAGATCGCGTCCCGCACGGAGTTCGACGAGCCCGAGCTGATCCGGCACACCGCCTCGGATCGCCAGCGGGGCGCCGTCCGGCCCGAAGGCGACCGACACCAGCCCTCGCCAGCCGTGGTCGACCACCAGCTTTGACAGCGAGGCCAGCAACTCAGCCGATGACGGAAGGCCCTCGATGTCCACTCCGCTCGGCTCCTGCGCGCTGGTCCAGCACAGGTTCGCGGCTGCGGCGCGGGTACGCCGGACTACCAGCCCGTCGATCCGGAATCCGTCGGCAACCCCGATCACCCAGCCGGGCGACTCGGCCGGGACGGCCACCTCAGCTCCCCACCCGGCCCGTTGGACGGCGTCGAGGGCTTCCGGGTCGGCCCCGAGCCAGAGCAGACCGGCATCGGTGCTGGCGCGAGCCAACTCCGGGGATCCCGCCAGGACGGCGTGCACGGGCAGGATGGCTTGCGCGCCGCTGACCTGCGCTGCCTCGATCAACGCCCCGATGTCCAAGTAGGAGGACTCCGGTGGTGGTGGTCCCAGCAGGACCGATTCGTCGGCCGATCGGACATGTACGGCATTCCCGTCGGCTTCGGAGTACACCGCGACGACCTTGGAGCCGGCCAGCTGGCACGACCTGATTGCCCGGGCGGCCATCGGGCCGCGCCCGGCGACCAGGACGACCTCGGGCACTAAGCCCTCATCGGCGGTGAGCTGCCATTCCGGTCACCGGCTGTCGGCTTCCGCCACGACGGACCGGAGGTGTAGTAGAACCCGCTCCTTGAGCCCGTCCGGGGCTTGATCGCCGCCGCACTTGCGCGCCACGAGTTGCTTGATCTGCTTCTCGATCCCGAACTGCTGAAGACAGGGACCGCACTCCTCCAGATGCTCGGCGATCAGATGCCGACGTGGCTCGTCGCACTCGGCGTCGAGGAAGAGGAAGACCTCGTTGAGTACCTCCGAGCACGGCAGATCGTGGGGATTCCCGCAGCTCATGCTTGCTCGCCTCCAGTGCCGGATCGAACCATGCCCCGATCGGTGGCGTAGGAGGCCAGCATCTTCTGCAGGCCCCTACGACCGCGATGCAACCGAGACATCACGGTCCCGATCGGCGTCCCCATGATCTCGGCAATCTCCTTGTAGGAGAAGCCTTCTACGTCGGCGAGGTAGACTGCCAGGCGAAAATCCTCCGGCAGGGCCTGCAGCGCTTCCTTCACATCGCTGTCCGGAAGTCGGTCCAGGGCCTCCATCTCGGCCGAACGCAGGCCCGTCGACGTGTGCTGCTCGGCTGCGTACAGCTGCCAGTCCTCCACCTGATCCACCGAGTTCTGTTGCGGCTGGCGCTGCTTCTTGCGGTAGGTGTTGATGTAGGCGTTGGTCAGGATCCGGTATAGCCAGGCCTTGAGATTCGTCCCCTCCGAGAACTGGTGGAAGGCGCCATAGGCCTTCGCGAATGTCTCTTGGACGAGGTCTTCAGCATCAGCTGGATTGCGGGTCATCCGCAAGGCCGCGGGATAGAGCTGATCGAGGAAGGGCAGGGCATCGCGTTCGAAGCGAGCGTTGCGTTCTGCACGAGTTTCCTCGGTCACCGACGATCCTCTCCTGGACGCGCCTGAGGGCAGCAAACCCCGGCGCGACGAGGATACGCGGCCACCTCGGGGCCGCCCGGGCGGACGGTTGGTTCGCTGTGCGGACCGCTTCGGCTTTGCAGTGCTGAGACCGTTCACGGTTGCAGTAACACCACCGCCCGCACACTGATTCCGGCCTAGGGTGCGATCGCCGCGTTCAGCGCACGAGCGACTCCGGTGGACCGCGAGTCGCCGGAGAGCATCCTCCACCCCACTCGTTGCCCGCGTGCTTACGCGAGGCTACGCTCCGATTTCCGCCGTGAGACAGACCGGTCTACAAAAGGAGCACGCCGAGATGACCGATTACGATCCGAGAACTGCCACCGGAATCCCCACCGAGCCAGTCGGCTCCCTCCCCCGTCCGACCAAGCTGCAGCAGGCCTACGCCGGCTACGACGCCGGTACCACGAGCAAGGAAGAGCTCGAGGCCCTCCAGGAAGAAGCCGTCAAGGACTCGATCCAGAGGGGTGAGGCAACCGGTCAGCCGATCATCTCCGACGGCGAGCAGCGCTGGTCGAGCTTCGCGACGTACCCGATCACCACCACCCTGGCCGGGACCGGTCTGGCCCCGAATCTCGCCGGGGACGGTCAGTTCTTCGCAATCTTTGCCGACGGGCACGGCCGCCAGCTCCCCCGCCTCACCGGAGGTCCGTTCAAATACCAGGAGTACGCCGCGGACTCGTTGCGGAAGTCGATCGTGCACGCCACCAAGCCGATGAAGCAGGCCGTCATCGCGCCGTCCATGCTGGCGCTGCTGTATCCGCTCAAGGACGAGCTGCCCGACTACTCCCGTGAGCAGTTCGAGGAGGACGTCTGCAACGAGACCGAGAAGGACATCCGGGCGGCCTTCGACGCCGGAGCCGCGCGGGTCTCGATCGACTTCACCGAGGGTCGGTTGGCCACGCGTCAGGATCCGCGCAACCCGTGGACCGGAGCCAACCTCCTGCCGCACTTCATCGAGCTCAACAACCGGGTCATCGACCGCTTCTCTGCTGAGGAGCGCGCCAAGATCGGCGTGCACACCTGCCCCGGCGGAGACCGTGACTCGGTGCACAGCGCCGATGTCGACTACAACGACCTGCTGCCCAGCATGTTCTCGATGAACGCGGGCTACTTTCTCATCCAGATGGCCAGTGAGCGCGACCGTGAGCGCGTACACAAGCTGATCGGCCAGCACAGTCGTGATGACGCTAATGGCGTCCCGCAGATGTGCTACCTCGGGGTCTGCGTGACCCAGAGCCCGCGTCCGGAATCGGCGGAGGAGATCCGCGACCATCTGGTGGCGGCGGCCAACTACATCCCCAGGGAGCGGCTGGGTTCAACCGACGACTGCGGCTACTCGCCGTTCTCGATCGACGAGAAGCCCAACCACGGTTCGCCGGACTACGCGCGTGACATCGCGTTTCAGAAGATCACGAACCGCGTGAAGGGAACGCAGATGGCTGCCGAGAAGTTGGGCGTCTCCTAACCTCTCGACCCGGCTCCGGGCTCGCTACGCCGCCGCGGTATCGGTGGTCAACGGCCAGACGAATCCCGGAGCGTCCCCTGGCTGGGGTTGGCGTCGATGCCGCGGTGGCGCAGGAGCAGGGTGCCCATCTCCTTGGCGCGCATGGCCGCCTCGACGTCACCTTCCAGTGCGGAGATGATCGAGCCCTTCATCAGGATGTGCCACTGCCGGGCGAACGAGTCGGTGTCCTCGATCCCGGCGTCGGCCGCGAGCCCGCGCAGGAAACCGCGGATGTTCTCCAGGTTCGCCACGGTGGTCACCCGTACTGGGTCGCTCAGGTCGGTGTGCTCGAGCAGGACCTGGATGAAGGTGCACCCCTCGAAATCCTCGGCATGGAACCACTCACTGAAGACGTCGAAGATCGCCAGCAGTCGCGCGGCTGGTCGGCTCTCGCGTCGGACGACCTCCGCCGCCAGCCACTCTCGGGTCCACAGTTGTTCGCGTCGTTCGAGGAAGGCGAGCACAAGATCCTGCTTGGAGGGGAAGTGCCGATAGAGGGTCATCTTGGCAACAGCTGCCCTGGCAACGACCGCATCCACACCGACCGCCCGGGTGCCTCCGCGGCTGAACAACTCGTAGGCCGCGCGCATGGTGCGCTCGCGGCCGCCTTCGGCCGGTGCAGCCTGGTTCGCACGTTGACGTGGTTTCGCGGTCATCCGTCACCAACTGTTCTGGTCCCCGTGGACATCGATCTTCGTCGTGGCAAGGGGCCACTCACCCCAATCGTAGGAGTGTCGCAGACCCCGCGTTCAATGACCCCTCAGCGGCCTGGCAAAGGGATGGCTGTTTGCCGGCGATTGATGAGGCGGTTCACTGAGCGCGTGCTGAACACAGTCGACTGGACGCTCGGCCGGGCTATACCCACGGCCTTCGGCACGATCGCCTGGGAGGCTCTGGGCGAGGGGCCACCTGTCGTACTCGTGCACGGCACGCCAAGCCGCTCCCTGCTATGGCGTGAGGTTGCGCCGCGCCTGGCCGAGCAGTTCACCGTGTACGTCTTCGATCTGCTCGGCTACGGGGAGTCCGAACCCAACCACGGCCAGGAGGTGACCGTCGGAGTCCACGGGCGCGTACTCGATGAAATCGTGCGGCTCTGGGGCCTGACGCAGCCCGCGCTGGTCGGACACGACATCGGCGGCGCTGCGGTGCTTCGGGCGCACCTGCTCGAGGGGACCCCGGCGCGCAAGATCGTCCTGGTCGACGCGGTGGTGCTTCGGCCGTGGATCACCGCGACCACGCGCCACATCAAGGCGAACCTCGAGGTCTACCGGAGCATGCCGACCCACATTTTCCGGGAGGTCGCGGCGGCGCACCTGCGCACGGCAACCGCGACACCGATGGAGGAGAAGGTGTTCGCTGCCTACTTCGACCAGTGGGAGGGCGAAGTCGGGCATCAGCTCTGGCTGCGCAATGTCGCGGGGTTCAACGAGCAGGACACGGCCGACTTCGAAACGATGCTGAGCGACATGGGCACTCCCACCCGCCTCGTATGGGGCGAGCAGGACCGATGGCTGCCGGTTGAGGTCAGCGCCGAGATCGAGTCGCTACTGCCCACCGCTGATCGCGTCGTGATCGCCGATGCCGGCCACTTCTCGCCGGAGGATCAGCCAGCTCTTGTTGCCGACGCGATCGCCGATTTCCTTTCCCGAGAGGGCGTCCCCGGCCCGCTGACAGCGCGCCTATGACAGGCCGGCTGCGCTGCGCAACACATCGGCGAGATCGGTGTTCTCCCAGGTGAAGTCGGCGTCGTTCCGGCCGAAGTGTCCGTAGGCGGACGTGGCGCTGTAGATCGGCCGATGTAGCTTTAGATAGTCCCGGAAGGCAGCCGGGCGCAGGTCGAAGTGCTTCTCGACCAGGGCACGGATCACGCCCTTGGAGACCTTCTCCGTTCCGAACGTCTCCACCAGGAGCGACAGTGGGCGGGCCACGCCGATCGCGTAGGCGACCTGCACCTCCGCCCGGTCGGCGAGCCCGGCGGCCACGATGTTCTTGGCCACGTAACGGGCGGCGTAGGCCGCGGATCGGTCAACCTTCGACGGGTCTTTGCCGGAGAACGCGCCGCCGCCGTGCCGGGCAAATCCGCCGTAGGTGTCGACGATGATCTTGCGTCCGGTGAGACCGGCATCCCCCACCGGGCCGCCGATGACGAACCGGCCGGTGGGGTTCACGTAGAAGTTCGCCCGCAGGCTCTCCGCGTCGTACAGCTGCGCCGGAATCACTCTTGTGACGACCTCGTTCCACAGCTCGTCAGCCAGGTTGGCCTCGGAGTCCTCGTCGTGCTGGGTGGAGATCAGGACCTTCTCGACCGACACCGGCACACCGTCGAGGTATCGCACGGTGACTTGGGTCTTTCCATCCGGACGCAGATGCGGGAGGACGCCGCTCTTGCGAACGTGGGCGAGTTGGCGAGCGAGTCGGTGGGCCAGCGCGATCGGCATCGGCATGAGTTCCGGGGTCTCGTTCGTGGCGTAGCCGAACATCATCCCTTGATCGCCCGCACCGACGGAGTCGAGGGTGTCGGTGCTGGCCTCGGCGCGAGTCTCCTGCGCGGTGTCGACGCCCTGGGCGATATCCGGGGACTGCCGGTCGACGGCGACCAGCACCGCGACGTGGTCCGGGTCGAAGCCGCAATCGGCCGTATAGCCGATCCGGCGCACGGTTTCGCGCACGATGTCGGTGTACGGGAGTTGTCCGGACGTGGTGATCTCACCCGCGATCACGACCATCCCGGTAGTCACCATCGTCTCGCACGCGACTCGCGAGTACGGGTCGAATTCCAGGGCCGCGTCCAGGATGGCGTCGGAGATGGCGTCGGCCATCTTGTCCGGATGGCCCTCCGTCACCGATTCGGACGTGAACATGAATTCGTTGTCACGCTGCGCCATGGTCTAACTCTCCTCTGTCGCGGTGCTCTGCTGGCTTACCGGTGAACCGGTGAGTTCTCGGCGTACGGCGGCGGCGGCGGCGACCATCGCCCGGAGCTTCGCCCGCGCCACGGTGGCCGGCAGGTGCCGCAGTCCGCAGTCCGGGTTGATGACGAGCCGATCGGCCGGCACGACGTCCAGGGCCTTACGGATGCGGCCGGCCACGATGTCAGTAGTCTCGACGTCTTCGCTCTTCACGTCGACCACGCCCAGGCCCAGGCCGCGCTCCCATGGGTAGCGCGCGAACAAGGAAAGGTCTTCGTACCCCTTGCGGGCGAACTCCAGGACCAGGGTGCCGACCTCTGCGTCGAGGACCGCCGGGAAGAGGAAGTCGTAGTGGCCCTCCCAGGAGGGCCGGGCATACCGGTTGCCGTAACAGACGTGCAGCGCCCAGTCGGCGTCGACGTCCTTGGTCACGAGATTGATCGCATCGATGGCCAGACCCACCTCGTCGGGGTACCCAGCCAGGAACGGCTCGTCAATCTGCAGCCGGGTTGCTCCGGCCGCAACCAACTCGCGTGCCGCGACGTTCAGCGCGTACGCCAGTGACCGGACAAGCTCGCCTCGGTCGCTGTAGGCGGAGTTCCGGATCCGGCGGGACAGCGAGAACGGCCCGGTGAAGGAGAACTTGATCGGCCGGTCGGTCTGACTTCGGGTGAAGACGAAGTCGTCGACCAGTCCAAGCGCCGAGCTCTCCCGCGCGGCCGAGAGCGGCTCGGGCACCTCCGCCTCGAAGTAGTCGTAGTAGTAGGACTTGGCAGGATTGAGGATGGACACCCCCGGGATGCGGGCGAGTAAATAATCGATGTCGTTGTCACGGCGAAGCTCTCCGTCGGAGACGACATCGATGCCGGCCTGTTCCTGGTCCTTGATCGCCGCCTTGATCGCCACGTCATGGATCTCGTCGAGGTGCGCCCGGCTGATCCGGTGCAGGTAGAAATCGGTCTTGAGGCGCTCCAACCACTCTGGGACCGAGTACGAACCGACGACCGTGGTCGGCAGCAGCGGTGGGTCTGCCGGCGTGGACCGACGGGTCGACTCGTTCATGTCAGTCCCGCACCTGGGCGGTGAGCGTGACAATATTCGTCCCGGTCCGATGTGCGAAAGGGGCGTAACTGACGTCAAAACCCTTGCGCCGCCCGATGTGTTGCAGCAGCGGACCGTTCACCCAGTTGACAATCGATCCGTCGTACTTCCCCGGACCGAGGAACCCGGTCCGGTACTGATGCGGATCGGTGACGAAGATGTCGTGGCAAAGCAGGCGGCCGTAGGGGTGCAGCAGCGGGAGGGTGTCGACGAAACTGGCGATCGCCCCGTTGCTGACCTGCATCCGCACGTCACCGTGCCGCTCCAACATCGGCCGGAGCATCTCCCCGTTGACCCCCGGAGCGACGTGATACAGATCCAGGCCGGTCATGGGCACGTAGCGTTCCTCGAGCTTGACTGCGTCCCAGACCGCCATCCAGAATGCGGCTCCACGCGCGACATCCGGGAACTGGGCCGAGAGCGCGTCGGTGAGGAGTTCGGGACCCAGCGAAAGCAGCTTGTGGATCGCCCCGACCAGCGAGCCAGGTTCGAACCCGAAGTCCGCCGCGATCCGGTCTGCGGCCTCCACCGGGAGATACGAACGGATCTCGGCGCTGTAGGTGTGCCCGCCGATCTGCGCGACGTCCTCGGTCGGCAGATTGTCATAGACGTTGGAGATGTAGACGAGAAAAACCTTGTACCGCAGGAACCCCAGGGCCGTCATCGGGGTGGTGGCATCCAACGGAAAGGAGCTCACGTGGGAGGCGTGGTCGGCCACATTCTTCCGGGCCAGCTCGAGGACATGCTCGGAGTAGTCACACATCATGTAGTGCAGCCGGCGGTAGTACTCCGTGCCATGTTCGGCGTCCAGTTTGGCGAACTCGTCGAGCCACGTCTTGGCCTGATTGCCGTTGCCGACCCCGAGTTCGATGACGTAGAGCTCGTCCGGCAATGAATTGTGCGCTGCCAGGTCGTCCCAGACCGAGAACATCTCCTTGATCAGTTCGTGCACGCCGGCGATGTTGCGCGCATCACTCGCTCCGCCCGGCAGCGCCTGCTCGTACAAGCGTCCGGTCGCCTTCTCCCAGACCCCTAGGAAGCGCCAGTACAACGAGTTGAACTCCCAGATCCGACTCGTGGTCCCCGTCGACCAGTCCTCGAGGTAGACCCGGCCCAGGCCATTCGGAGCGGTACGGCGGGTCAGGACGTTGCGGACGATGTCGGCCAGATCCGCCTGCGCGCACCGACGCAGGTCGACGGCGATCTCCAGCTTGTCCTCGTCGGATTCGCCATCTCCGCCGTTGAGGTTGGGCGGGACAAGGATCGGCCGTAGATCGATGACGTCGCGGAAGTTGTTCTTGTACTGCACCCAGTCACAGACCAGGCGCACACGGGACAGATCGAGTGAGTCCGCGCACAGGGCATCCACGATCGGTGACAGGCACGCGGTGAGATCCACCGCCTTCTCGCCGCGCAACTTCTTGGTGGGGCGGACCTCAACCAGCATCGTCAGCCAATCCCGTGTTTTTTCTGTAGGCCTCGCTCGCCGCGCTCGCCGTACGCGGCGGGATGCCGGCGCGCTCAAGCAGCTCGGGAACGACCTGTTCCTGGCCGAAGGCCATCACGTGTATCCCCGCGACCCCAGGCGTCTCGCGTAGCCGCTGGATGGTCTCGACGCACAGCGTCATCCCATGCGCCGCGACCTGTTCCGAGGGAACACCGCGCAGCCGCCGGACAACGTCGTCGGGAATGTGGATCCCGGGAACCCTGGTCTGCATGAACTCCATCGCCCGCACGGTCCGGATCGGGCCGATCCCGGCGATGATTCCACAGCGTTGGTCCAGACCCAGATCGGTGACCTCGCCCATCCACCGAGAGAAGATGTCCAGGTCGAAGACGAACTGGGTCTGGACGAACTCCGCGCCGGCAGCGACCTTCTTGCCCAGCCGGGCGGCCCGGAAGCGCAGCGGGGGCGCGAAGGGGTTCTCCACCGCCCCGATCAACCACTGCGGGGCGGGCTGCACCGGCTTGCCCGACAACAGCCGTCCCTGATCGCGCATCAAGGCCGCCGTCCAGATCAATTGGACACTGTCCAGGTCGAAGACGGGCATCGCGTCCGGGTGATCCCCGAAGCTGGGATGGTCACCGGAGAGCATCAGGACATTCGGGATGCCGACCGCACCGGCCGAGATCAGATCCGATTGCAGGGCGATCCGGTTGCGATCGCGGGTGGTCACTTGCATGACCGGCTCGACGCCACTGCGCAACGCCAGAATGCTGCCCGCCCAACTCGCCAGTCGGGTGTGCGCACCCTGGTTGTCGGTCACGTTGGCGGCGTCCACCCAGTCCCGGAGAAGGGCGGCCTTGGCAGCGATGGCATCAGCATCGGCCCCGCGCGGCGGGCCGATCTCGGCAGTGACCGCGAACCGCCCGGACCGCAGTGCGCTTCGCAACTGGCCATCACCGGCCGGGATCATTTCTGCGTTCCCCCGGCGTGCAGGCGGAGGTCGGTCAGGACGAGATGGGTCCGGGTCAACCCGGCATCGGGAGTCCACAGGTCGTCGTCGCGACCCTGCCAGTAGTTCACCCAGGAACTGCGGCCCCACTCCCGATGATCGATCGGGCGCTGCAAGAGCGTGAGATCGCTGACTCTGCCCTCCTGCTCGGCACGCTCGTACGCGGTGACCCAAACGCAGCGCTCGGCGGGGTACACCTCGCAAGCCCCGGTCGCCGACACCCCCCCACAGGGGCCGTTACGCAGCTGTTTGGGACAGGTCATCGGACAGGCGTAGCCCGTCGCCGGCAGCGTGCACTGACCGCACATCCGACACCCGAAGGCGCCGCCCTTGATCTGTTTCTCCGCCCGCGTAAATAGCGTGTAGAGCCGCTGATGCCGTTCGAGGAAGCGGGCGAACAGGCGCTTGAGCCGGCCCGGAGTCAGCACGTGATGCAGCAGGTACATCGAACGCGCCGACCAAGCGGGCCTGGTGGGTCGGGGCCAG
>JBPCPI010000068.1:0-7615 GCA_050999295.1 Geodermatophilaceae bacterium | reverse complement strand
ACGTGTTTGCCGAAGCGTGGATGGAGGGTCGTGGACTGACCATGCATGCTGCAGCGAATGCTGCCTTGTTCTGAGGCTGGCCCTACCTCGGATCGAGACCGCCAGCTCCGTAGGCTCGCGGCTTGTGGTCGACCTGGCAGCGCTGACGGTCACCATTCCCATCTTGGTCCTCGTGCTGGCCGTCCTATGGCGCCGACCCGACACGCTGCCCGCCGCCGGAGTCAGCGTTTTCGGCGCAGCGTTCGCCGTACTGGTCGGAGCCATCGGGGCGGGACCGGCCGCGGATCAGATCTACGATGTCGGACCGGCCGTCATCTTCCTGTCGATCATGTTGGTCCTTGGTCACCTCGCCGACGCCGACGGGGTTTTCACCTGGGCCGCATCCGCATTGGCCCGGCGCGCCGGGCGCTCACCGGTCGCCCTGCTTCGTCGGGTCTTCCTGCTCGCAGCTGCGACGACCGCCATCCTCAGCCTGGACGCCACCGTTGTCCTGCTCACCCCGGTGATCATGATGACAACAGGCCGGATGCGCCTGCCCGCTTCCCCACACACCTATGCCTGCGGGCACCTGGCCAACTCCGCCTCCCTGCTGATGCCGGTCAGCAATCTCACCAACCTTCTTGTGTTCGCAGCAACCGGCCTGTCGTTTCTCTCGTTCACCGCCGTGATGGTGCGCCCGTGGCTCGTGGCGGTGCTCGTCGAATATGCCCTCCTACGTCGGATCTTCGCCGCCGACCTCGCCGGGAAAGCCCTCCAGGCACCCATCGAGACCCCGCAGACCCCACGACTGGCGCTGACCGTGGTGGCACTCACCGTCGTAGGCTTCGCCGTCTGCTCGCTGATCGGAATTGCCCCCGTCTGGTCGGCCGCTGCCGGGGCGACGGCTCTTGCCACCCGACGTCTGATCGACCGTACGAGCACCGTTGGCCAGATCATGGAGTCGGCCAACCTGTCCTTCGGGCTTTTCGTCGTGGCGCTCGCAGTCATCATGAGAGGCCTCCACGAGAACGGTCTCGATGACGTCCTGTCGGCGATTTTGCCGAGAGCAGCCGATCTCGGTGCGCTCCTCGCAGTTGCCGGGATCGCCGCGGTTTTGGCGAACCTGGTCAATAATCTGCCCGCGACGTTGGCGCTGCTCCCCGCCGCAGCGCTCATCGGGACGCCATCGATCCTCGCGGTCCTGATCGGAGTGAACATCGGCTCGAACCTGACCTACCTCGGGTCGTTGGCCAATCTGCTCTGGCGCCGCGTCCTGACGCCGCACGGCGAGGCTCCGAGCGCCTGGCAATTTAGTCGGGTCGGCTTGCTCAGCGTTCCGGTGACCTTGCTCGCGGCCACAACCGCGCTCTGGATCTCGCTGCGCCTGTTCGGCTGATCTCGACGGGAGCTGCGCTATTCGCCGCCGCGACCGGGCGAACCGATGGCGATCATCCGTTCCACGGCAGCGCGCGCCTTGGCCGCGATGTCGGCCGGCACCTCTATGTCGCCGGTGTCCTCGCGCAGGGTCGCGAGCAGTTTGGCCGACGTGATCATCTTCATGTACCGGCAGGTCGCCCGCTCGTTCATGGCCAGGAACTCAGTCGTGTTGTTCAACCCGCGGAGCTGATGCAGGATCCCGGTCTCGGTGGCCACGAGCACCTGCCGCGAGCGGGTCTTCACGGCCGCTTCGACCATCCCGCCGGTTGACAGAACGCGGGTACGGTCGGCCGGCAGGTCACCGGAGGACATCAGGTCCAGAACCGATGTGGTGCAACCACATTCGGGATGGACCAGAATCTCGGCGTCCGGGTACGCGGCGACCTTCTCGCGTACGTCGGCCGGACTTATCCCGGCGTGGACGTGACACTCCCCCGCCCAGATGTGGATGTTGTCCCGGCCGGTCACCCGCTTGACATGGGCGCCGAGGAACTGGTCCGGGCAGAACAGGATCTCGGTGTCCTCAGGGATCGAGCGGACCACGTCGGCGGCGTTGGAGGAGGTGCAGCAGATGTCGGTCTCGGCCTTCACCGCGGCGGTGGTGTTGACGTAGGAGACGACGACCGCGCCGGGGTGCTCGGCCTTCCAGGCGCGCAGCTGATCGGCGTTGATGCTGTCGGCCAACGAGCACCCGGCGGCGTGGTCGGGCAGCAACACCCGCTTGTCCGGCGAGAGGATCTTGGCTGTCTCGGCCATGAAATGCACGCCACAGAACACGATGATCGCGGCATCGGTCTGCGCGGCTATCCGGGAGAGGTAGAGCGAGTCCCCGGTGAAGTGGGCCACATCCTGGATCTCGGGAACCTGGTAGTTGTGCGCCAGGATCACCGCATCCCGTTGCTCGGCCAGGGCGCGAACCTCAGCGGCCCATCGGCCGTACTCCTGCACAGGCCCCCTCGCCTCGACGGTGCCAGGCGTCGCGGTCATCTGCCCTCCCAGTGGCTCGTGTCGTTCACCAGGGTCACACTGGCGCGCCCGTCGGCGTACCACTCGACGATCGAGAGGCCGGCCGGAGCCAGGAAGATCCGGTGCACTGTGGACAACGGTACGTCGAGTGCCATGCAGAGTAGGACCTTGATCGGCGTCAGATGAGTGAGGACCGCCACATCGCGGCCCTCGTGGTCATGACGGATCCGGGCGAGGACCCGGCCCATCCGGGCCCGGACGACCGAGATGCTCTCCCCGCCGGGAGCAGCAATGTCCGGCGAACTACGGAATGCGGCCAGCTGGTCGGGAAAGGCAGATTGCGCCTCTGCCCAGGTCAATCCCTCGAGGCTGCCGAAATCCAGTTCGACGAGGTCGTCATCGACGTCAATGGGCAGATGCAGGGCATCGGCCATGATCTCGGCGCTCTCTCGGGTACGGCGCAGTGGCGAGCTGAACAGCGCGCTGATCGAACCGAGCACCGCCAATCGCTGGCCCGCCGCGGCGATCTGGGCACCGCCGCGCTCGGTCAGGGCGAGATCGTTTCGCCCGCTGAATCGGCGCTCGGGAGTGTGGACCGTCAGCCCGTGGCGCAGCAGGTAGAGCCGGGTCGGCGGGGCCAGCCGGGAATCTCCCAGGGCACGTTCCTGTGCTGTTACTGGAGGGGCCGCCCAAGGCGGGGTTTGGACCGAGACTTGGATTTCTTCGGCCGCGCCGGCACCGCGACGGCGTTTCACCGAGGGGTTGGACTCACCAATCGCGACCCCGTCCAGAGCTTGGTTGGCCAGCCGATCCGCCGCGGCGTTGTGCTCCCGTGGGATCCAGGTATAGGTCACCCTTGGCAGGCGTTGGGCCAGCCGTTGAGCCTGTAGTGCCAGCGGACGAAGATCTGGATGCTTGATCCTCCAGCGACCCGACATCTGTTCCACGACCAGCTTGGAGTCCATCCGCACCTCGACCTCGGACGGCTCGAACTCGGCGACTGCTTCCAGCCCGGCGATCAGGCCCCGATACTCCGCGACGTTGTTGGAAGCCGTACCGATGGGCTCTCCCCGTTCGGCCAGCACCTGCCCGGTGACCGGATCGCGGACGAGCGCCCCGTACCCGGCCGGACCAGGGTTGCCCCGGGAGCCACCGTCGGCCTCAACGATCAGACGCGGCCCACTGGGTATAGAGCTCACAGGCCGGAATCCGCGACCCGCACCAGGATCCGTCGGCACTCCTCGCAGCGCAGGACCTCCTCCGGCGGCGCGGTCCGGGCGTGGGAGAGCTCGGTCCCCGACACGTCCATATGGCACCCCTGGCAACGCCTGGCACGCAGGGCTGCGGCCCCCACCCCTGCCCCCGTGCCGGCCCGGATCGTGTCGTAGAGCTTGAGCAAGTCCGCAGGCACACCCTCGGCGCGTTCGGTCCGTTGCAGCGAGGCCTCAGCGCGCTCGACCTCGATGCCATGGACGGCCTCGTCGCGGGCCACGGTCAGCCGCAACAGCTCAGCCTCGACGTCGCTGCGCGACTTCTGCAACCCGGCAAGTCGGCCCTCCATGTCCTCACGCCGCTCCATGAGATCGAGGACCTGATCCTCGAGATCGGACTGTCGCCGCGACAGGGTGTCCAGCTCATGCTGAAGGGACTCGAGCTCACGGGCATTGGTGATCGCCCCGGAGGTCAGCCGCGTGTTGTCCCGCTCCTGTCTGGCGCGCACTGTCTCGACATCGGCTTCCAGTCGCCGCTGTTCGCGACCGAGGTCAGCGAGTTCGGTCTCGACCCGCCCGGCCGCATCCTGCAGGTCGGCCAGCGCCGTCGTGTTCTCCCGCAGGGCAGCAAGTTCCGGCAGCGTTGATCGCCGGTGCTCGAGCCGACTCAGAGTCGAATCCAGAGCTTGTACGTCGAGCAGCCTCAGCTGCGCGACGGGGTCGGCCTGCACGCCAGAGAACCTACCCGGCCGGACTTCACCGCCATCGCTGTCTGGCACCGCGTCAATCGCTCGAGGGTGGCTGCCTAGGTTCGACCGCCGGCCGGTACGGACGCCTCGTCCAACGGGTCAGGACGGTCGTGCACCCTCGGGTCACCCTCGTCGGCAAAGTAGTCCTCCAGACGCGTCGAGTCAGTGCCCTCAGGCTGCTTCATCGCCCGCAGGATGAATGTCGCGACGACCGTGACCAGAAGGTTCACCAGGATGGCCACGAAGCCGGTGTAGATCGTCGTGGGCGTGTCGAAGCCGAGCTTGGCAAGGGCGAACGCGGAACCGCCGAAGTGCTCCCGGACGACCTCGCCGGTAGCCGGATCGATCTTCGAGATGTTGTAGAGCATCAGCATGCCCACGCCCATCCCGCCGACCCAGCCGGCGATCAGCGCCCGGGGGTGGAACCAGCGGGTGAACAGTCCGATGACCAGGGCCGGGAAGGTCTGCAGGATGATCACGCCGCCGATCAGTTGCAGGTCGATCGAGAACTGCGGGTCGATGAAGATGATCACCGCCAGCGCCCCCAGCTTGACCACCAGCGAGGCGACCTTTGCGACCTTTGCCTCCTCGCGGCTGGTGGCGTCCTTGCGGAAGTACTCCTTATAGATGTTGCGGGTGAACAGGTTCGCCGCGGCGATGGACATGATCGCGGCGGGCACCAACGCGCCGATGCCGATGGCCGCGAAGGCCACTCCGGCGAACCAGTCGGGGAACATCTGGTCCAGCAGAGCGGGCACGATCGTGTTGCCGTCACCGCCGACCGGTTCGGTCCCGGCCGCGATGGCCATGAAGCCCAGCAGCGCGAGCAGTCCCAGGGCCAGGCTGTACGCCGGGAGCGCGGACATGTTGCGTTTGATGACGTCGCGGTTCTTCGAGGCCAGCACCCCGGTGATCGAGTGCGGGTAGAGGAAGAGGGCCAACGCCGAGCCCAAAGCCAGTGTGGCGTACTGTAGTTGCCCCGTCGCGGGCAGCAAGACGCCGGAGCCCGAGCCGAACTTCTCCTCTGCCGCGCCGAAGATCACGTCCCAACCGCCGAGCTTCGACGGGATCACGATGACCGCGACGATGATCGTCAGGTAGATCAAGATGTCCTTGACGAACGCGATCAGCGCAGGCGCTCTCAACCCAGAGCTGTAGGTGTAGAGCGCCAGGATGATGAAGGCCACAACGATCGGGATCTCGCCCTCGACCCCCATCGTCTTGAGGACCGCTTCGATCCCGATCAGCTGCAAAGCGATGTAGGGCATCGTCGCGACGATCCCGGTGATCGCGACCAGCAACGCCATCGTCGGCGAATCCCACCGTGCGCGTACGAAGTCCGCCGGTGTGACGTACCCACGCACGTGGGATACCGACCAGAGCCGGATCAGGATCAGGAAGAAGATCGGATACAAGATGATCGTGTACGGAACCGCGAAGAACCCGGCAGCGCCGGCGCCGAACATCAGCGCCGGGACGGCGACGAAGGTGTACGCCGTGTAAAGGTCCCCCCCGACGAGGAACCAGGTGACCCAGGAGCCGAAGTTCCGGCCGCCCAAGCCCCATTCGTCCAAGTGCAGCAGGTCCGTCGGGCGACGCCAGCGCGCGGCGTAGAAACCCAAGCCGGTGACGACGAGGAAGAAGAAGATGAAGATGACGAGTTCGGTTGTCTTGATGCCCTCCATGCCTCAGCGCCCTTCCCGCTCGGCGGGACCGCTGCTCAACCGACTTCGATCGGTGTCCGGATCCTTGCGGGTCTTCGTCTTCTGATAGACGACGCTTGTGGTCGCGACGCCGAGGGCGATGAAGGCCAGTTGCCCCCAGTAGAAGAACGGCCATCCGAACAGGGTGGGCTCCACGCGGTTGTAGAGCGGCACGAGCAGCGGGATGACGATGGCCGGAACCAACAGCCAGTTCCACGCGCTGCGGTCGTTGTTCTGCTGGCGATCGTTCTTTCGCTGTCGGTCGGTCCTACCTGAACCGTCGCCAGCGTCCTGGCTCAATGCCGCGCTGTCACCACTGCTGCGCTCCACCATCGGGTGCCTCCTGCGTTGATGTGGCCTGCACCGCCGCGGTCCAGGGGTCGGTCCGCTGCGTCGACACCGTAATGTCGATCACGGTGTCGGGCACATCCTGGCGTAAAAGTCGAGCCGCCGCGGGTAGCCATGGCCATTCCGTCGCCCAGTGGGCGGCATCGAGCAGTGAAAGGTCACTCGACTCGCGCGATTCGCTGACGATGTGGTGGCGCAGGTCCGAGGTGAGGAATGCGTCGGCGCCGGCTGCGCTCGCGGTCTCGATCAGCGAGCCGCCCGACCCGCCGCACACGGCGACGGTGCGGATCTGCCGGTCCGGGTCGCCCGCGATCCGTACGCCGCTCGCCGTTGCCGGGATGCTTCGGGCGACCTGGTCGGCGAACTCGCGTAACGATGTCCCACGATCGAGTTCGCCGATCCGCCCGAGGCCCTGCCGTGTGCTGGGCAGGGTCGTGAGTTCGAAGATGTCGAAGGCCGGCTCCTCGTACGGGTGGGCGGCGCGCAATGCTTGCACGACCGCTGCACGCCGCGACCTGGGCAGCACCATCTCGATCCGGGTCTCGGCCACCTCCTCGATCTTGCCGACGGAGCCGATAACCGGGGCGGCTCCGGGGCCGGGCCGGAACGTGCCGGTGCCCTCGCTGAGGAACGCGGCGCGGCTGTAGGCCCCGATCTGGCCGGCTCCGGCCTGGCTCAGGACGTCCACGACCTGTGGGGCCGCAGCCCGCGGCACGAACGTGACCACCTTGTCCAGGAGTTCGGTGTCCGCGGGTTCGAGTGGGCTGGTGTCGATCAGACCGATCGCTGCTGCCAGTGCGTCGTTGACTCCAGGGCAGGCCCGGTCAGCGTTGGTGTGGGCCACGAACAGTGCGCAGCTGGCCGACATCAGCCGGAACACCAGCCGCCCTTTGGGATCGGAGGCGGGAATGCCGTGTACGCCGGACAGGAACAGCGGGTGGTGGGTCACGAGCAGTTCGATCCGGGCATCGACGGCCTCGTCCACGACGCTGGCAACCGGGTCGACGGCGAACATCACCCGTTGCAGCGTGGAGTCAGGGTCTCCGCACACCAGCCCGATGGCATCCCAGGCTTCGGCGAGGGAGGGGTCGTAGCGCGCCTCGAGTGCGGCTACGACCGCGGCAAGGCTCGACATGTGGGCGCGGCTGGGATCGAACCAGCGACCGCTCGGTTGTAAGCCGAGTGCTCTGACCGCTGAGCTACGCGCCCGACAACGGCCGGC
>JBPCPI010000041.1:0-11169 GCA_050999295.1 Geodermatophilaceae bacterium | reverse complement strand
CCTTCCATGTGGTCGTAGCGCACCTCGACGACTCGCTCTGGTCGCAGTGGCACGAAGGAGAGATCCTTGCCAGCGTTCCAGCGTGAGCCCTCGCCTTTGCGGGGGGTGCGTTCGCCGGCCTCGTGCGCGGCCCAGTTCCAGGGGTGGTCGTCGAAGTCGGTGACCAGCGGCTGCAGTTCGGTGAACAGCCCACGGCGTCTGGCCATGGGGAAGGCGCCGATGACGCCGATCGAATTTAGCACCTCGTCGTCGGTGTAGAGCCCGAGCATGAGTGAGCCGATCGCGTCGGGTCCGCTCTTGTGGACGCGGTAGCCGGCGACGACGCAGTCGGCGGTGCGTTCGTGCTTGATCTTGAACATGACCCGTTTGTCGGGCCGGTAGGTGCCGTTGAGTGGCTTGGCCACGACTCCGTCGAGCCCGGCACCCTCGAACTCGGTGAACCATCGCTGCGCGAGGTCGTGATCGGTGGTGGCCGGCGTCAGGTGGATCGGCGCCCGGACGTCGGCCAGGGCCGCCTCCAATGCGGCTCGACGCTCACTGAACGGCCGGCCGGTGTAGTCGTCGTCACCGAGGGCCAACAGGTCGAAGGCGATGAACGACGCCGGAGTCTTCATGCTCAGCATCGTGACGCGGGAGACGGCGGGGTGGATGCGCTGCTGCAGCGCCTCGAAGTCCAGGCCGGCGTGGGTGGCGATGACGATCTCACCGTCGATGACGCAGCGTTCGGGCAGCTCTGCTTTGACCGCCTGGACCAGTTCCGGGAAGTACCGGGTCATCGGCTTCTCGTTACGGCTGCCGAACTCAACCCCATCGAAGTCCCGGAAAAATATGCTCCTGAAGCCATCCCATTTGGGTTCGTATGAGGCGCCGGGCGGGATTGTGGGCACCGACTTGGCCAGCATCGGCGCGACCGGCGGCATGACTGGGAGCTTCATTGACTCATTCTGACTGGTCGGAAGCGATCAGCGGATCAGGATCGTCGAGCCGCCTCGGTGAGCGGCGATCACGTGCGCGGTGAAACGCCGCGGTGTAGCCGTGGGTGGTGTCCAGGTTGAGATGTCCGAGCAGGACGGCCGCGATGTGGAATGGAGGCCCGCCTTATAGCCGAACCGAGTCCGTGTTCAGGGCAGCTTGCGGCTGCCGATCGGTCCGCGGCGGACAAGCCTGGCCAGCTGGTCGGTGAACGATCTCGGCCGGAGGGCCGGGCTGGCGGTTCCCGCCGCCTGGGCCATGCCGGCGACGGCCTCAGCCAGTGCCTGCCGCGCGTCGGTGGTCGGCTGCCAATCGAGTTCCGAACGGGCCCGGCCGGTATCCATGAGCGGCACCGCGAAGGCCAGATCGATCCACCCCGGATCCAGGGGTTGCAGCCGGGCCCGCCAGGTCAGCGACGTGATCCCACGCATAAGGGCAGCTGGGACGTGGATGGGGACCGCACGCAGAGCCGCGGCGAAGTCCGCACGGGTCAGCGGTGGCTCGGCCGCGACGTTGAACGCCCCCGTCGATCCTCGCTCCAGCACCCGCACGACCGCGTCGGCGAGGTCGTGCGGGTGCACGCCCTGGACGACCAGCCGGCGGTCCAACGGAAGAACCGGAAGCCACCGTACGGCTGCCGCCGGGACGAATCCAGGAACCCCGTACCGCAACAGGGCGCTCCCGGCATCGCGCTGCAGCACGAAGGCCGGGCGCATGCGCGCGATCCGCATGCCATCCGGCTGGCTCGCCAGGTAGGCGTCCAGCAGCCGCTCCGCGGCGACCTTGTGCTCGCTGTAGGCCAGGGAGGTTATGCCGTTGACCGGCCACGATTCGTCCACTCGGTCCTCGTCCGGGCCGGGGGAGTAGGCGCCGACCGAGGACATGTGGACCAGATGCCCGACGCCGGCCCGATCGGCGGCGTTGAGGACCGCACGGGTTCCGCCGACATCCAGGCGCTCTAGATAGTCGGTGTCATGCGAGGGCTGAAAGGCCCAAGCCAGATGGACGACGGCGTCAGCTCCGCGCAACGACGGCTCGAGGTTGCGTTCAGCCTTGGGATCGGCTAGGTCCAGCGCGACCCAGTCGATATGGTCATAGGGCGGAACCGGGTCGGGGGGCCGTCGACACAGCCCGGTGACCTGATGGTGCGCCGAATCAGCGGCCAGGCGTCGAAGTAGCGCCGTACCCACGTTGCCGCTCGCGCCGGTGATCACAATCCGCATATCGGCGAACTACCCGACGGTCGAAGCGATCATGCGTGTCGGACAACTGACCGGGTAGACATGGACGTTCGGGAAGGCGGAGGAGGACGCGTGGCAGGCCAGACGATGCGGATCGGCGCCCAACTCGTGGATCCGAAACCGGGCCCTGACCCGCTGGGTGACCTGGCGGACCAGATCCGGCGGGCGGCCGAGGAGGGCTTCGCCTCGGCTTGGCTCGCAAACATCTTCGCTCTCGACGCACTCACCGCCTTGGCCGTCGCCGGGCGTCAGGTTCCCGGGATCGAACTGGGCACCGCGGTAATGCCTACCTATCCGCGACACCCGGCCGCCCTTGCCCAGCAGGCGATCACCACACATCTCGCTCTGGGCGAACGGCTCGTCCTGGGCATCGGCACCTCCCACAAGGTGGTCGTCGAGGGCGCCTTCGGCTACTCCTTCGACCGGCCGGCACGGCACATGCGTGAATACCTCGCCGCCCTGGTCCCGTTGTTGCAGGACGGGCAGGTCAGCGTCGAGGGCGAGACGATCACCGCGCGCTACCAGGTGTCCGGTCCGCGGCCGGAGCGGGCACCATCGGTACTGCTAGCCGCTCTCGGCCCTCGGATGCTCGAACTCGCCGGGACGTACGCCGACGGGACGATCCTGTGGATGACCGGCCCGGCGACGATTCGCGATCACATCGCCCCGGTTCTCGGTGCTGCAGCGCAATCCGCGGGTCGGCCCACGCCGCGCATCGTGTGCACCCTTCCGGTCTGTGTCACGACCGATGAGGCTGCCGCGAGACAGCGGGCAGACAAGGTCTTCGCGATGTACGGGCTGCTGCCCTCGTACAAGGCGATGCTCGATCGCGAGGGTGCCGCCGGTCCCGGTGGGGTCGCCATCGTCGGCGACGAAGCCGAGGTCGCCGAGCAGATCGGCACCCTGGCTCAGCTCGGGGTCACCGATTTCATCGCCGCCGAGTTCTCCCGCGGCGAGGAGGCCGAGCACACCCGTAACACGCTGGGCCGCCTGGCAACTCAACTCGGGTCCACGGAGTAGCGCAGGAACAGGTAGCCGTCCTCCTCCAGCAGGTGCCGCAGCCGCAGGCGTACGGGATCGATGCGCAGGGAAGTGTCGACGATCCGGCCGGCCCCTGGCCCGGTCAGCATGGGGGAGACGGTCAGGCACAACTCGTCCACGATCCCGGCGCCAAGCGCGGTCCCGAACAGCGTTGGCCCGCCCTCGCAGACCAGACGCCGCAAGCCTCGTTCGGCAAGCGCGGTCCGGGCCGCGACGAGGTCGACAATGTCCTGGCCGGCCACGATCACCGGCGTGACCTCGGCCAGTGCCGCGCGTCGACCCCGATCCGAGCCCGCACAGGTCACGATCACGGTAGGAGCCACTGCTGTGCTGATGACGGGGTCAGTCGGATCCAGCGTGAGTCGCTGGGAGACCAGGATCAGCGGCGGGACCCGCGACTGGCCGCGGGCGGTCCGCAGATCGGCCCGAACGGGGTCGTCGCGCAGCGCGCGGTAGCCCTCGGCCCGTGCCGTGCCCGCACCGACCATGATCCCGTCAGATCTATCCCGCAGCAGCCGCAGCACCTGCTGATCGGTCGGTGACCCCAGGCCGCCGGCTCGGCCGTCCAGGCTCGAGGCCCCATCCGCCGAGGCCACGAAGTTGACCCGGAGGAAGTCGGCCGGCTCGTTGGCGTAGGCGCGATCAAGGGCAGCGGCATCCATGTTGTCGGTTGCCGACGGGAGCAGTTGGCGCATCGCGTCATCCCACCAGATTGCATCGCATCCGACTGCGACCCATCTGATGGCGCCGAGCCCCTACGCTGCACGATCATGGCCGATCAGTCCCTCCGCGACGCCCTGCGTGCACCGCAGGGTCCCGTGTCCCTTGCCGACCTCGATCCACGGGCAACCGCCCTGGCGCCCGGGAAAAAGTCCGCAACCCGAACCACCGCGCAGGCGGACGGCGAGCAGTTGGCAACCCGGCAGGAGGCCCTCTACGCGGAGGGCACCGGGGGCAGCAGGCGCCGGATCCTGCTCGTCCTTCAGGGCATGGACACCAGCGGCAAGGGCGGAGTGATCAAGCACGTCATCGGGGCGGTCAACCCTCAAGGGAGCCGCATCGTTTCGTTCAAGAAGCCGACTTCTGACGAACTCGCACATCATTTCCTCTGGCGGATCCGCAAGGCCGTACCGTCCCCAGGTCTGATCGGAATCTTCGACCGGTCCCACTACGAGGACGTCCTGATCGCCCGAGTCCGGCGCCTGGTCCCGGTGACGACATGGGAGAAGCGCTACGCCGAGATAAACCGGTTCGAACGCAACCTGACCGAGGACGGCGTCCAGATCATCAAGTGCTTCCTGCACATCTCTCCTGTTGCCCAGAAGGAGCGGCTGCTCGCCAGGCTTGATGACCCGCAGAAACAGTGGAAGTTCAATCCCGATGATGTGGACGAGCGCCGTCTGTGGCCTGCCTATACCAAGGCCTACGAAGCGGTCTTGGACCGGACGAGCACCGAGTCGGCGCCGTGGTACGTGGTGCCCAGCGACCGCAGGTGGTACCGGAACTGGGCGGTCGGTCGACTTCTGCTGGAGACCCTGTCCGAGATGGATCCGCGGTTCCCTCGACCTGACTACGACGTTGACGAACAGCGCCGGCGCCTCATCGAGGAGGACTAGGCACTGACTCCCACGGTGCAACGCGCGGAAGCCGAGGATGCCCAGCCCGGAGCCGGCTGGGTCGAACTACGGGTGCACGGAGTCAGTGGGTCACCGCCGGAGAGCATGCTGCTCAGCGCGCACGTCGTCCAGGTGGGTGGCGACGAGAAGAGCCGCTTCTTCCGACCGGCCGGTCTGCAGGGGCAGGAACTGCCACCCGACCGGGGGCGAGTGCTGGAGGCCTACCACTGGGGTCGGTTCACCAGCGGTACGTGGCGTCAGGCGTTGTGGCTGCTGATCATCCCGTTCGGCATCGTCAACGCCGCGCAGTTCATGCTGCCGCGTCCGGGGACGTCGGTGTGGGCGCGGCGATGGCACGCCGCGTCCGGCGCGATGCTGCGCGTCCTCGGCGTGGCGCTGACGTGCTTGCTGATCTTCAGTTCGGCCGTGGTTGGCATGGACCTGCTCGGCTGGCAATGGGCAGGCGCCGGACAAGGTGCAGGACGGCAATGGTGGCTGCTGGCCGGGCTGCTCCTCCCGTTGGGGGCGCTGACCCTCTTCAGCCTGTTCGGCCGAGCAACCCTGACAGCTGGGCAGAACCCAGGAGAGGACATCCGGAGCGAACGAAACGGCACGAGGACCGCTTCCGGTCGGGCCCAGGACCACCCGCCGACCGAACTGGGCCGGGCGGAGTTCTTCACCGGCGATCCGGACGCGCCCGCGCTGCGACGGCTGCACGCCGGCACCGCCCTGGCGATGCTCGCCGTGCTTGTGTTCTCGCCAGCGGCGAGCGACGGCGATAACGCCGCAGTTCTCGGGCGGTGGCTGGCCATCGCTGCACTGGGCTCGAGCGTTGCGGTGATCGTGTTCCTCGGTGATCCCGAGCGATCTGCGACCGTAACCACTGGATCTGCCGCCTGGGACCGCAGGGTGGAGCGCTGGCACCGGATCGCGCCCGTTCTTGGCGCTGTGGGCCTCGTCGCGTCGCTGGCCCTGCTCGTCTGGGCGGTTATCGTCCAAGCCGCCCAGGACGTCTCGCTGGTCGGCTCCGGTGGTAACTGCGGCGATCCGGGGGAGTTGACCGGGACGGTCAGCGACTGCTCATTACCCGCAGCGGATGCGGTCGCGTTAGCCCTGCTGGCCGTATCGGTGACAGCCCTCGTGCTGTTGTTCGTCGCCGTGGGCGGGCTGGCGCGGTGCACCCGGCGAACCGGGCCGGGCGCTGTGCTCGCGTCATTTGCCAGATTCGGCATGGGCATGACCGCCGCACTGGCCGCATCGGTCGGGACGTTCCTCGGCGTCGGCTACGCCGCTGCCTTCAGCTTCGCGGTCCAGGCGACCGTCAACCAGGTGGCGACCGAGCCGGTGATGATCCCGCCGTTGCTGCAGCGCGTCGCCTACGCCTGGGGCCTCACGACAATCCTCATCCTCCTGATCGTGGTGGCCGGTATCGTCGGCTATCTGGTGCGGCGGGCGGAGTTCGTCGACCGCGCCACCGAGGCCTTCCGCTTCGACGGCCCGATGCCGAGGTTGTCGCCGGCCTGGCTGCGGCGGGTGGGTCGGGCGATGTATCTCGCCAGGGCGAAGAATCAGCTGCAGACGCTGTTCTGGGTCTTCGCCGGCTTCGGGATGGCGCTGTCGCTGGCCGCCGGCATCGAGCACTGCGCAGTGACGTCGGGCTCGCGTTGCGTTGCGGTCAGTCTCTGGCAACCGTTGGGTGTCCTGTCCGAGCCCGAGAATCCCGACGGCGTGAGCCCGTTGATCTGGCTCGGCACGCTGGTGCTGGTCGGTTTGTCGGCGCTGTTGGTGTTCCTGGGCCGGGGTGCGATCGGATCGGAGAGCATGCGGCGGGGGGTCAGCGTCGTCTGGGACGTGATCGCATTCTGGCCGAGGTCAGCGCATCCGTTCGTACCGCCGCCGTACTCCCAACGCGCCGTGGCCGACCTGCGGCGCCGGATCAGCTGGCACCTGGGCACCCTGCAGGATCCGGACGTGCCCCTTCCGAACCCTCCCGCCTCGCGCGTGGTGGTCGCCGCGCACAGCCAAGGGAGTCTGATCGCCGTCGCTGCCCTGCTCTGGCTCACCCCGGAGGAGCGAACGAGGGTCGGGCTGGTGACCTTCGGATCCCAGTTACGTCAGCAGTTCGTTCCGGCCTTCCCAGCCCACGTCGATGTCTCCGTCCTCGGCTGGCTGTGGTCCCGGTACGGGGGCCGCTGGCGTAACCTCTACCGGGACACTGACGCGATCGCAGGCCCGGTGCTGAGTTGGGATCACGTCGCGGAGGTTTCGGGGCAGCGGCCCCAGTCACGCCGGATCAACGGCTGGGATCGCGCATACGACGACCTCGTCGACGAGGCGAGCGGTCGCCGTGAATGCGGCCCGGACTGGCGGCTCCTGGACCCGACGCCGTCCGACGTGGCACAGATGAACTCCGCGGTGGCCACGCTGCGCGGCCACGGCGATTACCCGACCGACCCGGACTGGCCCAAGGCCGTTGTCGCAGTTCTTCCACCATTGGCCGCAGCGCCCGCGCACACTCAGGAGGCGAGCCACGCCTAGGGCGTGGCGCGAAGGACAACCAGCGAGCGACTCAGGACCGGAATCGCCTCGCTTGCCTCGACGATGACCTCCGGGCTCGCCGGTTGGCAGGCCAGCCCGGTATCCAGGACCACCTCCCAGGCACTCGCGTACTCCTCCGGAGGTGTACGGAAGGCCAGATCGGAGTCATGCGCGTTGAAGCAGAGCAAAAAGGACACGTCGGTGATCGGCGCACCGCGGTCGTCGCGTTCGTTGATCCCTTCTCCGTTGAGGAACACCGCGAAGGCGCGGTGGTAGCTGGAATCCCAGTCACGTTGCGCCATCTCGTCGCCCGCCGAGGTCAACCAGGTGATGTCGTGGATGGGGTCGCCGACATCGCGGACCGGCGAGGCGCGGAAGAACCGACGCCGACGGAAGGTCGGATGTGCCCGGCGCAGACGCGAGACGGCGGCCACGAAGGCCGTGAGTTCCTCGTCGGCTGACGCCCAATCGACCCAGGACAGTTCGTTGTCCTGGCAGTAGGCGTTGTTGTTGCCGTGCTGGGTGCGGCCGAGCTCGTCCCCGTGCAGGAGCATCGGAACCCCTTGGGACAGAAGAAGAGTCACGATCATATTCCGTCGCTGGCGGCTGCGCAGTGCAACGATCGCGGCATCATCGGTTGGTCCCTCCACGCCGTGGTTCCAGGAGCGGTTGTGATTTTCACCGTCGCGGTTTCCCTCGCCGTTGGCTTCGTTGTGCTGGTGGTCGTAGGAGACGAGGTCATTGAGCGTGAAGCCGTCATGGGCGGTGACGAAGTTGATGCTGGCCACCGGACGCCGGCCGTTGTGCTTGTACAGATCCGATGATCCGGTGATCCGCGCGGCGAACTCCGGCAGGGCGGCCTTCTCGCCGCGCCAGAAGTCTCGGACCGTGTCGCGGTACTTCCCGTTCCACTCCGTCCACTGGGGAGGGAACTTGCCGACCTGATAGCCACCCTCGCCGACGTCCCACGGCTCGGCAATCAGCTTCACCTGGCTGACCACGGGGTCCTGTTTGACGAGGTCGAAGAAGGCCGACAGCCGGTCGACATCGTGCAGTTCCCGGGCCAAGGCCGAGGCCAGATCGAAGCGGAAGCCATCGACGTGCATGTCCAGGACCCAGTAGCGCAGCGAGTCCATGATCAGCTGCAGGGCATGGGGATGACGGACGTTGAGCGAGTTACCGGTGCCGGTGTAGTCGACGTACCGTGCGGGGTTCTTGTCGTTCAGTCGGTAGTAGGCGGCGTTGTCCAAGCCTCGGAAGCACATCGTCGGGCCATTGTGGTCGCCTTCGGCTGTGTGGTTGTAGACCACGTCGAGGATCACTTCGATGCCGGCAGCGTGCAGCGCGCGGACCATCCCCTTGAACTCCTGCACTTGATGGCCATCGCCTCCTGCTGAGGAGTAGGCCTGATGCGGGGCGAAGAAGCCGATGGTGTTGTAACCCCAGTAGTTCGTGCGGTTGCGCTCCGCCAGGCTGTGGTCCAGGACGAACTGGTGTACCGGCATCAACTCAAGCGCGGTCACACCCAGCGATACCAGGTGCTCGAGCACAGCGGGATGGGCGATCCCGGCATAGGTGCCGCGCAGTTCCTCGGGTACGCCGGGATGGGTCTTGGTCAGCCCGCGGACGTGCGCCTCATAGATGAAGGTTCGGTGGTAGGGCGTGCGGGGTGACCGGTCGGATGCCCAGTCGAAGAAGGGATTGATCACGACCGACTTGAGCGTATGGGCGGCGGAGTCGCTTCGGTCGGGCACAAGGGCATCCGCTCCCGGGGGAGCGGTGGACGGACTGCCGTCTGGGTTGTCGAGGGGGTAGCTGAACAGCGGCTGACCCCAGGTCAGGGTCCCGTCGATCGCCTTGGCATAGGGATCCATGAGCAGCTTCGCCGGGTTGCAGCGCACCCCCCGGTGGGGTGCGTAGGCCGCGTAGACGCGGTAGCCGTAGCGCTGACCAGGCCGCACACCAGGGAGATAGACGTGATGGACGAACGCGTCCACGTCCTCCAACGGAATCCGCTGCTCGTTTCCGTCGCGATCGAACAGACACAGCTCGATGGCCTCGGCGACTTCGCTGAAGACGGCAAAGTTGGTTCCGGTGCCGTCGTAGGTTGCGCCGAGGGGGTATGCCGCGCCCGGCCAGGATGTCACTGCCAGACAATAACGACGCCCCTTCGCGAACGGGTCGCGAAGGGGCGTCATATGCCGGGAACTTCCGGCCCTCCGGGCTATCCGAACCGGAGTTCGAATGACCCCGAGGTGTCGGCTGGCGAGACGAGCTCGCTGCCCAGCATCTCGAGTCCGTTGTCCGTGCTGACCCGAAGGCCAACTCGATCAGTGGTCCCGGTCGCCCTTTCATGTACCGAAATACACTACGGAGCGTGACCTTTGGTCGGAAAAGCCTCGGCGAACCGAGTCCTTTCCGCCTCCGGTCTGTGCCGGTTGTTCCCTGCAAGAAGTAAGTTACGCAGGCCGTTACGCGTGGACAAGGACTTTTGCGAGAAACTCCGGCAACACCAGTCACATGAGTTGACAGATGCGACTATCCTTCCCAGTCGTTACTCTCCGTCCACAACGCCGGTTCCGTCGTCCACACCTTGCAGTGCTCCGTCCACATCAGATGAACACGTTGTCCACAGGTATTTTCCGTGCCGGTCGGCTGGGAGGAGCCGCTGAGGGGCGCGCGGATTTCGGCGTTAGTCCGATACCCGCCGAAACAGATGTGCGCAGCAGGCGAGCGATGTCCTCGGCGGATCCGCGGCGGTCGTTCATGCTGGGCGAAGGTGCGGCTGGGTCGGTGGGCTGTGAGTGAGCATCGGACCGACCGGTGCGCGCAGCGCACGAGGCGGAGTGGAGGAGCGGAGCGAACACTGCGAGCGCAGCGAGCCATGTCTTTGGGGAATGTCGGATAGCCGGCCTATGTTCGTTAACTGTGACCGCAACAGACTCCTCCACCCAGACCCCTGCGACGTCGGTGACGACCCGCAGGCCCGTACGACCGTTGCGCGCCTGGTCCAACGACAAGAGTCCGACCGTCGGTGCGTTCAGGGTCGAGGCGGACTTTCAGCCCTCGGGTGACCAGCCGCAGGCCATCGAGGACCTGGTCCGGCGGATCAACGCGGGCGAGCGCGATGTCGTCCTGCTCGGCGCAACGGGGACCGGCAAGTCGGCCAGTGCGGCATGGCTGATCGAGAAGGTCCAGCGACCGACGCTGATCATCGCGCCGAACAAGACCCTGGCTGCCCAGTTGGCCAATGAGTTCCGGGAATTGCTGCCGCACAACGCGGTCGAGTACTTCGTCTCCTACTACGACTACTACCAGCCCGAGGCCTACGTCCCGCAGACGGATACCTATATCGAGAAGGACAGTTCGGTCAACGACGAGGTCGAACGGTTGCGGCACTCCTCGACGGCCAGCCTGGTCACCCGGCGCGACGTCGTCGTGGTGGCCAGCGTCTCCTGCATCTACGGTCTCGGTACGCCGAAGGAGTACCTCGACCAGAGTGTCCGGCTGAAGCTCGGCACGGCCACTGATCGGGACTGGCTGCTGCATCGGCTGGTGGACATGCAGTACACCCGCAACGACCTGTCGTTCACCCGGGGGACATTTCGGGTGCGAGGGGACACGATCGAGGTCATCCCCTCCTACGAGGAACTCGGCGTTCGGATCGAGATGTTCGGCGACGAGATCGAGCGGTTGTACTACCTGCACCCGCTGACCGGCGAGGTCGTCCGGGAGGTCGAGGAGCTCTTCGTCTTCCCGGC
>JBPCPI010000034.1:0-3303 GCA_050999295.1 Geodermatophilaceae bacterium | reverse complement strand
AGCCGCGAACAGCAGGCCTCGCTGTGGTCACTCATGACGCCGGCGCTGCTGGTCGCCGGTGTGACCGGCGTCCTGCCGGGGGCGATCTGGGAACCGGACACGGTTGCCGACCTCTTGGACGAGTCAGCGCTGCGCTGCGGACCCACTCAGGAATCCTTTGCCAACCCGGCCAAGACGCTGGCCCTGGAGCTGCTCGACTCCTTGCCGATGCTGGTGTCCCAGGGGGCGGTAGCCGGCGTGGCGGGAAGCCGAGCGGTTGACCAGCTGGCCGTCCTCGCCGGTCTGCCGGTTGCGCTCTTCCGGCTGCCCGAGCAGGCGGTCCCGGCTCGTCGGGTCCTGTCCGGACCTTTTCGGGTGATGACGGATGACGACTTCTTCCGGGACCGTACCGAGGACGGCCACCGGGAGCTACGCATCATCTGCGTCACCGACAGCTCCTCCGGCGACGCGGCAACGGCCATGCGCGATCTGCGTGACCTGGCCGATTCCGCCCACGTGGCAACCAGCGTTCTGCATCCCATGAGTCAGCAGACCGCGGAACAACCGATCCGGGAGATGGCCGAACTGATCGGCATGGTCGACTTCGCCGCGGCCTATGTTTCCCTAGCCGGCGACATGGAGGCGAGCAGATGAGTACCGCGGTCGAGACCAGGCACGTCTCCGTATCGCGTGTTTCCCGAGCCGGCGACATGGAGGCGAGCAGATGAGTACCGCGGTCGAGACCAGGCACGTCTCCGTATCGCGTGCTTCCCTAGCCGGCGACATGGAGGCGAGCAGATGAGTACCAGTGGCGGCACGAAGGCGATCATCGCGGCACTGGTGGCCAATCTGGGGATCGCGGTCTCGAAGTTCGTCGCCTTCCTGCTGACCGGGTCCTCGTCGATGCTTGCCGAGTCGGTCCACTCGGTCGCGGACTCCGGTAATCAGGCCCTGCTCCTGGTCGGGGGCAAGCGCGCCTCCCGGCTGGCCACTCCTGAGCACCCGTTCGGGTACGGCAGAGAGCGTTACATCTACGCGTTCATCGTCTCGATCGTGCTGTTCTCCGTATGTGGGTTGTTCGCCCTCTATGAGGGCTATCACAAGATCACCCATCCTGAGGACCTCACTTCGCCGCTGATCGCCATCGGCGTGCTGGTCGTGGCCATCGGATTGGAGACCTACTCCTTCCGGACCGCGATCGTCGAGTCGAACAAGGTGCGGGGCAAGGAGAGCTGGGCCAAGTTCATCCGGCATGCGAAGGCCCCCGAACTCCCGGTGGTCCTCTTGGAGGACTTCGGGGCGCTCGTCGGCCTGACGCTGGCGCTGCTCGGGGTGAGTTTCACCGTGTTCACCGGCGACGGGGTGTGGGATGGCATCGGCACTGTCGCCATCGGCGTACTGCTGGTGTTGATCGCGATCATCCTGGCGATTGAGACGAAGAGCCTGCTACTCGGCGAAGCCGCTGGCCCCGAGTCCCAACAGAAGATCGTTGCAGCGCTGGAAAGCGAACCGGGCGTCGAGTCGGTCATCCATATGCGCACGCTGCACATCGGGCCGGAGGAGTTGCTCGTCGCGGCAAAGCTCTCGATCAGGCCAGACTTGTCGGCCGGAGATCTCGTGGCTGCGATCGACGCCGCAGAGGAGCGGGTTCGAGCGGCCGTACCCATTGCCCGGATGATCTACCTGGAGCCGGACTTCCGCCGAACGCAGGAGTCTTCAGAACTATCCTCGACTCCGCCAGCAGCGCAGGATTCGGGCCCCGCGATCGGTAGCCTCTAGTCTGGCCGCGATGTTCGCTCTGACCAACGATGTTCGGCGTTACGCCTGGGGTTCGCGTACGGCGATGGCCGAGTTTCTCGGTCGACCATCACCCAGCGCCGAACCTGAAGCAGAGTTGTGGATCGGCGCGTACCCGGCGTGCCCGTCACGAGTGTCCGACGGTCGAAGCCTGCTGCAGCTGATCGAGGCCGACCCGGCAGGAATGCTCGGCGCTGCCGCTGTGGCGCGGTTCGGTCCACGCTTGCCCTTCATGATGAAGGTGCTCGCGATCGGGGCGCCGCTCTCGCTGCAGGCGCATCCGGACGCCGCTCAGGCCGAGGAGGGCTTCGCCGCCGAGGAGGCGGCCGGCGTGCCTCTCGCGGACCCGGTCCGCAATTACCGCGACGATCGGCACAAGCCGGAGATGCTCTGCGCGCTGACGACGGTGGAGGTCTTCTGCGGATTCCGGGCCGTTCCGGAGACGCTCGCATTGCTCGGCGATCTGGACGTACCCGAACTCACTGGCCTGCAGGCGTCCTTGTCCGGTCCAGGATTACGGGACTCGGTCCGCTGGGTGTTCGAGCTCGCTGACAGCGAGGTCGCCGGAACGGTTGCCGCCCTGGCCAAGTCTGCGAATCACGTAACGTCCGGGCCGCATGTCGATGCGCTGCACTGGATCTCGCGGCTGGCCGATGAATATCCGGAGGACCGGGGCGTCATTCTGTCCGTGCTGTGTGATTTCGTCCGACTCGAGCCGGGACAGGCGCTCGTCATCCCGGCGGGCTGCCTGCATGGATACCTTTGCGGGGTCGGCGTGGAGACCATGACCGAGTCGGACAACGTCCTGCGCGGCGGACTCACCGCCAAGCACGTCGCTGTCGCTGACCTGCAACGTGTTCTGCTGCTGCAAGAGGCCAGTCCGACAGTGCTGCGTGGCGAGACGGACGGCGCAGGGTGTACCCGGTTCTCCAGCGATGTCGAAGAGTTCGAGTTGTGGCGGTACGAGATCACCGACGGTATTGTCCTGCAAGGCAACCGACCCAGACTCATCCTGACTGTGGAAGGCGCCGCTCGCCTGCGGGCCGCGGATGGCACTGAGCTCGACCTGCCGCGCGGCCAAGCCGCGTTCGTAGCCGCAACGGAGAAGGACGTCGAGATCAGCGGACCCGCCGTCGTCTTCGAGGCCAGTACGGGCCAGCCCGCTGCCTCAGCTTCGTAAAACTCGAGTTTCGACCCGACCGCAGTCGAAACCTATTGCCGAGGTGGCGGGTGGTGCATGGGGTTGAGGATCGGTGTCTGTTCGGGGTCGATCCAGGCTGGGGGTCGGAACCAGGCCCGGCCGTGGCTGATTAGGACTTGCCAGTCCCCGGTTTCGATTTCTCGGTGGTGGTATCCGCAGAGCAGGACTCCGTTGGTGTGGTCGGTCTTTCCGCCCTGGTGCCAGGGGATGACGTGGTGTGCTTCGCACCAAGAAATCGGCCGATCACAAACCAGCCAGGCGCATCCGCGATCGCGGAGTTTCAAGGCGGTGCGGGACGGTCCGGTGGACATCCGACAGGCGCGGCC
>JBPCPI010000025.1:0-13726 GCA_050999295.1 Geodermatophilaceae bacterium | reverse complement strand
CGTTGATCCCCAATCCCATCCGCAGAACATCTGTTGACCTCCCAGGTCGAACATCGCCGCTGGTACCGGGTCGACCGTCGGTTCCTCATTGTTCGGCCCTCAGCGGGGCTGCTCTCTCGCGCCGATCTTGCCTCCCGGCAACGACGAGGGCGACCAGCTCAAACGGGCCATCGAGTGGCGAGACATCGAGGCCATCCCTCGTCGTTCCCGACGAACAGGCCAACCTGACCTGCGTCCCCATACTCATCCAATGAGGCAGCGGCGGATCTCTCGGGGGGTTTTACCTTCGGCGGTGCGCCGCTCGAGGTAGGCGCGGGTGCGTGGGCAGTACCGGATCCGGGTGACGGCGATGATGTGGATGGCCGCGTTGAGGTCGCGGTCGCCGCCGCGGTTGAGCCGGTGTCGGATGGTTTGGCCGCTGCTGGCCGGTAGCGGGTTGGTCCCGGCTAGGGCGGCGAAGGCTGCTTCGTGTCGGCACCGTCCGGGGTGGGAGTAGCTGACCAGGGCTTGGGCGGCGCTGACCGGTCCGATCCCGGGCCGGTCGGTCAGGCCGGGGGCGAGGTCGTCGATGATGGCTTGCAGTTGGCTGCGGTTGGCCTTGAGCGCGGCCCGGGCCTCGCGCAGGGCCAGGGCTAGGCGGCGGATTTCGGCCTGTCGGATGGCCTGTTCGCGGCTGGCCTGGGCTGGTGGGCGGCGCCGGGCCAGCCGGCCCAGGACGGCCTCGGGCAGCCGCTGACGGGCGGTGTCCCGGTCGGTGTCGTCACCGCCGAGCAGCAACGCGCGCAGCCGGTTGGTCTGGGCGGTGTTGGCCACGGTCAGCTCCGCCCGGGCGCCGAGCAGGATCCGCAGCGCCTCCCGGTCCCCGTCGGCGCGGGGAGTGGGGAGCCGCCCGGCGTCTTGGCGCAGAACGCCAAGCACCGCCAGGTGCGCGTCGATCGGGTCAGACTTGCCTTTGCCGCGGCGCTGCTTGCGCTGGGGCTGCTCGGCCTCGACCACGGTCAACCCGGCGGCGGTGACTGCCCGGGCCAGGCCGACCCCGTAGCTGCGGGTCCCCTCGATCGCCACCACCAACCCCGGGCCCGGCGCATGCTCGAAGATCCAGCCGAGCAGCTCGGCGTAGCCGGCGCTGTGGTTTCCGACGGTGATCGTCGCGATCGGTGTCCCGGCCGCGGTCGCGATCTCAGCCTGATGAGTGTCGCGGTGCGTGTCGACACCGACGACGGCATCGACAAGTTCTGCCAACATAGGCACTGGCCTGGTCCTCTCTTCTGGGCGCGGGTCAACGTCGGCACCGGCCTGGATGGGAACACCGAGCGGCACATCTGTGACGGGTCACGCCCACGGGCGGACAGGCTTCTGATCAGGCCAACTTGGTGGACCGGGCCGGTGCCGGCAACCCGGCGGACAGGTCGTGAGAAAGGCACGCCGAAACGGCCAGATCTTGAAAGAGTCACACCGGATCACCAGCACCGAGCCTGGCAGCACCCCACCCAGGAGCGCCTAATCAACACTCACAGATCTTGTCGTCAGCCCTGACACAGCCTCGCGGACTGGCATGTGGCCGGGTTCCTAGGATCGCTGTAATGAAGGTGACGATCGACGGGGCCACTCGGGAGCCCGAAACGCTGCAGGCCGCCGTCGATGAACTCCTGGACGCGCTGATCGGGATCGACGCCGACGGCTGGTATCCGGCCGTGGACGTGGTACGCCCCTGGTCGGAGCACAACCCGAGGATCACCGGTGAGTTCGCCCGCCCGGTTGCCGTACGCCGGTACCTGGCCCGCGAGCTGACCGCGTTGCTGTCGCGTGGCGCGGTGGTGACCGTACGGCCATCCCGCGAGTCGCTGGGCTTCTCCGACCCAGGTTTCTTCACCGCACTCGAGGAGGACCGCTTCGACCTGCGGGCCAAGAAGCTGTTCCTGTTCGGGCCGGAACGGATGGCGCTGTCACTCGACCGGCTGGCGCACTACTGCGGTACGCCGGCGGAATCGTTCGAGCGGCACGTGATCTTCACCAACTACGCCATCCACATCGAGGCGTTCCGAGAGCGGTTCCCCGACGCCGAGGGACCGGTGCGGGCCGGCGTCCAGATGCCGGCCTGGCACTGCCGAACCCCGGCCGGTGACGGGGTCAGCCTGGTCAACATCGGCGTCGGGCCGTCGAATGCGAAGACCCTCACCGACCATCTCGCGGTCCTGCGCCCGGACACGATGATGATGATCGGCCACTGCGGGGGGCTGCGAAATCATCAGCAGCTGGGCGACTTCGTGCTGGCCACCTCCTACCTGCGCGCCGACCATGTCCTGGACGACGTCCTGCCGACCACCGTGCCGGTCATCCCCAACCACCGGCTGAACGCCTTCTTGCTGCATGCCCTGGAGGAGCGCGACACCCGATACCGGACCGGCGTGGTCTATACGACGGACAATCGCAACTGGGAGTTCAACCAGCGGATCGCACTCAACGACATCCGTACGGCGAGATGTGTTGCCGTTGACATGGAGTCGGCGACCATCGCCGCCAACGGCTTTCGGTACCGGATCCCCAACGCGACCCTGCTGTGCGTCTCCGACAAGCCGCTGCATGCCTCACCGAAGCTGTCTGCCGGCGCGCAGAGTTTCTACGAGACGAGCAAGCGCGAGCACCTGGCGATCGCGCTGACCTGTCTTGATCGGGTACGGGCAGAACACCCCGACGGCCTGCCCAGCCAGGACCTGCGGGCCCCCGACGAGCCGCTCTTCGGCGTCGATGGCACCGGCTGAGCCGCACGGCTCGGCCACGGACTCAGGACCAGGGTGTCACCGGACGCTCCCGCCCCACCCCGTCCAGGATGAGTTCGGTCCTCTCATCGAAGAAGCAGACCAGGCCGACTAGTTCAGCCATATCCCGCAGCGGAGCCTCATAGGTCCACGCCACATCCTCGACGAGCCCCCGCCCGACTTCGGCAGAGAAGTAGCTGGCCTCACCTTTGTACGCGCAGGTCGACCGAGTCGCCGTGGGACGCAGGGTGACTCGCACATCTTCCCGAGGTAGGTAGTAGCGCAGCGGAAGCCCGGTCTCGAAGACGAGCAATGGCCGAGCCGACTCGGCCAGCACTGTCCCGTCGAGTTCGATCCGAACATGGCGCGAGCTGCGCCGCAGGTCGATACGGGTGAAGGGATTCCGCGGATGGGAGACGATCTGATCCTCCTCCTCGAACCACGCCTCGAAGCCCGCGAAATCGAGAATCACGTACCCGGTCAGATCCGCGTCGGACAGCCGGAAAGCCACGGCCTCCCGGACCGCTCCGGAGGTATGCAGGTCCAAAGCCTCTCCCTCGGCTGTGTGGACATGGAAAGCGTCGCGAGGAGTCAACATCGGCGGACCGGCTATCCCTGGGAGCCTGACACCCACATCCGCCGAGTCATCTGCTTGCGCCCGTGCAGACGGTCGCAGGTCCGCGTACACGTCCTCGATCGGCACGGCGTAGGCCGGAACGAAGCGACGTGGTTCCCAGATCAGGACCGCCTTGGTGCTGTCGACGACCGCATTGCCGCCGATCATGGCTCTGACCCGTTTCTGGGTCGGCTCGAAGCGCAACTCGCCGAGGCCGCTCATCATCGCCGTCATCATTCGGGTTCCCATGGTGCAAGCCTTCCGCGAGTGCCACCGTCGCACCAGTGGGTTTGCCCTACCGCTACTCTGAGCCGGTTCGCAGCCGTACCCGATCGGCCACTGCTCGCCTCGGTCAACCCGTCCACGGAGGTCGTCACGGTGTCCCGCCTGCCCCGAATGATCCCCGTGCTGGGCACGCTCGCCTTGGCTGCGGTCGCCGCGTTGACCGGGTGTAGCGCCGGTCAGGTGACGCAGACTTCGACCCAGGTCCCCACTGTTCAAGGCGCCTCGGCCGACGTCGGCGATCTCGCGCTGCGTGACATCCGCATCCTCTACCCCTCCGGCGGTACCTACGCCGAGGGAAGCACGGCCGAGTTGGCCCTCGTCGTGACCAACCAGGGGCTGAGCGAGGACGCCCTGATCGAGGTCACCGGAGAGTTCTTCGAGTCCGCGACCCTCCCCGCCGGCGACCCGACCGCGACTCCGACTCCGACTGCGACGCCGACTGCGACTGCGACGCCGAGTGGCGACGAGCCGGCGACGGGCGGTGTCGAGGCGGTGGTCCCGGCCCAGGGGATCCTGCAGTTCGGCACGAGCGAATCTCCCACTATCGAGCTGACCGACCTGACCGAGGAGATCTCGGTCGCCGAGGTCTTCCTGGTCACCTTCGTCTTCGAGCAGGCCGGCGAGGTCACCGTCGAGATACCGGTGGCCGCCCCGACCAGGGAGATCGACCGCGAAGAGGGCTACGACTTCCATACCGAGGAAGCCGGCTAGGACCAGGTCCCGGGAGCGCTCCGGATCGGTCCCGGTGACGAACGTGGATGACCTCACCGAGGAACTGGCGATCCAGTACGCCGTCGTCCGCAGAGAGTTCATTCGGGCCACCGAGGACCAGCTCGTCGAACGAATGTTGGATCGACTGAACGAGCAGCAGCAACTCGAGCTAGCGGCGCAGGCGCTGTCCTACACCGAGCAGCCGGGCAGTCGTCGCGAGCTGGCTCGGCTGGCCGTACGGAACTTCGTTCGCGCATGGGAAGGCGACCCGGACGCGTCCTAGCCTGTCGCGCCCCCATCCGCTTCTTGTTCCGCGGTTATGCGCATAACCGCGAAAATCGAGCCGCGATTCTGACCGTTCTGCGCATGCGTATCCGGTTTGCTCCGCTGACGCACGAAGACGATGCGACGAATCGGGCTGGGTCAGGCGGCCACGCGAGCGATGTGCCAATTCATGCAGTTTCGCCTCGATTCCTGCAGGTTCTCGCACAGTAACCAGCGCACCCGCGTCCCCTTTCGCCGCACAGCAGGACCAGACCCCCGCTTTGCCGCTTCTCGGCCTCGCTGTCTGTGGGTCGGAAACGGTGACCGGCGCCGTAGAGCCCAACACGGTGCAGGAGTCCGCGGCTCCGCACGTCGTCCCGATCTGACGGCCGAGTCCGTGATCACGGCGGACGAGGGGGCAGCCGCACTCAACCAACGGAGCTCATGATCATGCCCAGCGGAGTAAACCGGATAAGCAGGATGCGCATAACGGTCACGAATCGAGGGCACGATCGACCGTTGTGCGCATAACGGTCACGCCAGAGCTGGCTGGATCGGACGGGAACGGCGGACGAGCAGGACTGCGACAACAGCCCTGGCAGCACAGGTCACCGCGATGGGCAATGGCGCGGCCTGCGCTCCGACCGTGCTGATCACCGCGCCGACCACGGGCGGCAGGCCGGTCCCAATCCACCTGTCGTGTGCCCAAACCCGGTAAGGCAGCGGGTGGAAGGCGCACAAAAGGGGTTCATTGTCCCTCAGCTCTGCGGACCCTGGCGGTATTGGCCGGGGCCGGGCAACGGCGAGTCCGGCAGGCCGAGTTCGGCCCGGATCTGGGCGCCGGACTCGTCATGCGCCGGTGCTGGACGAGGCGCGGCGGGCACTGTCGTACCAAACCGAGGGGCCGGACTGGGCTGCGGCTGACCGCCGACTTCGGTGAACACCGCGCGATCGGCGTTGTGCTCGTCGGAGATGGCCTCGTGCCAGTTCAGCACCGGCGCGACACAGGCGTCGGTGCCCCGAAATGCCTCCCACCACTCGTCCCGGGTACGCCGAGCCACCGTCGCGGCAAAGACCGCCCGCAGCTGGGGCCAGTTCGTCGGATCGTCTCGATCAGGCAGCTCTCCCGGCGTAAGACCCAGGCCGCTGATCAGCGCGGCATAGAACGGCTCCTCCAACGCGCCCACGGCGAGATAGCCGCCGTCGGCACAGACGTAGACGTCGTAGAACGGTGCTCCGGTGTCGAGCAGGTTGACCCCGCGTTCGTCCTGCCAGGCCCCGTCCAGGCGCAGTCCGTGGATCATCCCGGAAAGCAACGCCGTACCGTCCACGATCGCCGCGTCGACGACCTGCCCCTGCCCGGTCCCCCGCGCGTGCAGCAGTGCGGCGACCAGGCCGAAGGCCAGCAGCATCCCGCCGCCACCGAAGTCGCCGAGCAGGTTCAGCGGCGGCGCGGGCACCTCGTCCGGTCGCCCGAATGCGTGCAGCGCACCGGTCGTGGCGATGTAATCGATGTCGTGACCAGCGCTGCCCGC
The DNA here is from genome assembly GCA_050999295.1 of Geodermatophilaceae bacterium. Classification (GTDB taxonomy): domain Bacteria; phylum Actinomycetota; class Actinomycetes; order Mycobacteriales; family Geodermatophilaceae; genus JACCQS01. The sequence continues at coordinate 7,556 of JBPCPI010000025.1, read as the reverse complement.
ATACGGACCGCTCTGCCCCCAACCGGTCATCCGGCCGTAGACCAGCCGCGGGTTGGCCGCGAGCACCGGTTCGGGGCCGAACCCCAGCCGCTCCATCACGCCCGGCCGGAAACCCTCCGTGAGCACATCTGCCCGAGCCAGCAACCGACGTACGACCTCACGGTCCGCTTCGTCGCGTAGATCGAGGGCGATCGAGCGCTTTCCCCGATCCAGCACCGGGTTCAGCACCAGCCGGGACATGCCGTCACCCGGCGGCCGGGGCCGTTCGATCCGGACGACGTCGGCGCCGGCATCCGCGAGCATCATCCCGCAGAACGGTCCCGGCCCCAGACCGGCGAACTCGACGACGTTGACGCCCTGCAGAGGTCCCATTTCTCGACCGTAACGACCGGACGGGTTTGGAGCCCATCGGGTCGGGATAGCTTTGTCTGGTGTCCTCCCCAAGACTCGACGAGCTGGCGCACAACCGGCAAGCGCTCAGCCAGAGGCATCTGCAGCGCCGCTCGAGTCGGCCGCCGAGGAGCGCGCCTGGCCTGCTGTTGGCCGACCCGTGGCGCCAGATCTATGCCAGCAATGTCGGCTGAGCCCGTGGCTGCCCCCGAAACACCCCGCACCCGCCGCAGAGCCTCCGATGCTCGCGGCAGCGATGTGGTCATCGTGGCCAACCGGCTGCCGGTCGACCAGGTCACCCGGGCCGACGGCTCGACCAGCTGGCAGCGCAGTCCCGGCGGTCTGGTCACCGCGCTGGAGCCGTTCATCCGCGGCCGCAACGGCGCCTGGGTGGGCTGGGCCGGCGCCGACGGACAGGCTCCGGAGCCCTTCGAGGCCGACGGCATCCAACTCGTGCCGCTCCCGTTGACCGCCGAGGAGATCCGTCGCTACTACGAAGGATTCTCCAACGCCACACTCTGGCCGCTCTACCACGATGTCGTGGAACGGCCGCAGTACCACCGCTCCTGGTGGGACACCTACATCTCGGTCAACGAGCAGTTCGCGACCAAAGCCGCCGAGGTCGCCGGACGGGACGGTGTCGTCTGGGTCCACGACTACCAGCTCCAGTTGGTCCCGCAGATGCTGCGCGAGCTGCGGCCCGACCTGCGGATCGGGTTCTTCCTGCACATCCCGTTCCCGCCGCTGGAGCTGTTCATGCAGCTCCCGGGCCGCCGACGGATCATCGAAGGACTGCTCGGCGCGGATCTGATCGGATTCCAGCGGCCGCAGGGGGCCAGCAACTTCCTCCAGCTGGCCCGGACCCTGTGCGATCTCAAGCCCAGCGGCGGCACGGTCTCCGTCGACGGTCGTACGGTCACCGCACACGCGTTCCCGATCTCGATCGACGCGAGGAGCTACGACGAACTCGCCAACTCCGCGGAGGTCGCCCAGCGGGCCAAGGAAATTCGTAACGAACTCGGCAGTCCGGATCGGATCATCCTGGGCGTCGACCGGCTGGACTACACCAAGGGCATCGGCGTACGCCTTCGCGCCTTCAACGAACTCCTCCAGGACGGGAAGGTGAGTGCCCCGGACACCGTGCTGGTGCAGGTGGCCACACCCAGCCGGGAACGCGTGGAGCACTACGTCACGATGCGCGAGGAGATCGAGCGCATGGTCGGCCACATCAACGGCGAATTCGGGTCCATCGGTGGGCCGGCGGTGCACTACCTGCACCAGTCCGTGCCGCGGGAGGAGCTCGCCGCGCTGTACCGCGCTGCCGACGTCATGGCAGTGACGCCGTACCGCGACGGGATGAACCTTGTAGCCAAGGAGTACGTTGCGGCTCGCGGTGACTTGGGCGGTGCGCTGGTCCTGTCCGAATTCGCCGGTGCTGCAGCGGAATTCAAGCAGGCCTATCTGGTCAATCCGCACGACATCAACGGGGTAAAGGACGCACTTGTTCGGGCGCTGTCCGACCCGCCTGAGGATCGACGACGGCGGATGCGAGCGATGCGTAGGCATCTCTTCGCGCATGACCTGGACCACTGGGCGCAGACCTTCTTCGACGCCCTCGAAGGTCCCGAGCCCGAGTGATGCTCGCGCAGGTGCGAGGCACGTTGTGACGCACACTCAGCCGGATCCGATCCTGGCGCTGAGCGAGGTCGCCGCCCGCCGCCCCTTGCTCGTGGTCACCGACTTCGACGGCACCCTGTCCGCGATCGTGGCCGATCCGGGTGAAGCCGCTCTCATTGCCGGCGGGCAGGACATGCTGCTTCGGCTCGTCGATATTCCCGGAGTCCACGTCACGGTGATGTCCGGCCGCGGGTACGACGACCTCGCCGAGCGAGTCGGTCGGCACGACGGTGTCTTCCTCGTCGGCAGTCACGGTGCTGAGTACGGCACCGCCGCCGCCTCGCTGGGCGGCCGCCGTGACGACCTGGTCGACGAGCTCCGCGAACTTCTGACTCCTTACGACGACGCCTTCCTCGAGATCAAGCCGGTCAGCGCGTCCGTCCACACCAGACGCATGGCCGATCGGATCGCCGCGGCGCGGCTGCGCGAGGCGACGGTTGCCGGGCCGGGGGCGGTGCCTGGCCGCACCGTCAAGGTCGGGAAGGAGGTCGTCGAGATCGCTGTCGTGGAGGCCAACAAGGGGGTGGCCCTGAGTCGTCGCGCTGGCGAGGTCGGTGCCGCCTCGATCGTCTACCTCGGCGATGACGTCACCGACGAGGACGCCTTCGCCGTACTCGGTCCCGCCGACGTGGGGATCAAGGTCGGCGATGGGCCGACCCGCGCGGGTTACCGGGTGGCCGACAGTGCGGCGGTGTTGACGGCCCTGGACCACCTCGCGAATGCTCTCGTTTCGGATGATGAGGGCCTGAGAATGGCGCACTGGATCGACATTCCTAGATGATGAGCGCCCTGCGCGCAGTACCAACCACTGAGCCTCTGGCGCTCATGATCTTGAGGATCCGGTGGCGGGGAACCAAGCAGTCGCCGTTTGTCAGAGGTTGCGCCTAGCGTCTGCGCCCATGACGACATCCGAGGACCCGTTCGCGACCGACCGTCAGGAGCCACCGTACGGCGGACCGGAGCGCGCCTTGCTCGACGGCTGGTTGGACTACCATCGGGACACGCTGCTGACCAAGTGCCAGGGACTCCCACCGGAGCAGTTGAAGACCAGATCCTGCGAACCGTCGACGCTGACTCTGCTCGGCCTCTTACGGCACATGGCCGAGGTCGAAGCCTGGTTCAACAACGACATCACCGACGGCAGGATCGCTCCGATCTACTACAGCGACGACGAGCCCGACGGGGACTTCGACAACCTCGACGAAGCGGTGCCGGCCGACGACGTGGCCACCTACCGTCGTTCGGTTGCGCGCTCGCGAGCGTTCTGTGCCAATCACGCCGACCTGGACGAGGTCATCGCCCGGAGAAGGAGCGGTGCGGACATCACGCTGCGCTGGATCTATCTACACATGATCGAGGAGTACGCCCGGCACAACGGGCATGCGGATCTGCTCCGGGAACGCATTGACGGTGCCACCGGGGACTAGCCATCACCGGACTACCCCCGTCCCGGTCGCGCCGAGATCCTGCGCTGGCATCGGATGCCTGACATCGGCCCGCGCCCGACGTTCCAACCGGTGGATCCAGCCGGGCTGCCGACCAGGCTGGCAACCGAGCTGGTCGAGTACCCGGTACCGGGTACGGCGTTGCGCGTCGCGATCGACGGACCTCGGGTTGCCGACCCCGGCGCCTTTGCTGAAGCCCTCGTCGTACCCCTGCGCGCACTCGGCCGTCCGGCGACCCATATCCGGGCCGAGATGTTCTGGCGGGATGCCGCTCTGCGCCTGGAGTACGGCCGTACCGACCTCACGTCCTTCGTCAATGGCTGGCTCGACGTCGAGGCGCTGCGCCGAGAGGTGCTCGACCCGCTCGGCCAGGGCGGAAGCGGGCGTTTTCTGTCCGCATTGCGGGATCCGGTGTCCAACCGGGCCACCCGCGAACCCGTCCGGTCGGCCGAGCCTGGATCGATCGTGCTGATCAGCGGCGAACTCCTGCTCGGCCAGGGCCTGCCCTTCGACCGAACCATCCATCTGGGGGTCAACCCCGTCGCGCGCCGCCGCCGTACGCCGGAGCAGTGGCGGTGGACCCTGCCCGCCTTCGACGACTACGACGACGGCGTTGATCCCGTACGGCATGCGGATGTGGCCCTGCGCTACGACGACCCGCGCCACCCGGCAATCCGCGTCGATCCGGCGGTTCCATGACCAACGGTTCCAGATGTGGCAGCTCAGCAGAGGACGCGCCGGGCGTGTTCCCTGCATACCAGCGACAACAGGTCCGCGCGCCGCGGGTCGGTGCGCAATCCCAGTCGACAGGCCCCGTGACCAGGCGGATGCTCGCAGCTGACAGCTGTCAGATCGCTTGCCAGGGTGCACATACCGCCGACGCCGACGCCGAAAGAGCCGCTGATGAGCATGGAAGTCACCGCGTGGATGTCGCTCTACCACGCGATGAACCAGAACGAGGAGCGCCGCAAGTTCTCCGTCGAGACGCTGCGCCGGATCCGCGGCTTCGCGCGGCCGCACCGGCGCGACCTGATCGTCTTCCTGTTGCTGAGCGTGGTCTCCGCCGTACTCATCGTGGCGACGCCGGTGCTCGCCGGGCGCGTGGTGGACGCCATCGTCGGCGGCGGCGAAGTGTCGACGGTTGTCCAACTGTCCGTCCTGATCGCGCTGATTGCGCTGCTCGAAGCGGCGGTCGGCCTGCTCAGCCGCTGGCTGTCGGCGCGGATCGGCGAGGGCCTGATCCTCGACCTGCGCCGCGCCGTGTTCACCCATGTCCAGCGGATGCCGGTCGCCTTCTTCACCCGGACCCGGACCGGCGCCTTGGTCAGCCGGTTGAACAACGACGTGATCGGGGCCCAGCGCGCCTTCAGCGACACGCTGTCCGGTGTCGTCACGAACATCGTGGCGCTGGTGCTCACCCTCGCCGTGATGCTGCAGGTCTCCTGGCAGATCACCCTGCTGGCCCTAATCCTGCTGCCGGTCTTCGTCCTGCCCGCCCGCCGGATGGGCCGGCGGCTGGCCGCGATGGAACGCGAGGCGGCCGACCACAACGCAGCCATGACGACGCAGATGACCGAGCGGTTCTCCGCCCCCGGCGCCACCTTGGTCAAGCTGTTCGGGCGCCCCGAGGACGAGACGGCCGAGTTCACGGCGCGAGCCAGCCGGGTGCGCGACATCGGGGTCCGTACGGCGGTCTACCAGTGGGTGTTCGTGACCGCGCTCATCCTGGTCTCGGCCCTGGCCCTGGCACTGGTGTACGGACTGGGCGGTTACCTCGCGCTGCAGGGAAGTCTCGACGCCGGAGATGTGGTAGTCCTCGCGCTGCTGTTGGCGCGCCTGTACGCACCACTGACCGCGCTGGCCAGCGCCCGACTGGAGGTCATGACCGCGCTGGTCAGCTTCGAGCGGGTCTTCGAAGTGCTCGACCTGCTGCCGCTGATCAAGGAACCCACAGCACCGGTCCCCGTGCCGAGCGGGGGTGTGGCCATGGAGTTCAAAGACGTACGGTTCAGCTACCCCGCCGCCACAGCGGTCTCGCTCGCCTCGCTGGAGGAAGTGGCGACGTTGGACCCCCGCGGTGGGGTGGAAGTGCTACACGGGCTGTCCTTCACCGCCGCTCCGGGCAGACTGATCGCCCTCGTCGGCTCATCCGGTGCCGGGAAGTCCACGGTCTCAGCGCTGGCAGCGCGGCTGTACGACGTCGACAGCGGGTCCATCCGGCTGTCCGGGGTGGATCTGCGCGACCTGTCCTTCGACTCCATCCGGGACACCATCGGTGTGGTCACCCAGGACGGGCACCTCTGGCACGACACGGTCGGTGCGAACCTCCGCTTCGCCCGACCCGAGGCCACCGACAGCGAACTCTGGGACGCATTGCAGCGCGCGCGACTGGACCGTCTCGTCCGCTCACTGCCTGACCAACTGGACACCATGATCGGCGAGCGGGGATACCGACTGTCCGGTGGCGAGCGTCAGCGGCTGACCATCGCCAGGCTGCTGTTGGCCCAGCCACGGGTGGTGATCCTCGACGAGGCCACAGCGCACCTGGACTCCGAATCCGAAGCCGCCGTACAGGAGGCACTCGTGGAAGCCCTGAGCGGGCGGACCTCCCTGGTCATCGCACACCGGCTGTCCACGATCCGGGCCGCGGACGAGATCCTCGTTCTCGAGGACGGCACCATCGTCGAGCGTGGAACCCATACCGAGCTGCTTGCCAGTGGCGGACGCTACTCCGAGCTGTACCGCACCCAGTTCGCCGACCCGAGCGCGCAACCGTCGACTGTCTAGTCGCGACAGGTCAGGTCTGGGTGCGGAGGTATCGGCCGAAATGGGGGACGGTGAAGGCGATCTGGCCGCGCTGCGCCGAGTAGATCAGGCCCTTCTTGATGAGGGCGTCACGTGCGGGGGACAGGCTTGCGGGTCTGCGGTTGAGGGTCTTGGCGACCTGTGCGCTGGCCAGGCTGGCGCCGGTGTCCTCGGCGTCGTCGGCCATGACGCGTAGGTACTCCCGCTCGGCCGGGGTGGCCCGAACGTAGCGGGAACCGAAGAACCCGACCCCCAGTTCGGCCTCGGCGATCGGCCGGGCAACCGCGACATCGGCGGCGGTGATCGGCGACTCGCCGGCGACATCCCAGGTGACCTTGCCGTACGCCTGCACGAAGTACGGATAGCCGTCCGCCGCTGCGTAGAGAGCGTCGAGGGCAGCCGGCTCGAAGTCCACACCTTCGCGGTCCGCTGGCGCCCGCAGGGCCAGATCGACCGCACTTCGGTCGAGCCGGTCGATCCGGGAGAAACCGCACAGCCGCTCGGAGTAGCTCTTGGCAGCCGAGAGTACGGCGGGAACGTGCGGCAGGCCGGCGCCGACGAGGATCAGTGGGGCGCCCAGCTGGGACAGCTCGTGACAGGCCGCGCATAGCGCCGAGACATCGTCCGGCCCGAGGTCATGAACCTCGTCGACGAACAGCGCGATGCCCGAGCCGACGTCGCTGGCGATATTGGCTGCATCGGTGAGCAACTCGACCAGGTCGATCTCCAGGTCACCGGAATCGGCCCGCCCGGCGGTTGCCGGTACGTCGATGCCTGGTACCCAGCGGTCGCGGAGCGGCGTACCCGGTGGGCGCCGGGAGGCGAAGGCCTTGAGAGTGCCCAACATGCGATCCACCCGGTCGGGTGCCCGGTGCCGCGGAGCGAGTTCGCGCACAGCGAGGTGCAGCGCGCCGGCCAGCGGTCGGCGGATGTCCTGATCCGGGCGGGCCTCCCATTTCCCGGTACCGAATCCGCGGGCGATTGCCGCCGAGCGGAGTTGGTTGAGCAGCACGGTCTTGCCGACCCCGCGCAGCCCGGTCAGCATCAACGACCGTTCCGGACGGCCAGCGCTGATTCGTTCCAGGAGGACGTCGAAGGCGGTCAGTTCCGCGTCCCGACCGGCGAGTTCGGGCGGTCGCTGGCCGGCGCCGGGAGCGTAGGGATTCCGCACGGGGTCCATGTCGAGGACTGTATTAGCTCCTCTACGGCCAACCCTAGATTTCAGTAGACAACCCAATC
>JBPCPI010000228.1:0-4625 GCA_050999295.1 Geodermatophilaceae bacterium | reverse complement strand
GTTGCAGACCGACATAGGCGGGGACCGCCAGCATCAGCAGGACACGCACGGTCCGGCTGGCTGGAAGATGCTCTGCATAGCGCAACGTGGCCGGCATCCGGGTCGCCGATCGTTTCAGCCGCGACGGGAACAGGAACGTGAACGCGTTGACCTGGCGAAGGTGCGCCTCGCGTTGGGTCGTCCAGCGTCGGCGAGCTGCGACCGGGTCGGTTGGTGACGAACCGCCCAGGTCCGGCCGTCGCTGCGACATGACGAATTCTTACCCGATCAGCCAGCTGACTCTGCGGCGAGTGGGAGGCTGCACGGTATGCGCAGCGGTTTCGGGTGTCTGGTGGGCCGTCCCAACACAGGTAAGACCACCCTGACCAACGCACTTGTTGGAAGCAAGATCGGGATCATCAGCGACCGGCCGCAGACCACCCGACACGCCATCCGTGGCATCGTGCATCGCCCGGATGCCCAGCTGGTCCTCGTCGATACGCCAGGCCTGCACAAGCCCAGAACCGTTCTGGGACAACGGCTCAACGACGTCGTACGGACCACCCTGACCGGCGTCGACGTCGTCGTGTGGTGCGTTCCGGCAAACGAGAAGCTGGGGCCCGGTGATCGGTTCATCGCCCGGGAACTGACCCAGCTCCGCGGCGCATCGGTGATCGTGGCGGTCACCAAGACCGACCTCGCCAGGCCCGACCAGGTCGCCCAGCAACTCCTTGCCACCAGCGCGCAGATCGACGCGGCCCACTTCGTACCGCTCAGCGCCAAGACCGGGGCTGGAGTCGACACTCTGCTGGGTCTGCTGCTCGACGGGCTCCCAACCGGTCCGGCGCTCTACCCGGAAGGCACGTTGTCCGACGAGCCCGAGAAGGTGCTCGTCGCGGAACTGATCCGGGAGGCTGCCCTCTCCGAGCTCAACCAGGAGCTGCCGCACTCGGTCGCCGTCACCGTGGAGGAGATGACCCCGCGGCCGAACAGTGATCTCGTGGACATCCAGGCGGTCCTCTATGTCGAGCGGGCGAGCCAGAAGCCCATCCTCTTGGGGCGTCGCGGCGAGCGGATCAAGTCGATCGGCACGCGTGCCCGGGTCCAGATCGAGGCCCTGCTCGGTAATCGGATCTACCTCGACCTGCACGTCAAGGTGCTCGGCGACTGGCAGGACGACCCCAAGAAACTCCAGAGACTGGGGTTCTGACGCTCCGACCGCGACAGTTCAATACCCAACCGGCGATTCGACCGAGCGAAACCGGAGATGGGGCTCGGCGGTGGGAGACTGACCGGCGTGAGCCTCTACCGCGACGAGGCGATCGTGTTGCGCCTGCACAAGCTCGGTGAGGCCGACCGGATCGTCACGCTGCTGACCCGCCGCCACGGGCGAGTGCGCGCGGTGGCCAAAGGGATCCGGCGTACCTCGTCGAAGTTCGGGGCCCGCCTGGAGCCCTTCACCCACGTGGACGTCCAGCTCTACCCGGGTCGCAACCTCGACATCGTGAGCCAGGTGGAAACCATCCGCCCGTACGGTGCGGCGATCGCGTCGGACTACCGCTGCTACACCGCCGGTACGGCGGTCCTGGAGACCGCGGAGCGGCTGACCGCAGAGGAGCGCGAACCCTCGCTGCGGCTGTTCCTGCTGGTGATCGGCGCGCTGCGTGCGATGACCAGCGACGGGCGGGCACCGAGCCTGGTCCTCGATGCATTCCTGCTGCGCGCGATGTCTGTCGCTGGCTGGGAGCCGGCTCTGGTCGAGTGTGCGATCTGTGCTCAGCCAGGTCCGCATCGATCGATGTCGATCCCGGCGGGTGGAGTCGTCTGCGCACGGTGTCGTCCGGCCGGCTCGGCGAATCCGAGCGCCGCGTCGGTTGCGCTCATGGCTGCGCTGTTCAGCGGGAACTGGGCGGGGGCCGAGGCGGCGAACCCGGCGACCGCCAAGGAGGCCAGCGGACTTGTCGCGGCCCTGCTGCATTGGCATCTCGAGCGCGGGCTCCGGTCGCTGGCGATGGTGGAGCGCGGGTGAGCCGCGCCCGCCCGCCCATCCGACTTCCCTCGCCCCACCGCACCGGTGCGAGAGCTCCGGTCCTGGCCAGCAACACGATTCCGCGTCATGTCGCCCTCGTCATGGACGGGAACGGCCGCTGGGCGGGACAACGCGGACTTCCCCGTACGGCCGGGCACGAGGCCGGAGAGGCGGCGCTGTTCGACTGCGTGGAGGGAGCGATAGAGCTGGGAATCGGGTGGCTCTCGGCCTACGCGTTCTCCACGGAGAACTGGCGGCGCAGCCCCGAGGAGGTTCGCTTCCTGATGGGGTTCAACCGTGATGTTATCCGCCGTCGTCGGGACGAGATGCACCAGCTCGGCGTACGGGTCCGCTGGGCTGGTCGGCCACGACGCCTGTGGCGCAGCGTGATTCGCGAGCTCGAGACCGCTGAGGAACTTACCGCCGGCAACGACGTCCTGACCCTCACGATGTGCGTGAACTACGGCGGTCGAGCCGAGATCGCCGACGCCGCAGCCGCGATCGCGCGAGAAGTCGCCGCCGGGCGGCTCGACCCGGAGCGCGTGGACGAGCGGACCGTCTCCCGTCACCTTGACGAACCGGACATGCCTGATGTCGATCTGTTCATCCGGTCATCGGGGGAGCAGCGGACGTCGAATTTCCTGCTCTGGCAGTCGGCGTACGCCGAGCTGGAGTTCGCCGATACGCTGTGGCCGGACTTCGACCGACGACATCTGTGGAAGGCGTGTGAGTCCTACGCCGGCCGGCAGCGCCGCTTCGGTTCGGTCTGATCGGGGGGCCGGGGTCACGTGAACAGCCGCCAGATCGCAGATCCCCCCACCAGGACGACAGTGAGCCCGCGCAACAGCCGCTGGGCCTCGGTCAGCCGAGGCCAGGCCAACGCGAGCAGCCAGACGAGCAAGACCGACACGACGCCCAGCAGCGCCGCTGCTGGCGGACCGGTCAGCAGCAGGCCCCCGACCACACAGCCGAGGACGACCAGGAACATCGCCCACTGCGGGACCCTGCGAAGGGCCAGCAGCACCGGGAGGCTGCGCCGTTCGAGGCGATCCCGTCCGGATGTAGTCGGCATGGGCACAGACTCTCACCTGACCCCACGACCCCAGGAGGCTGCGGTGCTCGCAGTGCACAGGTTGCGTGCCCTCGGCAGTGCAGATGAGCAGGTGACTGCCGAGCTGTCCGAGCTCATCGACGTCCTCGCGACGCAGCCCGGATTTCGGTACGCCCGAGCGGGGCGCTGTCTCGACGAGCCCGATGTTTGGCTCCTGTTAAGCGAGTGGAACAGCGTCGGAACCTACCGCCGAGCGATGTCGTCTCATGCCGTGAAGACCAGCGGTTACCCGGTTTTCATCCGCGTGGTGGATGAGCCGGGTGCCTCCGAATTGGTTCTCGGTACCGGCTGAGGACACCGACCGGCGGAGGGAACTATGAACCGTCCCACCTACGGCCTGTCGCCCGGCTCCCGTCCGCGGGAGATACATTCAGCCGTGGTGTACTTCCCGCGCACCGCCGGCTCACCGGTCGGCATCGCTCGCGGTTCACGCACGACGGAAGGACCACAATGAGCCAGCCCCCATACGGGAACCAGCCGCCCTACGGTGGTCAGCCGCCGTTCGGCGGGCAGCCGCCCCAGGGCGGACCGCCCCAGGGCGGGCAGCCGCCCTACGGTGGTCAGCCGAGTCCGGGCGGTTCGCAATCGGGCTGGGGACAACCGGCCTCCGGCTCTGCGCCCGGCTACGGCCAGCCCTCGACCGGAAACCTGCCGCCGAGCTACGACCAGCCGACGCAGGCCTTCGGTCAGCCGACCCAGTCCTTCGGCCAGCCCGGTCCCGGTGGGGGAGGGTACGGCGGTCCGCCCGGTGGTCAGCCGCCCTACGGCGGAGGTCCCGGGTCGCCGTACGGGGGGCCACCACCGTCGAAGAAGAGCCCGTTGCCCTTCATCATCGGCGGCTTGGTGCTGCTTCTCGTAGCCGGTGGGATCGGCCTCTACTTCGTCCTCAGGGGCGACGACTCGCCGACCCCCGTCGCCACCTCCTCGACTGCACAGACGACGGAGTCCACCGAGGACACCGCTGACCCGACCGAGGACACGGAGACCAGTGAGGACACGGGCTCACCGACTGGTGACGAGCCCAACTTCGCCGAGTCGGAGGACTTCGCAATCGCGTTCGTCCAGTTCATGGTCGATGGCAATTACGACGCGGCTTTGGCTACGTTATGCGTCGACGGTCAGGACCCCAGCGATGGCGACGGGTTCGTCACGGGTCAGGAATTAGCCGACGACTTCTTCCTTGAGCTCGGGGCCACCTCGGTGAGCGGCGGTCAGACCACAGCCGTGACTGCCTCTCCCGGTGAGACTGATCGTGATCTCGTGACCTTCGACCTGGAGACCGATGTCGGGACTGTGGCCCTCGAGGTTCAGGTGCTCGATGAGGATCTGGACCTCACGATCTGCGGATACAACTCCGTCTGAGGCGGCTCTAGTCCGTACGCACTAGTCAACCCGACGCGCACGACGCAACGGCGGGACCCCGACCTCCGGCCGGTTGGGCGCCCGTTGGGTGTACGGCTACCCCCCCAAATCCCCCCCAAACCCCCACCCGATTGGGAACCACAA
>JBPCPI010000115.1:0-9635 GCA_050999295.1 Geodermatophilaceae bacterium | reverse complement strand
TCGACCAGGCCGTGCACGAGATGACCGGCGAAGAGGTCACTCAAAGCGGACTCGGGGAACAGCTTCAGCGCATGGCTGAGAGTGAAGAGGACCCCGAGCGTGGCAGCGGTCAGGCTGAGCTGCCGGATGGCTGCGCGGTACGGGTGCCACGGCGGCTCGGACCCGGAGCGCCGGTAGAGCAACCAGCCGGCCAGCGGCAGGCTGACGTACATCGTCGCCCCGGCGTAGCGATGGATCTCGCCCACCAACGACACGGTCGCCATCCCGACCGGGTCGGTCGGAAACACCGCGGCGACGATCAGGCCCAGCGACCACAGACTGAGAATCGCGGTGATCAGAGCGCCGCCGGGGAGTCGCGTACGGGCCAGCGCCACCGTCAGGGCGATCGAGGCCACCGCAAGCAGCACCACGCTGACCCCGAACAGCCAGCCCACGCCGTCGACGAAGACCAGGTCGCTGACGGTGGTGGACACCGGACTGAGGTCGGCCACAGACACCGACTGCAGGTAGATCATCGTGAGGAAGGCGCCGGCCAGGGTTAAGCCGGACAGCGTGAGCAGCGCCGGTGTGGCAGCGGAGGCGGACCGGAACGACAGTGCAGACACGCGCCGCGAAATGGGGCGGGGCCGGGTCAGGACCGACACGGTTGTAGTCACGCCTCGACCGTCTCAGCGGGCGCGGCTCGAAACGATCCGGCAGACACCCCACTGTCCGGTAGCCCTACCCCGAAGATTCTCGGGGTGCTGGCTGCGCGTATTGGCGTAGTCGAGCCCAGAAGGCAATGGCCGACAAGGGAAACAGCGAACCGGTGACACCCTGAGTGCTGCCTCGCGGCCTGCGCCCCACGCGCTTTAGCAACAGCCTGTCCGTACGCATCGGGGGAATTTTGCAACGACGCTGACCCCAGCCAACGCGGGTCTTGGCTTACGCCCGGCCGCTCGCCCCTAGAAAGTTGCAGGGGTCCCCTGAGTCGGTCTCGGGGATGCGGCCACGGGCATAGTGGGGCGGCTGAGTGCGTTGACTGCAGGGTGAGTATGGCTGACCCGCTGCGTCTCGTCGTCCTCGGTGACTCGATCGCCTACGGGACGGGTGCGCGGCGTCTTGGGGAGGCGGTCGGGCCCAGACTCGCCCAGGCGTTGGAAAGTCACGGACACCGCGTCGACGTGCAGGTGCTCGCGCTGCCCGGTTCGACGTCACGTGATCTGGCGGCGCAGGTACGTCGGGCCGTCTCGCTCGGCGCGGACCTCGCGCTGGTCATCGTGGGGGCCAACGATCTGACCCGGCTCGTGCCACCGGCGCAGGCCGCGGGCGCGCTTGGTACAGCGGTAACAGCGTTGCGTGCCGCCGGTGCGCGGGTCGTCGTCGCTCCCGCGCTGGATCTGTCCGACCTCCCGTTCGTGCCGCCCGTTGCCCGTCCGTTCGTGCACCAGGCCTGCCTGCAGGCAGCGACACCAGGCCGCAGCTACCGAGGCCGCCGGAGGTGTGGTGGCGCCGATCTCCGCCGAACTGGCCGGTGCGTTCGCCGCCGATTCCGCGGTGTTCTCGGGGGATCGCTATCACCCGTCGTCGGCTGGATACGCCCGGATCGCCGAGATCCTGGTTCCCTACATCCTGGCAGCCGCGGACTCGCGCAGCGCCGCGCTGCAGCCCGACCACTGAGTTCGCCGCGTTGGGTCAGGTGAACGCCGAGATGCCGGTGACCGCCCGTCCGATGAGCAGTTTCTGCACCTGACTAGTGCCCTCGTACAGCGTCGTCACCCGGGCGTCACGGAGCAGTTTGCCGACGATGAACTCGTCGACGTACCCGTACCCGCCGTGCACCTGGACCGCCGCGTTGGCGGCGCGTACGGACATCTCCGAGGCGTAGTACTTCGCCATCGACGCGGCCAAGGTGTGCCGCTCGCCACGCGCCTTGGTGTCGGCGCACTTCCAGGTCAGCAGCCGCGCCGCCTCGACCTCGACCGCGGTGTCGGCGATGAGTTCCTGGATCAGTTGGAAGCCCGCGATCGGGCGGCCGAACTGTTGGCGCTCGGTGGCGTACGCGGTCATCACCTCGAGCGCGGACTGGCCTACACCGGTACAGGAGGCGCCCAGGGACATCCGGCCGTCGTCAAGGGCCGACAGCGCCACCTTGATCCCGTTGCCCTCGCCCCCGAGCAGGGCGTCCTCGCCGACGACGACGTCGGTCAGCGTGAGTTCGGCTGTGTCGCATGAGCGCAGGCCAAGCTTGCCGTGGATCGGTTTGGCCTCGAAGCCGGTTGAGTCATTTGGTACAAGAAAAGCCGAAACGCCTTTGGCCCCAGGGCCTCCGGTGCGCGCCATGAACAGGGTGACGCCGGCGATCGTCCCGTTCGTGATGAAGATCTTCGAGCCGTTGAGCTGATATCCGCCGTCGACCTTCACCGCGGTGGAGCGCAGGCTGGCGGGATCCGAGCCGGCGTCGGGCTCGGTCAGCCCGAAGCAGCCCAGGCACTTACCGGTGGCCATCTGCGGCAGCCAGTGCTGCTTCTGCTCCTCGGTGCCCCAGCGTTCGATCGATCCGGCCACCAGGCCGAGGTGGACCGACACGATCGAGCGGACGTTGCTGTCGCCGCGCCCGAGTTCCTCGATCAGCAGCACGTAGCTCATCGGGTCCGCACCGCTGCCGCCGTACTCCTCGGGGATGGTCAGCCCGATCCACCCGTCCCGGCGCAGGCCGTCGAGCGCTTCGCTCGGGAACGTCTCGGTGCGGTCGTTCTCGATCGCGTTGGGGGCGACAATTTTGTCCACCCAGGTACGCAGGGCCTCGCGTACGGCGGACTGTTCCTTGCTCAAACTCAGGTCCACGGCTTCCCTCCGAGCTCGAATCTAGCGACCGGCGACCCAGGAGCGGTCACTTCCACTTCCCGGGCTCGACGATCCGAGTGAAGGACGCCATGAGTCGAACCTATTGGCAGAAGGCGTCCTTCACTCGGATGGGGGACGACGACTTCCTGTGGCAAGCCGGAGCTACTCTCGTTGATTCCCACAGCGATAGCCGCGATGGTACGGTTGGGCCATGAGTGGGACGTATGCCATAGTGATGGGTGATCGGGGTCGACTGGTCGTGCCGGCTGAGCTCCGTGAGCGTCTCGACCTCAAGTCGGGAACTCCGCTCGTCCTGCTCGAGACGCCTCAGGGGTTGGTGCTCGCGACGCGTACGCAGGTCAAGGAATTGGTTCGCGATCGTCTTCAGGGTTTCGACGTCGTCGGGGAACTGCTGGCAGATCGGCGCAGGCAGGCAGCGGCCGAAGACGCCGCGTGAATCTGTTCGACGCCTCCGCGCTGCTGTGCTTTCTGAACGGCGAGGACGGAGCGGACATCGTAGAGCGAGCGCTCACCGATGGCGGCCGGTGCAGTGCCGCCAACTGGTCCGAGACCGCGCAGAAGCTCATCGCGCATGACCAGGATTGGGATTTATCGCGCGCTCTGCTGCAGAGCTATGGCCTCACCGTCGAACCGGTTCTGGCAGCCGACGCCGAGCGCGCAGCTCGCCTGTGGCGCGCCGGTAGTGGACTGTCGCTAGCCGATCGGTTATGTCTGGCGACCGCCGAACGACTTCCCGCGACCGTGTGGACGGCCGACGGCGCATGGGGCACCGCCAAGAACATCCGCCACGTCCGCTGAGCTCCGAGATCAGCGTGGCCGGCGGGTCCGGGCCAGCAAATCCTCGGCCGTACGGGTGTTGAGCACTGAGTCCGGGCTGACGCCGCACTGCTCGGCCCGCTCGCATCCGTACGGTTGCCAGTCCAACTGGCCGGGGGCGTGCGCATCGGTGTCGATGCTGAACTCGCAGCCCATCTCCACCGCCATTCTGAGCAGCCGCTTGGGCGGGTCCAGGCGTTCCGGCCGGCTGTTGATCTCGACGGCGACGCCGAACTCCTTGCACGCGGTGAAGACCAGTTCCGGGTTGAACTGGCTCTCGCCACGTTGGCCGCGTCCGCCAGTCACGAGTCGCCCGGTGCAGTGCCCGAGTACGTCGGTGTGCGGATTGGCGATCGCCGTACACATCCGGACGGTCATGGCGTCGTGCGGCATCTTCAGTTTGGAGTGCACGCTGGCCACGACCACGTCCAGCCGGGAGAGCAGTTCGTCGGTCTGATCGAGGGACCCGTCGTCCAGGATGTCGACCTCGATGCCGGTGAGGATCCGGAACGGGGCGAGTTCCTCGTTGAGCGCTGCAACGATGTCCAGCTGTTTCATCAGCCGCTCAGGGGGCAGCCCATTGGCGACGGTCAGTCGGGGGGAATGATCGGTGAGCACGACGTACTCATGTCCGAGATCCCTTGCCGTACGCGCCATCTCGTCGATCGGGCTGCCACCGTCGGACCAGTCGGAGTGCGTGTGCAGATCCCCGCGCAGCGCCGCGCGCAACGCCGCGCCGCCCTCGGTGACCGGCTCGTCGGCGCCCTTCTCGAGCTTGACGAGGTAGTCCGGTGTTTGTCCGCGGGCGGCTTGCAGGATGGCGGCTGCGGTCTTGTCGCCGATACCCTTGAGTTCCTGCAGCGTGCCGGCAGCCACCCGCTCGGCCAGTTCCCCCTCGGGCAGGGCCGCCAGCACCGCCGCCGCACCGCGGAAGGCCCTGACCCGGTACGTCGGTTCGCGGCTGCGTTCGAGCAGGAACCCGATCCGCCGTAATGCCGCGACCGGATCCCCGGCCAGTTCAGCGCTCATTGTTTCGATACTCCGCCGGATCGTCCTTTCGGCGCTTCAGGGAGCGCGTCAGGGGAAGATTGTGACGATAGGTTCGTCGCAGGGTGCCCCTGAGTCGGCTCGGAGGGAGGCGAGACCGCCCCGTTCAGGGTTTGGGCGATGGCTGTGGCCACTGGGTGGGCGGGGAGGTCCTCGATCCGGACGGGCATCGGCAGGGCCCAATTGGGGCGGTCGGTGATGCCGGGCATGTTGGGCCGACGCTGCTCGGCTATGGCGTCCTCCAGAGTCGCCGAGAGCAGGACAGCGGGGCTACGGGCCAGCAGATCGTAGGCAGTCGCAACCGCGGATTCCGGACTGACACCCTGCCTAGGCCCGTCGGCAGGCCGAACCGCGGATTCCGGACTGACACCGTCCCCGTGGCCGGCGGCCGGTTGAGTTGTGGATTCCCGGCTCGCGTCGTCGTCCAAGACGGCCGGGGTCAGCCGCCTGCGCAGTTCTTGGGCCCCCTCGATCAGAGTGGCCTCGGGTCCGCCGCCGAGACTCAACTGCTCGGCCAGGTCGGCCCCGGACCACAACCCGGCCACAGTCGGCAGGTCGTGGGTGGTAACCGCCGCCATGGATTGGGCCGGCCAGTGCTCGGGGGGATTGTCCTCGAACACCAGTAACTTGTACGACAAGATCCCGTGCTCGGCCATCGCCTCCCGAACGCCGGGCTCGACCGTCCCGAGGTCCTCGCCGACCACGATCGCCTGGACCCGATGGCTTTCCAGCGCAACGATGTTCAGCAGATCCGCGCTCGGATATCGGACGTACGCACCTTCGGTCGGCGATCCGTCGGCCGGCACCCACCACAGCCGGAACAAACCCATGACATGGTCGATGCGTAGTCCGCCCGTCGCGGCCATCGTGGCCCGGATGGCGGCGATGAACGCGTCGTACTCTCTGGCCCGCATCCGCCACGGGATCAGTGGCGGGGAACCCCAGTTCTGCCCGTTGGTGTTGAGCAGGTCCGGCGGGGCGCCGATCCGTACGCCGTCGGCGAGCTGGTCCTGCCAGGCCCAGGCATCCGCCCCGCCGCCGTCGACGCCGATCGGTAGATCCTGCAGAACGGTCATGCCGTGCGTGGACGAGCGGATCTGCTCATCCAACGCCCACTGCAGCCAGGCGAAGAACGCGATCTCCGATTCCTGCTCGACGCGAAAGTGAGTCACCGCATCGCTGTCCGGCCGGTGGAACTCCGCGGGCCAGTCATGGAAGTCCGGGCCGAACTTCTCGGCCAGCACACACCAGGTCGCGAACTCCTCCAGCGGCTCGCCCCGCTCGGCTCGCCACCCGGCGAAGGCACCGTCGTCGTTTGGGCTGGCGCGGACCGCGGCGAAGATGCGGTGCAGGGCATCGCGCTTGACCCGCCAGACCGCGTCCCGGTGGATCCACTGCAGGTCGCTGAGCGGCAAGCCTGCGCGTCGGAACTCAGCGAGGTCCACGAGGTCGGCCCCAGGCACGTCCTCGACACAGAGATAGAGCGGGTTGCGGAACCGTCGGCTCGCCGGAAGGTACGGCGAAGGCTCCTGCGGAAACGTCGGCGCCACGGCGTGCAGCGGATTCACCAGCAGGAACCCCGCACCCGACCGCTGCGCCCACTCCCGGATCGACCGCAGATCCCCCAGATCACCGAAGCCCCAGCTGGCTGCCGAACGCACGGCGTACAGCTGCACCGTCCAGCCCCAGGCGCGCCAGCCCACGGGGAGCCAGCACCGACCCGGCGAGACGATCAGCGACCGACCGCGACCCTCCGCCGAACGCAGCTGGTGGTAGCCCAGCGGAAAGTCCGACGGGACCGCGCCCTGGATCCGGCGTACGGCCCCGTCCTCGCAGACCACCTCGAGTGCTCCGGCGACGCCGGGCAGCCCGTCCAACGCCTGCCCCGGCCGTACCACCAGGGGCGCGGTCTCCTCCAGATCCGCGGGAGGTTGGCCGATGGCCGAGCGCAGCATCTGCACGGTCCGCTCGTCGACCGTTTGCGGGCGCTCGTGCGCATCGACCCAGTGCCGGTCGATCCCCCAGTCGTCCGTCATCGGTGAACGGTGCCGGCCGGCGGCGGCACGGAGTCGGTCACCTCTGGACCCCCGAACCGCACTTTCTCCGGAGAAAGTCGCGTCTGCGGGTCGCCAGAACGCACGTAATCCGGAGAAAGTCCATCAGCGGTTCTCGCCCGGTTAGAGGTCGTGCGGTCGGTAGACGATCAGCTGGGTCGGCCGCTTGAGGAAGTGGAACTCGGTGGCCGACTCGGCGGGCTCGCCGTCGCGGGCGATTTCCTGCGGTCCGGACAACGAGCGGATCTTCAGTTCCTTGACCATGTGGTCGCGGTAGAGCCCGGTGTGCTCGGTGATGCCGAACAGCTGGGTGAGCACAGTACGGCTACGGCTCCACTTCGTATCGGCGCGCAGGTACTGCACGTCGAGCAGTCCGTCCTCCAGCCGCGGCCGCCACGCCGGCCAGAGACCACGCGGGGTGTAGGAGCAGTTGCCGACGAAGACGATCCAGGCAGTGACGGGTACGCCGTTGAGTTCAACGCGGATCGGCTTCTGGTTGCGCAGCACCTGAGCGGCGGCGATCACCAGCGAGGGCCACTTACCCAGTCGCGGTGCCAACTCGTCGCGGCGGCGCACCATTTCGGGATAGACGCCGATGCTGGCCGTATTCAGAAACGGGATGCCGCCGACCTCGGCGATATCGACCCGTATGGCCTCGCCGGCCTCGATGCCGGCGACCACATCCTCGATCGACGTAATCCCGACATCGGCGGCGAAGTGGTTCAGGGTGCCGGCGGGGAACACAGCCAACGGGAGGTCGTGTTCGATCGCGATGGCCGCGGCAGCCGCCACCGTCCCGTCTCCGCCGGCAACCCCCAGGGCCTTGGCGCGTCCGGCGACCTCGTCGAGCAGGTCGGCGAGCAGGCTGTCCGGAGCCAGTTCGACGATCTCGGCCTCGGGCAGTGCGGACTGGATCTGTGCGATCGTGTCGGGGTTGGCGCTGCCTGAGTTCGGATTGACGGCGATGACCAGGCCGTGGCCCTTCGCCAGAGCGGGCGCGACCTGCGTCGTACGTACCTTGGCCGGACGGGGGGGTCGGACCTTCCACCAGTGCTGGGAGGCCAGCGCGAGGCTGCCACCGATGGCAAATCCGGCCAGTACGTCGCCGGGGTAGTGGACGCCGACCCGAATCCGGGAGAAACCCACCGCCAGCGAGATCGGGGCGATCGCCGCGCCGAGCAGCGGTGCTTCCAGGGCCACACCGGTGGCGAAGGCTGCAGCCGAGGCCGAGTGGCCGCTGGGGAAGGAAAACGTCCTCGGGGCGCGGCGCAGGGTCCGAGCCACCGGTTTGTCGGGATATGCGACCGGCCGTACGCGACGGAAGATCGGCTTGATCAGGCCGTTGCTCAGCGCGCTGCTGACCCACAGCGAGCCCATGCCGCGCAGCGCGGCCCGCCGGGTAGGGCCCTTGCGGGTGCCCAGCACAGCGGCGATGACTAGCCAGAGCTTTCCCTTGTTAGTCGCTTGGGACAGCCACGTCAGCCAGCGGTCGGTCGGATTGTTCGGCAGATCGTGCACGGTGGTGAACAGGTGCAGGTCCAGCGGCGGCTTCTTGGGCGTGAGCGCGGCCGGCATGATCGTCTGTCGCTTGGGCATCCGGCGAGCTTAGTGCGTAAGGCGCTGGCTGCCTCAGGCTCGTCTTACCCCAGCCATGTTGGGGGTTGGGCTCCGCCGGGCCGCTCCTCCCTCACCCCAGCCACGCAGGGGGTTCGGCTCCGCCTGGCCGCCTCAGGCCTTCCGCCGGGCCCGATAGGCCGCCACGCTGCTCCGACTCGAGCAGGTGCCCGAGCAGAACCGCCGGGTCTGGTTGCGCGAGGTGTCGATGAAGACGTCCTGGCAGTCGACGGCGCCGCAGATGCCGAGCCGTTCCCACCCATGCGCGGTCACCAGCAGCGTGATACCCACCGCGACGGTAGTCGTGAGCTGCTCGACGGCGGTGGATCGCTCCCGGCTGTAGTGGACATGCAGGCGGCCGTCGTGGTTGGTCACCCGCGGATGCGGTGAGGACTTCGCGAGGAGCGTATTGAGCCGTTGGATGACCGACTCCTCGTCCTGCGCGGTAGCGACCGCACGAATCATCGCAGCGACGGTGGCCAGCTCGTCCCGCTCGGCCGCGCGCAAGGCGAGTCGCGTACCAGGGGTCAGCCATTCCTCATGGTCAGAGAGGAATGCGTCGACCGCGGCCGGCTCGGAGGTGTCGACGTTGGCGAGGTGGATGGCGAGCTCGGTCGAGGGCGATGTGTAGGCCTCGTAATCCATTTGACTCCCTACGCGGACAACAGCTAGCCTAGATGCGGTAAGGAGTTTACCGCGTTTTGATCCCTACGTCCCATTCGTTGCGAATCGCCGGAGGAGGCGAACCATCATGCGTCAGTACCTCACCGTCTGGAGAATGCCCAGCGCGCCGACCCTGCTGCTGGCCGGGTTCGCCGGCCGGCTGCCGGCCTCCATGGTCCCGCTGGCCCTGCTGTTGCTGGTCGAGCAATACACCGGGTCGTACGCGATCGCCGGCCTGGCGGCCGCGGCGTACGGGCTGTCGATCGCTGGGTTCGCCCCGGTCTACGGCAGGTTCGCCGATCGCCGAGGGGCTTCGGGGCTGCTACTAGTGACCGCCGCTATCTTCCCGTTCCTGCTGGCCGGACTCGTGCTGACGGTTGTCCTCAGGACCCCGGTCTGGGCCCTACTGCTGGCCTGCGTCGTCGCCGGCGCCGGCATGCCGCTGGTCTCCTCGACCGTGCGCGCCGTGTGGCAACGGGTCACCGAGGGCAGCGCGGTACGGCAGGCCGCCTATGCCCTCGATGCGATCATCGTGGAGTTGGTCTTCGTGGTCGGGCCCGCGGTGGTGGCAAGGCTTGTCGGGCTGACCTCCCC
>JBPCPI010000106.1:0-41641 GCA_050999295.1 Geodermatophilaceae bacterium | reverse complement strand
GTTATGCGCATAACCGCGAACTTGGGGTGTACGGCCGGACGGCCGTAGGACGGTCAGGGCTTGGGCTGGTTCCCCCACCAGCGCAGCAGTTCGGCCTCGGCTTCCTCCCGGGACAGCGGGCCCCGCTCCATCCGGAGTTCGGCGAGGAAGCGCCACGCCTTGCCCACCGTGGGACCTGCGGGGATGTCGAGTAACTCCATGATCGCGTTGCCGTCGAGGTCCGGGCGGACCCGGGCGAGATCCTCTGCCTCCAGGAGTACCGCGATCCGCTGCTCGAGCAGGTCGTAGGCGTCGGCCAGGGCCCGGGCCCGGCGGACATTGCGGGTGGTCGAGTCCGACCGGACCAACTGGTGCAGCCGGGACAGCAGCGGGCCCGCGTCGGTGACATACCGGCGTACGGCCGAGTCGGTCCACTCCCCGGCGCTGAATCCGTGGAAGCGCAGGTGCAGGTAGGTCAGCCGTGCGACGTCCTCGACGACCTGTTTCGGATAGCGCAACGCAGTCAGCCGGGCCTTGACCAGGCGAGCACCGACGACTTCGTGATGATGAAAGGACACCCCGCCCCGGGGCAGGTGGCGACGGGTGGCTGGCTTGCCAATGTCGTGCAACAGCGCGGCCAGCCGCGCTATGAGGTCCGGCCCGTCGTCCTCCTGGGCGATCGCCTGCTCCAGCACCGTCAGCGAGTGGGTGTAGACGTCCTTGTGCTGATGGTGCTCGTCGATCTCCATCTGCAGTGCGGGCAACTCCGGAAGTACGACGTCGGCCAGTCCCGTCGAGACGAACAGCTCCAGCGCCGGACGCGGATGGGCACCGAGCAGCAGCTTGGAGAACTCGGCCTGCACGCGCTCGGGAGTGATCCGGGCCAGTTCGCCGGCCATCCCGGTGATGGCGCTGAGCAGCGCGGGATCCGGCGTCACGTCGAGTTGGGAGACGAAGCGCAGCGCACGCATCATCCGCAGCGGATCGTCGGCCAGGGAGTCCTCGGGTGCCCCGGGCGTACGCAGTCGGTCGGCCACCAGGTCGGCCAACCCGCCGTACGGATCGCTGAACCTGCGATCGGGCGCCAGTGACACGGCCATGGCGTTGATCGTGAAGTCCCGCCGAGCGAGGTCCTCCGTCAGCGACGTGCCGAACCGGACCTCAGGGTTGCGCGAGGTCCGGTCGTAGGAGTCCGCCCGGTAGGTGGTGATCTCGAATCGACGCCCCTGTCGCTGGACGCCGACCGTGCCGAACTCGATCCCGGTCGTCCACACCGCCTCGGCCCAGCCATCGACCAGACGCAGGATCTCGGCCGGTCGCGCGTCGGTGGCCACGTCGAAATCGGTGAGCTCGTCAGCCGGCCCGCCCGGTGTTCGAGGAAGCAGTCGCCCTCTCAGTGCATCGCGTACCCAGCCACCGACCAGATGGCCCTCGTGCGGGCTCAGGACCTCGCCGACTTCGTCAAGGACCGGCCCGACGGCCACCAGTTCAGCGGCCGCCCGCTGCTGCGCGGCGCTGATCTGATCGCTGTTTCCGGGCACGACCGGCCAGAGTAGTGGGGTTCGTCCGCGGCCACCTCGTAGAGGTCGACTCTACGATGTCGCCGTGGCCGCGACCCCCACCAGGCAAGAGCTCGAGGCGGCGCACTGCTGGGAAAACGACGATCGGGTGCCGCGGCGCCCGGAGATGACCAGGTTCCGCCGGAGGGTGCGCTACCACCAGGCCCAGTGGCGCGAGGCCAACGGGCACCCCATCGGATCGCAGCCGATCGCACCGCGACCCGACGCTGGGCCGGCGCGACTGGTCGGGAGCCGCCTGCCGCTCGCCTACGCCAAACAGACCGGCGCGAACTTCCTCACCGCCGCCGCACTCGACGCAGTGCAGGCCCGAACGTCGGTCATCGAGGCGCACCAGAGCTTCGATCACCAGCGGCTGTGGGCCGACCTCCTGTCATCGGCGGCGTTGGCCTTCAACCTCTTCGGCGACCTGACCGCCGACCTCGCGATGGCCGACCGGGCCGTCCACACCTGGTGGCCGGACCCGCCTGGCACCGTGTGTGAGGTTCGTTTCGCACACTCGCCGGGCCGCATCGATGCGGCTTACCTCAACAGCCTGCGGGCCTTCGATGCGGCGTTCGTGCTCGACCTCGACGACGGCGGACAAGGGATCGTCGCCCTCGACACCAACTACCACGAGCGGGTCAAGCGCGAGACCCCGAAGCCGAGCAACTTCTGGCGCTACCTGGAGGTCTTCGAGAGGTCGGGCGCCTTCAGGCCAGATGCGATCAACGCGGTCAACGGGAGCGATCTCGCCGAGATGTGGCTCGAGCACCTGCTGCTGCTCTCGATACCCCAGCACGCCAGCCGAAGGTGGAACTGGGGCCGCTACGTCGTCCTGCATCCGGCCGGGAACTCGAGCGTCGCCGACGCGTGCGCCCGATACCGGGACCTCCTGGTGGACTCTTCGACGTTCTCCTCGGTGACCCTCGAGGAACTCCTGGCGGCCAACGTCCTCCCAGCGCAGACCACCGCCGCCCTGCGCGATCGGTACCTGCCCCGCGGAGATTCCAGCGCCGCGCCCGCGTTCAGCGACGCGTCAAGGATGTGATCACCTGCCGCGCTACCCTCAACGAATGCCCAGCCGTGGCAAGTCGACTCGACCCGCGCGCCGGCTGCGCCGTGTCGATGAGACCTCGGCCGGCGGGCTCGTCGTGGACGCCGACCGTGACGTTCCGGCCGCCGCGCTGATCGGACGGATCGACCGCAGGGGCCGTCTGCTGTGGTCGCTACCCAAGGGGCACATCGAATCCGGCGAGTCCCCTGAGGACGCGGCCATCCGCGAGGTCGCCGAGGAGACCGGCATCGTCGGTGAGATCCTCGCGCCCCTGGGCGTGATCGACTTCTGGTTCGTCGCCGACGGTCGACGCGTACACAAGACCGTTCATCATTTCCTCCTGCGGGCGGTCGGGGGCGCGCTGTCCGATGAGGACATCGAGGTCAACGAGGTCGCCTGGGTTCCGCTCTCGGATCTGTCGGCGCGGCTGGCCTACGCCGACGAACGGGCCCTCGCCGAGCGGGCACCTCGCCTGCTCGCGGACAGCGCGTGACCTCGGCGGTAGTCCCCGCGTGAAGTCCCCGCACTCCCCGCGCTCGGCCGGTTCTTCGGTCGCGCTGGTTGCGCTGTTGATCGCCGGGCAGTTGTTGGTGGCGCTGGGGTTGGCGCGGCCGGCTCAGGCCGCTCCTGGCGACCGCCCGGTGGAGATCGCCATCGTGGGGATCAACCCGAGTATCAGCGCACCCGGTACGGAGATCGAGGTCAGCGCGGTCCTGGTGAACACGATCGATGCCCCGATCACCGATCTGACCGTACGGCTGCAGCGCGGCGCCGTACTGCAGAGCCGAACCGAGCTGGCCGACAACGATTCCGACCCGGTGGAGGTGAATGATTCCAGGACCACCTTCCAGGCGCTGTCCGAGCCATTGGCGGCCAGAGGTGTGCTGCCGTTCACCTACACGACCACGCCGGAGGCGCTGGGGCTGACCGGCAGCGGTGCCTATCCGTTGCTGGTCAACGTCAACGGTCGGGCCGGGTCGGATCCGGAGAGCCGGGTGGGCGAGCAGGTGGTCCTGTTGCCCTACCTCATCCAGCCGCCGACGGCGACGACCCAGCTGTCCTGGCTGTGGCCACTCGTCGCGCCGCCGGAACGCAACGCCGCCGGCGCCTTCACCGGGATCAGTCTCGCCACCTCGCTGAGTTCTGGTGGCCGGTTGGACCGGGCCCTGACTGCACTCGAAGGCTCGCCCGCACCGAATGGTTTGGCCCCCCCGCCACCTCGACCGGTGACTATTGCGGTCGATCCGGAACTGCTGGAAGCGGTACGGGTTCTGGCCGGTGGCGACTACCAGTTGTTCCTCGAGGGCCAGCAGCAGACCTCGTCGGTCGGGAGTGCCGAGGCAGCCAACTGGCTGGCTCGGCTCAGCGCGCTCGCCGCCCGCCTGCCCGTCATTTCCCTGCCGTACGCCGACCCTGACCTGGCCACATTCATCTCCGAGGGTCAAGGCGCGGCAGTCGAGCGGTTGCTGCCCGACGGGACGGCGGGTGATCTCGTCGAGCAGATCCTCGGCGTGGCACCGGATCTGAGCTTCGCCTGGCCGCCGAGCGGGGGCGCCGCCGACCCAGCCGTTCTGGACCTGCTCGCCGAGCACGGGGTGACCCAGGTCGTCGCCGACGAACTGCTGACCTTTGTCCCGCAACCGGACGGCCCGACTCTCGACGCGGTCAGCACGATCCAGACGCAGTCCGGGCCGATCAGCGCGCTGACCGCGGATCACCTGCTCAGTCAGCTGTCGCAGGTAGACATCTCCGAGCCCGGCATGGAGGCGTTGACCGAGCAGCGTTTCCTGGCCGAGCTCGTCGTCATCGCTGCCGAGGCTCCGACCCGCGCCAGGCAGCTGTTGATCGCCGCCCCGCGGGACTTCGAACCGGCAACCGCCGCACTCATGATGAATGCCGCCTTCGGTCAACCGTGGCTGGGCACTGGGCTGCTGCCCGACCTCGCGGCGGCGGTCGCCGAGCCGGCCGCGCGTACGCTGATCTCCCCAGCCCCGAACACCAACGTGATCCCCGGGCCGCAGTTGACCGCCCTTCTGGGTGCCATGCTGGCCCGCGACGATTTCGCCACCGCAATGACCGATCCGGACACCGACCTGCTGCTGCTCGACCGGGCCCTGGCGCGCGCCGCCGCAGGCAACCGCGGGCCGAACTCCCTACCCGGCCAGGCCGCTGTCTTCGACGCCGTGGCTGCTGTCAGCGCCCTACGGGCCACGGTCGGAATCGTCCCGCCGGCAAACGGGACCTACAGCTTGGCCTCGGCCGACGCGCCCCTGGTTCTCACTGTGGTCAACAGCAACCCCTTCCCGGTCCAGGTAACGGTTGCGTTGGCACCGCGCGGGGCACCCGGCGTGACAACGACCACTGTGGTCCAGGAGTTGCCGGCCCAGACGAACACGATCATCTCGATCCCGGCCAACGTCGAGCGTTCGGGAAGTTTCACGGTGATCGCCACGGTCAACACTCCGGCCGGATCGCCACTGGGCGCCCCGATCCAACTGCAGGTCCAGAGCACCGTGTACGGGCCAGTGGCCCTGGCGATCACGTTCGGGGCAGGTGCCCTGCTGGTCCTGCTGTTCGCCCGCCGCTCGGTCAAGTACTGGCGGCGGCGGCGAAGCGCGGCAGCCGGCGGCGTTACGACCGACTCGGAGGGCCCAGCTACCGGGGAAACCGGGGGAACCGGGGGCATTCTCGTCGACCCACCCCGGAAAAGCCCGGTATGACGACAAGGCAACCGGGCGGATCCGAACCCGTTCCCGACCCGGATCCCCCAGCCACTCAGTTGCTACCGGCCCTACCTTCGGCGCTGCCGCCCGTACCGGCGTCCGTCCCGCCGCCCGTGCCGCCCTCCGCGGTGGCCGACGAGATCCCGCAGTACCCGCCCCCGGTCCCGCCACCGCGACCGCTCCGGTCCTGGCAGGTGGAGGCTCCGGAGTCACTGCCGGGCGAGTCGCTGACCATGACCATGCCCGCACCCGCCGACGAGCGGGAGCCGGTGGTCTCCGGCGGTCCGCGGCTGCTCCGGGCCGCCGGAACGATGGCGGTGGCCACGGCCGTCTCAAGGGTCACCGGTGCGCTCAAGGCCGCGGTTCTCGCGGCGGCCATCGGCTTCGGCCTCGTCGGGGATGCCTACACGACGGCCAACATCCTGCCCAACATCATCTACGAGCTGCTCATCGGCGGCGTGCTGACCTCGGTCGTCGTACCGCTGCTCGTCCGCGCCCAGGAACATGACGCCGATGCCGGAGTCGCCTACGCGCAGCGGCTGCTGAGCCTGATCACCCTGCTGGTCGTCGTCGGCACGGCGCTGGCGGTGCTCGCCGCCCCGGTGCTGACCTGGGCGTACGGCATCCGCGGCGACACCGACCAGGTCGCGCTGGCCAACACCCTGGCCCGCATTCTGTTGCTGGAGATCATCTTCTATGGCATCGGCGCGGTAGCGACCTCGATCCTGAACACCCGTAACGCCTTTGGCCCGCCGGCCTGGGCGCCGGTCCTGAACAACCTGATCGTGATCGCCGTCGGGTTCCTGTTCATCGCGATCAGGGGGACCGGGCCACTCACCCCCGGCACGATCACGACCGCCGAGATCTACCTACTGGGGGTGGGGACCACCCTTGGCATCGCCGCGCAGGCCCTGATCCTGATGCCGGCTCTGCGACGGGTCGGCGTACCTCTGCGCTTTCGCGGCGATTGGAAGGGCGCCGGGCTGGGCGAGATCCGCCGACTCGGTGCCTGGTTGCTCGGCTACGTCGCGATCAGCCAGGTCAGCCTGATCGTGTTCACGAATCTGGCCAACACCGCCGCCCGCGAGGGCGGGCTGGGCTCCAACGCGTACGCCAGCGCGAATCTGCTCTTCCAGCTGCCGTACGGCGTGCTGGGGGTGGCCCTGCTCACCGCGCTACATCCCCGGATGAGCCGGGCAGCCGCGCGTGGGGACACGCCCGGCCTGATTCGCGACCTCTCCCTCGGTGCCCGGCTGACCAGCCTGGGCCTGATCCCGGTCGCGGCCCTGTTCATCGCCTTCGGGCCCAACGTCGCCATCGCCGTCTTCGCGTACGGCCGGGTCGGCATCGACGATGCTCGTACCGTCGGGTTCGCCCTGGCCCTGAACGCGATCGGGCTGGTTCCCTTCGCCCTGACCCTGCTGCACATGCGGGTCTTCTACGCACTGAAGGATGCCCGTACGCCCACCATGATCAATCTCGTCATGGTCTCAGTACGCATCCCGGTCGCCGTCCTGGTGTCAGTGCTGGTCGAACCGGAAGACGTTGTCCCGGCACTCGGCGCGGTCAACGCCTTGAGCTTCTGTGTCGGCGCCGTCGTCGGCCAAACCCTGCTGCACCGAAAGTTCGGCCACGTGGACACCTGGCGGATCCTGCGTACCGGCGCGGTAGTCCTGGGACTGGCCGCCGTGGGTGCCGGCGCGGCCTTCGGGCTGGTGTCGGT
This sequence comes from Geodermatophilaceae bacterium, assembly GCA_050999295.1. Classification (GTDB taxonomy): domain Bacteria; phylum Actinomycetota; class Actinomycetes; order Mycobacteriales; family Geodermatophilaceae; genus JACCQS01. The sequence continues at coordinate 34,603 of JBPCPI010000106.1, read as the reverse complement.
GCTACTGCCCGATGCGGACAGCCCGCTGCGGTCGCTGATGGTCGTGGGAATAGGTAGCGTCGTCGTGGGCACAGTGGTAGGCCTCGGCCTGTGGCTGACGCGGCAACCGGACATCCGGGACACCGTGGCTGGTCTACGGCGGGGGACCGGTGGGTGAACGGAGCCGGGCGGGCGGATACTGCTCAGTCAGGGGGAAGGGTCCAGTGACTGGGAAGGGACAGACGAGGTGCGGGTAGGCGATCCGCCCGTCGGGGGGCGGTATTCCCTCGTTGCGCCCTTTGGGGCCGATGAGCGCTTCGCCGGCGGCAAGGTGGCGACCTGGCATGCGCGGGACACCCTCGTCGAGCGCGATGTGGTGCTGCGGGTGATCACGCCCGGGGGCAACTCCGCGAGGCTGTTCATGGACCGGGCGCTGGAGATGAGCATGATCGCCCACCCCGGCCTCGGAGTGGTCTACGAGGCGGTCGACCACGGCGAGTACGCGATTGTCGTCTGCGAATGGATCGAGGGCACGTCGCTGGCAGACACCCTCAAGACGCAGGGTCCGCTCAGCCCGGCCATCGCCCGCAAGACCCTCGGAGATGTGGCTGAGGCGATCACCGCGGCCCACCATGCCGGACTGCCGATCGGGGGCCTGCGCCCCGAGCGCGTGATGCTGCGGGACAAAGCAGCGGTCACCGTCTGCGCCGTGCCTGCCTTGTTCGCCGACGAACGTGGGGACATCCAGCAACTAGGCCAACTGCTCTACGCCGCTCTGACCGGCGAGCAGCCCGACCACGACGTCGCCGACGTGACCGAACATCTGCCCCGGAGCGTTCCTCGGGATCTCGCTGTGCTCTGCCAGCGGGCGTTGGACACCGACCCCGGTCGGCAGCTGGGCAGTGCCGCGGCCTTTGCAGCGGTCCTGCGACCGCGAGAGCGCCAGCAGTCCCCGCCCAAGCCCCGCGCCGGACGTACCGGCGGCCGGCCAAGCGGCCCGGACCCGACCAGCCAGCCGCAGGCTGACGGCACCGCCTCGGCGCGACCCTCCCCAGCAGTCAGGCGGTCGGCCGACGGCGACCTCCCGCGCGGCCGGGGCGGCGGTGGCCGCTCCGGCGCGCCGACAGCATCGCGCACCGTCGCCATTCCGATCCCCACAAAGGCGGCGACATCCACCGGTCGGGCCAAGCCAGCGCGGAAGATCCCCCCCGTCGTCGCGGCGACGGCGGCGACGGCCAAGAGTCCGGTCGAGGCACCGCCGACCGTCGCCATTCCGATCGGCCCGAGAGCGGCGAGGAGCGACGCGCCTTCGAAGGCTGCCGCTCCGGCGGCGGTTGCGCCGGCTAAGAGCCGCACGCCCTCGGCCCGGAATCCGACAGACCTTGCCGAGCCTCCAGGAGCGCGCAACTCAGCTGGTCCCGGCAGTGCGAGCCCCCGGACCACCGATGAGATTCCGGTGGGTCGAGCACCGATCGCACCGGTCGCACCAGTCCAGGTCGCCGCGTCGGCACCGGTTGCCCCGCCTCCGCCTGCAGCACCCACATCGACCGTCGACGCGCCCGCGCTGGTCGGCAGTCGCCGTGCGGTGCGCAGCGACTCGTCGGCTGACCTCGAGCGCAGTTCCGTGCTCAGCGCGTTCCGCGGCTCTACCTCCGACACCGCAAGCGACACCGGCGAGGACGACTACCCGTGGGAGGACACCGGGACGTGGGGTAGCTACGACGACAGTGCTGACCATCCGGCCAGCGGCTTCTTCGAGGGAAGCCCAACCCAGCGCAAGGTGCTGCTCTACGCCGTGCCCGTCGTTGCCCTGGTGCTCATCGTGGTGTTGGCTGTCGTGGCCGGCAAGCAGTTCAGCGACGCTGTGACCGACGACAGCAGCGGAGCGGTCTTGCCGCCCGTGGAGTCCTCGTTGAGCGAGGTGCCTACGGAGACCGGGGATCAAGCCACCGAGGGCGAGCCGCCGGCCAGTCCCGCCGCGCTGGCACAGGTTAGCGTGGCGGTGTTCAACCCCTTCGGCGACGGCGGCCCCGAGCACGACGACGAGGTCGGCCTTGCCTACGACGGGGATGCAGGTTCGGCCTGGACTACTTTGACCTACCAGAGCACCCCCGAGTTCGGGAACCTAAAACCCGGCGTCGGCCTGATCTTCGACCTGGGTCAGGAGTACGCGATCAGCACGATCGAGTTGGCAACGAACATGCCCGGCAGCGCCGTCGAGGTTCGGGTCGGCGCCGCTCCGGACGCCGCACTGGACAGCTATCCGGTGGTCGGCACCCTGGACCCGTTCGCGGAAACCGGCTCGGTTGAGCTGGCCGAACCCGTACGCGCCCGGTTCGTGATCATCTGGTTCGTCCGCCTGGTCGATTCGAACGGTGGCTTCCAGGCAGCCCTCGCGGAGTGCCGCATCCTGGGTGCGTGAGCCGACAGCGAGTGAGCATCGCAGGGCCGTCCACGGCCCGAAGGAGCGGAGCGAGCGAGGTGAACAATCAGATATTGAGGGGCCGATAGCGGGCAGCAACTAAGGTCAACCGTGTGGGGGGCCCCAGACGCATCGGGGCTGCGGCCAATGCATCAGCGTTGGAGACCGCGAGTGACAATGCGCTGCTCGCTGCCCACCTTCAGGGCAACCCAGTCGCGTTCAGCGAATTGGTGCGCCGACATCGGGACCGGCTCTGGGCGGTGGCTCTGCGCACCACCCGTAGTCCGGAGGACGCGGCCGATGCCGTACAGGAGGCGCTGATCTCGGCGTTCCGCAACGCGGCATCCTTCCGCGGCCAGTCCGCGGTCACCACCTGGCTGCATCGGATCGTGGTCAACGCCTGCCTTGACCAGTCTCGGCGCCGATCCGCGCGGCCGAGTGTGCCCTTACGCGAGGAGGAGGCATTCCAACCTGCCGATCCGCACGATCGGATCGCCGAACGTGAACTCGGCATCGCCGTCGAGCGGGCCCTCGGTGAGCTGCCCATCGACCAGCGGGCAGCCATCGTGCTGGTCGACGTACAGGGTTTCCCCGTCGCTGACGCCGCCGAGGCCCTCGGGGTGCCGGTGGGCACGGTCAAGAGTCGCTGCTCGCGCGGCCGGGCGCGACTGGCCGTCTCGCTCGGACATCTTCGTGCTCCTAAGGGCCAGGGGAACCGCAACGACGCTGGTCCCGTCTGAGCTTCGAGCAGTCAGTACGAAGCCTTGGGACAGTTATCGTCAGAGATAGTTGTCAGCGCATGCACTGCAGAGTCGGGAAGGAGGCCAGTACATGAGCACGGCGCCACATCCACCCGGCGGCTACGACATCGAAGTCCTGGCCGACCTGTCCGCCAACCTGCTTCCGGTAGTGCAGGATCGCTCCGTTCGCGCGCACGCCGAGGGCTGTGCCGAGTGCACGCTTATCCTGCGGGCGCTGGAACAGACCGGCAACGAACTGCGTTGGCTCCCACCGATCCCCATGCCGGCCGACGTAGTCGCTCGTCTCGATGCTGCCCTCGGTCGCGAGGCCTCGGTGGTCTCGGTCGCCCAGCTGCGGGACCGACGAAAAAGGCGCCAACAGCTGATCGGGATGGCTGCGGCCGGGGTGATCGTCGTTGGTGGCGGTGGCGTCGCGCTCTCGCAGGTCCTGGGCGATCGCCAGGGGGCCGTGACGGCTGACGGCGAGGACAGCGGGGTGTCCGTACCAGCGGGCCTGCCCGACCTCGACGCGGACAGCCTTCCCGATGCGGTCGCCGGGCTGGTGACCGGCGGCGAGGGCGAACAGCCGCTGCGCCTGGAGGGAACGCCCGCGCCGCAGGACTGCGTGCCGAGTGTCCAGGTCGCGGGTGTCGACGAGTTGATCGGGGTCATCGAGATCCGCTACGGCGGGCGCGACCGAGACGCGGTGTTCTTCACCACGTCCGACCCCACCGTTGCCCGCGTGATCGTGGTCGACGACTGCTCGCTGGAAGACCCCGAGATCGAGGCGATCGACGAGGGCCAGATCTAGGCTCCTCGAGCCGTGGGGCGCCCCGCTGGGGAATGCCCGCCCGTACCCTCACGTTGTGCTCTCAGCAACCACCGGAGCGAGGGGATAACAAGTGCCTGACCAGGTACGCAACGTCATCATCATCGGCTCCGGGCCGGCCGGGTACACCGCGGCGATCTACGCCGCGCGGGCCAACCTCGTGCCGCTGGTCTTCGAGGGCGTCCAGTACGGCGGTGCGTTGATGACGACGACCGAGGTGGAGAACTTCCCCGGTTTCGTCGAGGGCATCCAGGGCCCACAGCTCATGGAGGACCTGCGAGGGCAGGCAGAGCGCTTCGGCGCCGAACTGATTCCGACCGACGTCACCGAGGTCGACCTCACGGCAAACCCCAAGGTGGTCAAGGTCGGCGACGACACCTACCTCGCCAAGGCCGTGATCGTGGCCACTGGGTCGAAGTACCGCTATCTGGGCCTGGACAACGAAGCGCGGCTGCTCGGCCATGGCGTCTCGGCCTGCGCGACCTGCGATGGATTCTTCTTCCGGGACCAGGACATCGTCGTGGTCGGCGGCGGCGACTCCGCGATGGAGGAAGCCACCTTCCTCACGAAGTTTGCCAAGTCCGTGACGGTTGTGCACCGCCGCGAGGAGCTGCGGGCGAGCAAGATCATGCAGGACCGGGCCCGGAACAACGAGAAGACCAAGTGGAAGCTCGGTACGACGGTCAGCGAGGTCCACGGAACCGAGAAGGTCGAAGGGGTCGAACTGACCGCCGCCGTCAGCGGCGAGAAAGAACGTCTCGATGTCACTGGGATGTTCGTCGCCATCGGTCACGACCCGCGCACTGAGTTGTTCGCCGGCCAACTCAAACTCGACGATGCCGGCTATGTCCTCGTGGAGCACCCGACTACCAAAACGAACATCGACGGCGTGTTCGCCTGCGGCGATGTCGTAGACCACACCTACCGTCAGGCCATCACCGCGGCCGGCACCGGCTGCGCCGCGGCGATCGACGCCGAACGCTGGCTGGCTGACATCCCGATCGAAGCCGAACACCCCTGAGCCCGCACCACCAGAGCGCCCCGCACCACCAGAGCCCCGAGCCAACGCAACGACCACAGGAGATTTCCATGGCAGGCAACACCAAGACCGTCACCGACGACAGCTTCAACACCGACGTACTGGGCAGCAGCTTGCCCGTACTCGTCGACTTCTGGGCCGAGTGGTGCACCCCGTGCAAGATGATCGCCCCGGTCTTGGAAGAAATTGCGGAGTCGCACGGTGACAAGCTGACCATCGCCAAGCTGAACATCGACGAGAACCCCAAGACGGCCATGGACTACAACGTCATGTCCATTCCGACCATGACGGTGTACGTGGACGGCAAGCCGGTGAAGTCGATCATCGGTGCCAAGCCCAAGTCCGCCATCCTCGCCGAGCTCGCTGATTACCTGTAAGCGACGACTGGGCCCGTTCGGGCGCAGAGAGCCGATCCGGCCAGTCCGCCGGATTGGCTTTTTCGTTGGCACGACCAGCTGGACCGCAGATGCCAGAATGATCCGGTGAGCCGATCCCCGCAGGAGCGCAGCGGCTCCATGCTGCGGCTCGGAGACACCGGAGCCGGGGTCGCCGACGTGCGAGACATCCTCACTGCGCTCGGACTGCTGCGCGAACCGCGCGAACCGCGCAACCGGGCACCGGCCGACACCGAGACCGCGGAGTACGACTCCGCGGTGGAACTGGCCGTACGCCATTTCCAGCAGGTCCGTGGGTTGTCGGTGGACGGGATCGTGGGACGCGAGACCTATGACGCGATGACGTCGGCGCGTTGGCGCTTCGGTGACCGGCTGCTGCAGTACTCGCCGAGCCGGCTGATGCACGGGGACGACGTCCTGACCCTGCAGGAGCGGCTGATCGGCCTGGGATACGACGCGGGTAAGCCGGATGCGGTGTTCGGCGTCGCGACCGAGCGAGCCCTGCGCGGCTTTCAGGCCGACTACGGACTGACTCCGGACGGCACGTGTGGCCCGGCGACCATCCGGGCACTGCGTCAGCTCAACCGAGTCGTCAGCGGTGGGCGTCCGCAACTGCTCCGTCAGGAGGCGGCCTTGGTCTCGTCGGGTCCGCACCTGTTCGGCAAGCGGGTGGTCATCGATCCCGGCCATGGCGGTCCGGACAAGGGACATGTGCTGGGTGAGACCACCGAGGCCGACCTGACCTGGGACATCGCCTCACGGATCGAGGGTCAGCTGGCCGCTGCCGGTGGTACGGCCTATCTGACCCGCGGTCGCCGCGGCAGCCCGACCGTGCTGGAACGCGCCGCCCTGGCCAACTCCACCGACGCCGACCTGCTGCTCTCCCTGCATGTCGAGTTCCACCCCTCGCCGCACGCGCGGGGTGTCGCGACCTACTACTTCGGCACCGGCTCCGGCTCTGGGCCTGGGTCCTCGGTGGGCGAGAGCTTCGCCAGTATGCTCCGCCGCGAGGTGGTCTCCCGAACGGCGCTGCTCGACTGCGGAACCCATGCCAAGTCATGGGATCTGTTGCGGCTGACCAGGATGCCGGCCGTACAGCTGGACTGCGGCTACCTCTCCCACCCGGTCGACCGACGGCTGTTGCTCGATGCCCGATTCCGCAGCACGATCGCCCAGGCAGTGCTGGCCGCGGTCCAGCGGCTCTATCTGCCCGAGGCCGACGACTATGCGACCGGCGCCCTGCACCTCCAGCCCCTGCGGCGCTGACTGACGCGCTTAAGGCCGGTTCGCTACCCAACCGATGCTTTTGGCCCCTCCAAAGTGGATGCTGTGGCGCTAACCGGCCGGGGCAGCGGTCCGACTCCGGCGGCGGTGCGCGAGGATCAGCATTCCGGCCGGGATCAGCCCCAGGGGAAAGCCGGACGGCTCCAGGATCGCCGAGCAGACCAGGATCCAGACCATCAGGGCGTACCCGACGTATCCGGGGATCGGCACTTCGGCGCGGAGCAGGCCCAAGAGCAAGGCGGAGAGTACCAGCAGCGGGACGGCAAAGCTGGCCACCAACTGCCAGAACGCCGCTTGCGGTCCGCGACCTCCTGGTCGACTCCGGCTACCCCGCGCTCACGATGGACGCGGTGGCCGCCCGAGCACGTGTCGGCAAGGGCGCGATCTACCGGCGCTACAGGTCCAAGGCCGAGGTGGTCATCGCCGCTCTGTTCTATGCCGAGAGCCTCGTCCCCGACGTCCACACCGGATCCCTCCATGGCGATCTGCTCGCTGAGGCCGAGGGGCTACTCACCGTCTTTCGGGCGCCGATCGCACTGGCGGCGCTGCCGTATCTGCTCGGCGAACTCGGGGACGCCGAGTTCCAGCAACGTGCCCAGCAGCGGTTCATCACCACCGATGTCGAACGAATCGAGGCAATCCTGTCCAACGCCCGAGATCGAGGGGAGGTGACCGGCTCTGCCGATGCCCGGCTGACCTGCGCGGTACTGCTCGGGGTTGCCTTCACCTGGTTGTACGTTTTCCGCTGGGACGTACCGGAGGATCTGGCGCAGCGATTGGCCACCTTCGTCGTCGCCGCCCTGACCTCCTGACCCGCCCTACCCCGCTACCCTTCACCCTTCGCCGGTTATGCGCACAAAGGTCAGATCTGGAGCGGTTTCGTCGCCGTTGTGCGCATAACGGTCAAGCGCGGGCCCCCACAACGGACAAGTCGACGTGACAGGACGCGCACTTCGTACGACGATGGAGAGCCCCCCGCGCGACCGCCGCCGTCGTGATGAGCAGAAAGAGAGCCGCAAATCATCGACGACGTACGGACCAGCCCTGGGCCTTCGGTCGGCACTTCCGGGCGGACCCGGGACGAGTTGGCCACCGAGCAGGTCTACATCTCCGCGCTCTACCGCCGGGTCGACGAACTCCGGGCACGGGCGCGATCGGACCTGTCGGATGTCCGGCTGCAGCGGGTCTCCGGCTTGACCCACCAGGGCCGCTCCGAGCGGGACAGCCGGGCCGGCATGCTCGAGGATCGGGTCGCCCAACTCGACGGGATCGAGGAGGGCTTGTGTTTCGGCCGGATCGATGCCGCCGATGGCGAGCGGTTCTACATCGGCCGGATCGGCGTTGCCAGCCCGAACTATGACCGGTTGCTGGTCGACTGGCGCGCGCCGGCCGCGCGACCGTTCTACGCGGCGACTCCCCGGGCGCCGCAGGGCGTCGTACGGCGTCGCCACATCCGGACCCGGCAACGAATCGTGTTGGGCATCGAGGACGACGTGCTCGACCTCGACTCGGTCAGCGCGGACGACCAGCGGCACCTGGCCGGTGAGGGGGCCCTGCTCGCTGCGTTGAACGCCGGCCGTACCGGCCACATGGGCGACATCGTGGCCACCATCCAGGCCGAACAGGACGCGGTCATCCGCTCCGGTCTGGACGGGGTGCTCGTCGTCGAGGGCGGGCCCGGGACCGGCAAGACAGCGGTTGCGCTGCATCGCGCGGCTTACCTGCTCTACGAACACCGCCGGCAACTGGCTTCGCGGGGTGTCCTCGTCGTCGGTCCGGGCGATGTCTTCCTCCGCTACATCGAGCGGGTCCTGCCCAGCCTCGGCGAGACCGGCGTCCTGCTGACGACGATCTCCGGGCTCTACCGCGGAGCCCGGGTAACCGCCGAGGAAGACGATGCGGTCGCGGCGGTCAAGGGAGACCCACGGATGGCGGACGTTCTCGGTCATGCCATCCGGCTCCACCAGTCGCTGCCGGAGTGCGAGCTTGAAATACGGTACGGCAGAACAACTCTGGTGGTCGATCGGAACGAGGTGGCCCGTTGCCGCGGGCGAGCCAGGCGGTCGCGTCGACCGCACAACCGCGCGCGGGCGGTGTTCCTCCGAGAACTGGTCAACGGATTGGCCGGGCAGGCCGCCCGTGCCCTGGACCAGGACGTGCTCGACCCGAACTCCCGCGCGGACCTGATCAGCGAACTCCGCGAGCACGACCCGGTCATCGACGCCCTTGATTCCTGCTGGCCGGTGCTCAACCCCGAGGGCGTCCTGCGGACCCTCTATGCCGACCAGCGATTCCTGGACCGGGCCGCCGACCGGCTTCCCGTGGCGGAGCGGCAGGTTCTGGCCCGGCCGGCCGAGTCCGGCTGGACGGCGGCCGACATGCCGCTGCTGGACGAACTGGCCGAGCGGCTGGGCACGACCGTCCCCGCTGATCCGGCTGCAGTCGCCCGGGCCGCCGAAGAAGCCGCCGAGGAGGGGTTCGCCGCGGAGATGCTCGCCGAACTCGACCTGATGGTCCCGGTCGACGCGTCCCTTGTGGCCGCGCGTTATCGGGGCGCGCCGACCCGGCACTCGACGGCCGAGCGAGCCGGGTCGGACCGGGCCTGGGCGTACGGGCACGTCATCGTCGACGAGGCGCAGGAGCTGTCCCCGATGGCATGGCGGATGCTGGCCCGGCGCTGCCCCAGCCGGTCGATGACCGTCGTCGGCGACCTTGCCCAGGCCAGTGGTCCGTCCAGTCTGCGGACGTGGGCTCAGGCTCTCGATCCGTACGCGCCGGGGCACTGGCGCCAGGTCGAACTGACCGTCAACTACCGCACACCCACCGAGATCATGGCCGTGGCCGCCGACGTCCTGCACACTGCGGACCCGCAGGCCACAGCGCCGGAGGCGATCAGATCCGCTGGCGAGCAACCGGTGACCGTGGGCGTGCCGGCTCCGGTTCTCCCGGCCGAGGTCGCCCGACTGGCCGGCGCGCAGGCCGCTGCCTATGCCGCGGGCGAATCCGGCGGGACCGTCGGGATCATCGTGCCTTCCGTGCACCTGGCCGCTGTTGCCGCAGCTGTCCGGAGCGAGATCCCCGCAGCGTCGACCGCCGGACGGGCCAGCCTTGACGCGCCCGCGGTCGTGCTGACCCCACGGACAACCAAGGGTCTGGAGTTCGACACCGTCGTGGTGGTCGAGCCGGCCGCGATCGTGGCCGAGCGTGGCCGCGGGCGGCACGACCTCTACGTCGCACTCTCCCGCGCCACCCAGCGACTGATCGTCGTACATGCCCAACCGCTGCCCGACGGGATGGCCCGGCTCGCCTCGCAAAGTTGATCATCGGACTATGGGGGGTTTTACGCTGGCTGGCGCCGATTAACCCCCAGATTTCCGATGATCAACTTCCTTGACCGTAGGATTCCTCCGGTGTCCGGCACCAGGCTCGATCCGTACTCCAACCGCTACGCGGCTCGTACCCACCGCATGACCGCCTCGGAGATCCGAGCCCTGTTCGCCGTCGTGAGCCGGCCCGAGGTCGTATCCCTGGCCGGCGGGATGCCCGCAGTCACCGCACTGCCGCTGGACGCGGTCGGCTCGATGATCGGCGACCTCGTCACCGGGCACGGTGCCGCCACGCTGCAGTACGGATCCGGCCAGGGCGACCCGCGGTTGCGTGAGCGGATCTGCGATGTGATGGCGCTGGAGGGCATCGGGATGGGTGCCGACCAGGCTGCCTCGCCGGACAACGTCGTCGTCACGGTCGGCTCCCAGCAGGGCCTGGACCTGGTCACCCGGGTGTTCTGCGATCCCGGCGACATAGTGCTGGCCGAAGCACCCTCCTACGTGGGCGCGCTCGGCGTCTTCCAGGCCTCCCAGGCCGAGGTCCGGCATGTCGCGATGGACGACGACGGCCTGATCCCTGCCGCGCTGCGCGAGGCACTGCTGAGCCTGCAAACCGAGGGTCGGCGGGCGAAGTTCCTCTACACCGTCCCCAACTTCCATAACCCGGCCGGCGTCACGCTGTCGGTCGAGCGGCGCGACGAGATCCTGGCCCTCGCGGAGGAGTTCGACCTCCTGGTGATCGAGGACAACCCATACGGCCTGCTCGGCTTCGGCCGGGATCCGTTGCCCGCCTTGCGCTCTCGCGCCGCGGAGCGGGTAATCTACCTTGGCTCGTTCTCCAAGACGTTCTCCCCCGGTCTACGGGTCGGCTGGGTCTACGCGCCGGTCGCCGTACGGGAGAAGCTGGTCCTGGCCAGTGAGGCCCAGATCCTGTGCCCGCCCTCCTTGACCCAGTACGCCGTGGCTCGCTATCTGGACACCCAGCCCTGGGAGCAGCAGATCAAGGTGTTCTGCGAGCTCTACCGCGAGCGCCGGGACGCAACTCTGGATTCGTTGGCCGCGCTCATGCCGAACGGAGTGAGCTGGACCCGGCCGGACGGTGGGTTCTACGTCTGGCTGCAGTTGCCGCCTGGCTTGGACGCGAAGGTGATGCAACCGCGGGCGATAGCTGCCCGGGTGGCCTACGTCCCCGGGGTCGGCTTCTATGCCGACGGGTCCGGTCAGCGGTTCCTGCGGTTGTCCGACTGCTACCCCGTCCCCGATCGGATCAAGGAAGGGGTACGCCGCCTCGCTGGGGTCATCGAGTCCGAACTCGAACTCCGGGCGACCTTCGGTGGCATCGACCCGGCGACCCTGCACGGCGCCGAAGCTGCGCGCGTACGCGCCGGTGGCACGGCACCTGCGGCGGGTACGGCGACCCGACCCGCGAGCAACGCGACCTCCCCGGCCGCGGACGCGCCATGAGCGATCCCGCTCCCCCGGCAGCCCCGACCCCGGAGACCCTGCGCGTCGTCGTGCTCGCCGGCGGGCTCACTTTCGAGCGCGACGTGTCGATCCGCAGCGGGCGCCGGATCAGCGCCGCGTTGCGCCACGCCGGGCTCGAAGTCGACGTCCTCGACACCGACGCCGCTCTGCTGCCCACCCTGGCTGCCAATCCCTGCGACGCGGTGTTCATCGCGCTGCACGGAGCCTCCGGCGAGGACGGCTCCTTGCGCTCGGTCCTGGAGTTGGCCGGGATCCCGTACGTCGGAAGCGGTTCGGCGGCCAGCCGCCTGGCCTGGGACAAGCCCGGAGCCAAGGCCAGGGTCGCCATAGCTGGCATCGCGACCCCGGTTTGGGTCGCGCTGCCGCACTCCACCTATCGCGAGCTTGGCGCCGGCGCGGTCCTCGACCTGATCCTGTCCCGGCTCGGCCTGCCCCTGATGCTCAAGCCGGCGCAAGGTGGTTCGGCCCTGGGAACCGTCAAAGTCAGTACCGTGCAAGAGCTTCCGGAAGCCATGATCGGCGCCTTTGCGTACGCCGACATCGTGCTGATCGAGCGGTTCATTCGCGGGACCGAGATCGCGGTCTCCGTGATCGACCGGCCGGACGGGCCGACCGCGCTGCCGGCGGTGGAGATCGTGCCGCAGTCCGGCGTCTTCGACTACGCGGCCCGCTACACGCCGGGCATGACCGAGTACTTCACTCCGGCCCGCCTCGACGCCGCCGCCGCCGCCCGAGCTGTCGACGTCGCGCTGACCGTGCACCGCAGCCTGGACCTGTCCGGGCTGTCCCGAACCGACGCGATCGTCGCTGCCGATGGCGAGGTGTACTTCCTGGAGGTGAACGTCTCCCCTGGGATGACCGAGACTTCCATGCTGCCGATGTCGGTTGCCTCCGCCGGACTCGACCTCGGTACCGTGCTCGCCGACCTCCTGCGCTCCGCGGCCCGGCCGGGACAGCTCGCTACTCAATCGGGTGCCGAGCGAGCCTAGACACACGTCGGCTCGTCGGGCCGTGGCCAGGCCGGGCTGGACTGTCGAGTAGTAGCGCAGCCGACGAGTTGGCTTTCTGTGCAACGATAAACGAAGGCAGGTCGCTGCAGGCCAGCCGGCCGGGGGGTGGGATGCGCACGATGCGGTGGGGCTACGTCGGCCTCAATCTCGCCGCCCTGATGCTATACCCGTTCGTGTCGCGCTCGGTCCAGGACGCGCTCATTCTCCTGACGTCGGTAGCCGCCGTCCTAGGGGTCTGGGTGGGAGTTCGCGTTCACCGGCCCGACGCGCGCAGGCCGTGGCTGCTGCTGCTCGCCGGTGTCAGCCTCTATCTAGTCGGCGACGTCGTGTCCGTAGCGCTCCAGCCCGCGACGGGTGGCTCGCCAGCTTTCCCGTCCATCGGTGATGCCGCCCATCTGCTGTTCTATCCGGTCATGTTCCTGGCGATGTGGTGCTTCCTCCGGGCGCGGGCCATCCCGGATCGGACGGCCTGGCTCGATGCCTCGATCTGGACCATCGGTGCCGCCTTGGTGATGTGGGAACCGCTGATCCAGCCATATGTCATGGCCCCAGGCGCCGGCGGAGCTGCCTACGCGGTGGCGCTCGCCTATCCGTTGCTCGATCTCGGACTACTCCTGATTGTGCTCCGCATGCTGGCCGGTCGGTCGCCGCGGCCTCCGGCCTACCTGCTGCTGACTGGCGGCCTGCTGGTCCAGATCGTGGTCGACTTCGTTTACGGCGTACGAATGGTGGAGGGTCTCTACAGTCGCGGCGAAGTCACCGATACGGGCTGGATGCTGTTCAACCTCCTGGTGGGTGCGGCCGCGCTGCACCCGTCCATGGTCCGGCTCACCGAGCCGGTCACCGATGCGGCAGGATCGACGAGCCGACGCCGGCTGCGGGCGCTGGCCGCCCCCGCGCTGCTCGCCCCGGCACTGCTGATCTATCAACTGCTCTCCGGGCAACTGACCGGAGAGGTTCTGGACGGTTACTTCACCGCCGCGATCATGATCTTGCTGGTGTTGCTCGTCGCGGCTCGGGGGAATGGGTTGCTCACGGTGGCCGAGCAACGGTCACGAGAGCTGACCCATCGTAAGCGCGCGCTGGAACTAGTCCTCGAGGATCGGGAGCGCTCTAGCCGCGAGCTGCGTAGGCAGGTGGACCGGGACACGCTGACCGGCTTGGCCAGCCGGGACCGCTTCATCGACATGTTGGCCCTGGACCTGGCGGACTGGAACGCCGGTGGCCCGCGTCCGTCGATCGCCTTCCTGGACTTGGACGATTTCAAGACCGTCAACGACACCCTCGGCCATGATGTCGGCGACCTGCTCCTGGTCGAGGTCGCCAACCGGTTGCGTGATGCACTGGGGCCCGACCACCTCATCGCCCGCTTAGGGGGCGACGAGTTCGCGGTCCTGATGCATGGTGACGCCGAGTTGGCGGCCGAGCGCCTGCTGGACGTACTGCGTCCGCCGATGCTCCTGTCCGGGCTCGAGCTGCGTTCGGAGGTGAGCATCGGGGTGACCACCGGCGATCCGCACTCCTCGCCCGGGGACATGCTGCGCGAGGCCGACGTCGCGATGTACACCGCCAAGCGCTCAGGCGGCGGGTGGGCGCGGTACCGAACGGGCATGTCGACCGTACTGCTCGAGCGCCTTGACCTGCGCACCCGATTGGCACACGCGTTGCAGGACGGCGAGATCGAACCGTGGTTCCAGCCCGTCGTCGACCTGGACACGGGCAGGGTGCTGGGATTCGAGGCGCTGGCCCGCTGGTGCCGCCCGGGTGCGCAGGTCCAGGAAGCCGGTGAGTGGTTCGCCCTCGCTGAGGAAACCGGCCTGGTCAACGAAGTCGACCACACGGTCTTGAGCGCGGCAGTGACCCAGCTCGCGGCATGGCGGCGTGACCCGTCCTGCAGCGAACTCACTCTGGCAGTCAACCTCTCCGGGCGTACGCTGCAGCAACCCGGCATCGAGGAGGAGGTGCTGGCGGCGCTGCGGGTGTCAGGCGTCCCGCCCGAGCGCCTGATCGTCGAGGTGACCGAGGGTATCCTCATCAATGACCAGCTGGTCGGCGACCGGTTGCGGCGACTGCGCGGCGCGGGGGTCCGCATCGCACTCGACGACTTCGGTACCGGATGGTCATCACTGAGCTATCTCGGGCGTTTCCCGGTGGACCAGTTGAAGCTGGATCGTACGTTCACGGCCGAGCTCGGCGCGGCCCCCGGCGCAGAAGCCATCCCGGCCGCGATCATCCAGCTCGCGCGTGGCTTGTCCCTGGGTGCGGTCGCCGAAGGAGTGGAGACTGCGGATCAGCGGAGGAGGCTGTCCGTGCTCGGGTTCCGGGTGGGACAGGGATACCTCTTCGGACTGCCCCGCCCGGCCGGGGAGTGCGAACTGCCGGGCTCGACTCGGCGGATGCCTCCCGTCCCCGTGCCAGGTCCGGCCGGTAAGACCGCAGGCAATCCCTGGTGATCTGACGTTCTTCACACGGGTCCGTACGCGTCGATGCCGAGCTTGATGGCTAGCGCTAGGCCGAGCAGCCCGACGCAGATCCGCAGCGGGGTGTCGGGAATGCGCCGGACGATCCAGGGTGCCACCAGCCCGCCGAGGAAGCAGCCGGCGGCCAGCGGCAGCACGAACGTCCACGCGACGGGTCCGAACACGGCAAACCCGATGGCGGCCACCGTGTTTGCCGTACCGACGATGGTGTTCTTCAATGCGTTGAGTCGGGCGATCGAGTCCGGGATGACGGCGGCGAGCAGGGCCAGAACCAGGACTCCGGCACCGGCGCCGAAGTAGCCGCTGTATACCGCACCGATCACGACTCCCACTGTCACCATCGGGTGGCCGGCATGCAGTCGATCGGCGTGCAGCCGCTGCAGCTGCGGACGTAACAGCAGCGCGACCGCGGCGATCCCGATCAACCACGGCACCAGGTAGTCGAAGATCTCCTCAGGAGTGGTCAGCAGCAGCACAGCCCCGCCCACACCGCCAATCACGGCGAGCTGCCCGTACCGAAGAACCCGTGGCCCCTGGCCGCGCAGTTCGAGCCGAGAGCCGGCAACGGCGCCGGCGGTGGTGAGCGTCAGCGAGACGGAATTGGTGACATTGGCGATCAACGGTGGGAGTCCGGCCGCGAGCAGGACCGGATAGGAGACCAGCGAAGCCATTCCCGCGCCGGCACCGGCGATCCCGGCCAGGATTCCCCCGACGATCAGGATCATGGTTTCCAGCACTGGCTGAGGCTAGGCCGCCGCAACAATGCAGGTCGGTCGGCAGGGCCGCCCCGGTAGTAGCCTGGCCAGCAGGGGTGTGGCCCATGGATCGTGCCGAACTGTTCGCCTCGCTTGCGCAGGCCCCGCCCACCCCCGAGGACATCGTCTACGTCGAGCGCCGCGGCTCTGAGTACTCGTGGGCGCTGGTGACTCCAGGCGCGCAGCCTCCGGCATCCAGTGCCGGTGCCGATGTGTGGATGTACTTCTCCGGCGCCTGGCCACAGGACGATTCCGTACGGCTACGGGCGTTCTGCGCGGACATGGTGGCCGAGCTGGAGTCCATGGCCGGAGGCGATGACCGATGCCGGTGGCCGCTGGACGAGCCGTGGCCACACGTGCATTGAGCGGGGCGGGTTGTGGACTATCGAGTCTCGGCACAGGAGCGGGCGGCGTACAAGCGTTGCCGTCGGCAGTGGGACTTCGGGTCGGTCCATCGGCAGCGACTGCAGAGCATCGACCCGGTCCCGCTTGACCTGAATCAGGCCGTCCGGGACGCCCTGGCGGTCTACTACTACCCGGGCATGTGGGACTGGCAGACCGCCATCGTGCTGCCACTGGTCCGCAAGGCCTTCATGCGGTCGATCGCCGCAGCTCCGCCTTCGGCAGAACGGATGGCGGGGCTCGACGGCGGCACCGAGTTGCTCGAACGGTACTTCGAGTGGGCTCCGAGCCTGGATTCCTTCGGCCCGCTCAAGATCGAGGTCGACGTCGAGGCCCTGGTCCCCGACATTCGGGAGCCCGACCGCGGCCTGTTGGCCCCGGACGGCCGAAAGGTCCTCTACACCGAACGGGTGGCGATGGTGGCCGCCGATGCCGCGGACGAGTACTGGATCGTGGTGCACAGCGTCGTGCCGCAGTGGCTGGACACCGATGCACTGCTTCTGGACGAGGCCGCGATCGCCGCCTGTTGGGCGTGGGAACAGACCTATCTGGGAATGGATGTCGCCGGAACCATCCACAATGAGGTCCTCCGGTCCCCGCCGGCTGACCTGGGTCCCGCACCGGCCGAGACGCGGACCGGGCGGCCCGGGCGTGGTGGCTACTCGCAGAACGAGCCCAGCGGCGGTGGCCGCTCGGTCCCGCAGACCCAGCGCCTCGACCGGCTGGACAGTCGGCCGGTCACTGTGCAGCGGTTGGATCAGGAAGTCTCGGGACCGATTCGGCGCACCCGGATCCGACGCGGTCGAGGCGAGATCGAGGCTGCGGCCCGGCAGATCGGCACCGAGGTGCTGGAGATGCTCCGCCCGGACCTGCCGCTCTATCCGACTCCCTCGGACCGGCACTGCCCGAAGTGTAGGTTCCTGGCCCCCTGCCTGACCATGACCGAGGGGGCCGATCCGGTGCTGGACCTCGCCTCCCGGTACCGGCAGGGGCCGGAGGTGCTGAGCTACGAGCCGAGACTGGGAGCCGGCGGCTCCGGTGGTCGCAACATCTCGCTGCCCGACGCTGCGCCGCCGCCGACCTTCCCCTGAGCGCCAGGGCGGCGCTCTGGTTGTCCGCCGCCCTACGGTGGGGGCATGCCCTCTCCTGCGCCCCGGCGATGCCACAACGTCCTGGACCCACTGCACTCGCTGATCTACTTCGCTCCCGAGGCCGACGAGGCGTTCAGTGCGATCGGGCTTCGTCCCGGGCGGATGACCTACTTCGCCAGCCGCGCCGCACCCATGGGAGCGGTCGGCCCCGGTGTCGTGGTCGCCACGTTCTACAACTTCAACCCGGCCCTGGTGGCCCGGCATATCCCGCGTGCGTGGACCCTGGCCAGCCCGGAAGACATCGTCAATACCCGATTCCTGTTGGCAGACAAGGTTCTACGGCGGTTACTCGGAGCCAAGGTCGCTGACTCGGACGAGGTGGTAGAGGCGGCGACCCTAGCGCGGCGAGCCGCGAAGGCCTGTACGCCGCAGGGCCGGCCGTTGTACGCCGCGCACGCCGACCTCGAGTACCCGACCGAGCCGCTCATCTCGCTATGGCACTCGATCACGCTGCTGCGCGAATTCCGCGGCGATGGTCACCTGGCCGCACTCGTCGACGCCCGGCTCGCCGGACTCGACGCCCTGATCACCCACCAAGCCACCGGCAAGAGCTTCACCCCGGAGTTCGCCCAGGCCACCCGCGGCTGGTCGGCCGAACTCTGGGCCGCAGGCGTCGCCGGCCTGCAGGAACGTGGGCTGCTCGACGAGAAGGGCGGCCTGACCGTGGACGGGGAGCGGGTACGGCAGGGAATCGAGGAGCGGACCGACGAACTGGCTCGGGCACCGTACGAATCATTGGGCGAGGCCGATCTCGCCCGGCTCACCGAACTGGGGCTGGGTTTCACCCGCCGCGCCCAGGCCGCCGGAGCCTTCCCGGCCGAGGCATTCACGGCCACGAGCCGGCGCAACAAGGACAGCACCAGCGGTTGAGGTCCGGGCGATGGCGGACTTTATCCGGATGAAGTGCCCTCAGCGGGGCTCCTAATGTGCCGTTATCCGGATCAAGTCCCCTCGCCTGGGTGCATCAGGGCGACGATGCGCTCCAGGTCCTGGATCGATCCGAATTCCACCACGATCCGACCCTTGCGACGGCCGATCTCGACCCGGACCTTGGTGTCGAAGGCGTCGGAGAGCCGCTCGGCCAGATCATCAGCGCCGGGTGCAGAGATCCGTCCGGTGCGCTTGGCGCGGGTTCGTCCGGGTACGGCCGGGGCGGTGGCCACGAGTTCCTCGGTCGCCCTGACCGAGAGCCCTTCGGCGACGATCCTGGTCGCCAGTGCCTCCTGGGCACCGGCGTCATCGAGGCCCAACAGCGCGCGGGCGTGTCCAGCCGAGAGAACGCCGGCCGCCACTCGGCGCTGCACCGGAACCGGGAGTCGCAGCAGCCGGATGGTGTTGGTGATCTGCGAGCGGCTGCGCCCCAGTCGGCCGGCCAATTGCTCGTGCGTGACACCGAACTCCACGAGTAGCTGGTCGTAGGCAGCGGCCTCCTCGAGCGGGTTGAGTTGTACGCGGTGGATGTTCTCCAGCAACGCATCCCGTAGCAGCGCATCGTCGGCGGTGTCGCGGACGATGGCCGTCACCGCCGTGAGCCCGGCCAGTGCCGCGGCCCGCAGTCGCCGCTCACCCATGACCAGCTGATAGGTGCCGCTGCTCAGTTGGCGTACGACGATCGGCTGCAGCAGGCCGAACTCCCGGATCGAGTGGGCGAGTTCCTCCAGCGCATCCTCGTCGAAGACCTGACGGGGCTGCTGCGGATTGGCCGCCACGTCCTTGAGCGGGATCTCCCGCAGGGCCAGTCCCGGTACTGGCTCGGGTTCGCCCGTCGCTGCGCTGCGTGGCATGACCGGCGGTGGCTGCTCGGCCGGTGGGTGTTCGTCGGCCACGCGGCGATCGGCCGCGGCGGAGGGGAGCTCGCTGGCGTCGTCTCCGCTCGGCGCGGGATCCGGCGTGTTGGCAGAGGTTGGGATCAGTGCCGCCAAACCGCGGCCGAGCCCGCCCCGCTTCGTCACTGCTTCGCTCCCTGCTCGTGGTGCTCGGCCTGCTTGTCGTGGTCAGCCGGCTCTTCGTGCTCGGCACTGCCGGCGGAGGCGTGGCCCTCCGGAGCCGCCGGAGCCGCCGGAGCCGCCGGGGGATGGGGTGCAGCCCGGCCGCGACCAGCCATCTCCCGGGCTGCCTCCAGATAGCTCACCGCACCCCGCGAGCCGGGGTCGTAGGTGAGCACGGACTGGCCGTACCCCGGAGCCTCGGAAACCCGGACGCTGCGCGGGACGACCGACTCCAGGACCAGCGGACCGAAATGTCGGCGCACCTCGTCGGCCACCTGATCCGACAGCCGGGTACGTGCGTCGTACATCGTCAGCAGGATCGTCGAGATCGCCAAACACTCGTTGAGGTGCGCGCGAATCATCTCGATGCTGGACAACAGTTGACCCAGGCCCTCGAGGGCGTAGTACTCACACTGGATCGGGATCAGCACCTCGTCGGCCGCCACTAGCGCATTCACCGTGAGCAGTCCCAGCGATGGCGGACAGTCGATCAGGACGTAGTGCGGCGGAGCATCGGCAACCTCGGCGAGGTAGGCCGCAATTGCCTTGCGCAGCCGGGTCTCTCGGGCCGCCAGCGACACGAGTTCGATCTCGGCACCGGCAAGGTCGATCGTCGCCGGAGCGCAGGACAACCCCGCGACGCTGTCATGTTCGACGACGACTTCGGCGAGTGAGCTCTCCCCGATCAGTACGTCATAGATCGACGGAGTACCGAGTCCGTGCGCGATGCCGAGTCCGGTGCTGGCGTTTCCCTGCGGGTCGGAGTCGATGACCAGTACCCGAGCACCGTGCATCGCCAGAGCGACCGCCATGTTCACTGCCGTAGTGGTTTTGCCGACGCCGCCCTTCTGGTTGGACACCGTGATCACCCGGGGACTGCTCGGAAGCGCGAACGATGTTTGGTCGCGCGCATGGAGTACGCGGGTGGCGCGCTCCGCCTCCAACGCGATCGGGGTCGCTGGGGACGCACTGGCCGCTGGAGAGGGTACGTCGGCGAGCCGGTTCCAGATCTCGGCGGGCACGATGCTCGGGGTGGTCCGGACCGGCGTCGAGGGTGGCTGGGGACTCGGGCTCAGCGGTTCGGGAGGAGGGGTCACCACGTTCTCGCTCACCCTGGGTCACCATCTTGTTTCACGTGAAACATCATCTTGCCCGTCCGTTCATCGGTCATGTTTCACGTGAAACATGACTCAACGTCATCGCGACCACCGTAGCCGTCGCACCCGCCAGGGATGCTGTCTGTCCACCGGACTCGGCGGCGGGAACGGCCCGTACCTCCAGTTCGCCGAATCCCAGCCGCTGGAGCATGGGTCCAGCCCGCTCCAGTTCGGCCGCCGCCGAGGCACCTTTCACCGCCAGGAGGCGCCCGCCCGGACGGAGTAGGGGCACCGCCCATCGACCTAGGTCCGCGATCGAGGCAACCGCGCGAGCAGTCACAACGTCGGCCGGCGGTAGTGCCGTACCGGATGTGCCTTCGGGCAACAGCACCAGGCCGTCCGGGGTGGCCCGGGCGCGGACGACTCGGGTCGCCAGCCCGAGGTCGGCGCACACCTCGCGGAGGAACTCCGCCCGCCGGGCCTTGGGTTCGACCAGAAACACCTGCAGATCCGGGCGGGCCAAGACGAGCGGCACACCGGGCAGCCCCGCACCAGACCCGAGATCGAGCACCACGGACCCGGGCGCGATGAGGGAGGCGATCCCTACACCGTTGAGCACATGGCGTGCCCACACCTGATCCGCCTCACGCGGACCAAGCAGCCCACGAACGATCCCTGGCCCGGTCAGCCAGTCAGCGAACCGCTGGGCCAGGGGGAGACGATCACCGAACACCGTCGCCGCGGTGCCTGGCAGGGTCACCGATCGGGCAGGATGACCACGCGGCGGTCCGGATCCTCGCCCTCGGACGCACTGTGGACACCGGCGGTTTCAGTCACCACGTCGTGGACGATCTTGCGCTCGAAGGCGTTCATCGGACTCATCCGTACGCTCTCGCCGGATTCGAGCACCCTGGCCACAGTGCTGGTGGCCAGGGTGCTCAATTCGGTACGCCGTCCGGCCCGGTACCCGCCGATGTCAAGCATCAGCCGAGTCCGTACGCCCGTCTGCTGAGCCACGGTGAGCCGGGTGAGCTCCTGCAGGGCGTCGAGGGTCACACCGCGAACGCCGACCAGGGGATCGAGGTCATCGGCTCCCACGATCGCCACGACTGCCCGGCTGCCCTCGACGTCTAGGTCGATGTCGCCGTCATAGTCCAGGATGTCGAGGAGCTGCTCGAGATAGTCGCCGGCGATCTCGCCTTCCTGCACCAGAAGCGCCTCTCCGGAGCTGGGAGCTTCGTCGACGTCGCCGCCAGCTTCGGTGTCGTCTTCGGGTTCGGCGGAGTTCAGCGGGGCGGAATCAGCCGCGCCGGAGGCACCCTGCGGCGTCTCGCCGTCCAGCCGCGAGTCCGGGTCGCCTGCTTCGGGCGCGGAAACGGCTGCCGACCCGGCGCCGTCCACGATCGCCGGGTCATCGTTGGCCCCCTCAGTCGCGACCCCCGGGGGATGATCGGCAGTCGGGAGCGGGTCGGTGCGGCGGTGCGGTCGCACCTCAGGTTCTGCGGGCGTTGCGTCTGGTTCGGTGGTCGACTCTGTCACTGGGAGGACTCCTTGCTCAGCGTTTCTCATGGACTCGATGGGTCAGTCGCGGGAGACCGACCCGTGGCGCAGCGGCCCCAAGCACCTTGCCGCGCAGAGGTCGGTATCTAGCGCTTCTTACGCCGGTTCTTGTTCGCGGCCGGGCGATTGGCCGGGCGCACGCCGGACCCGGCCTGCGCCTTTGGCTTTCCCGGTAGCGGACTCGCGTTGCCGGCCGGCTGCGACGTCCCGGCGGCAGGCCCGCCGGACGGTGCAGCTCCGTTGGGCGAGGGTTCCGACCCCGACCCGGACGCCGACCGCGCAGTGCCCCCGGTACCGGCGCCCTTGCCAGCCGCCTTGGCGCCGTTGCCCGACCCCCCCTTGGCCAAGGGCTTCGCCAACGGCTTGGCCATGGGTTTGCCCAACGGCTTGGCTAACGGCCGCGCCGACTTGGAGCCGCCGGATCGCTTCGCACCCCCGGTGCCCGCCGCCGGTTTGGTGGGCGCGTCCTCGTCGGGGCTGTGCAACTCGGCCGCAGTGGCGGCGTTGACCACCGGTGTACGGCCCTTCGGCCCACGGATCGGCTTGGCGCCCGGCTTGGGTGCCAACTCCTTCGGATCGATTTTGGGACGCTCCGCGTCAGTCTTCGCCTTCGCACCGGCCGAGCCGGGCGGCGGCAGCTTCTTGAGGATGTAGAACTGCTGGCCAAGGGTCCACAGGTTGTTGACGAACCAGTACATAAGCACGCCCAGCGGGAAGAAGAAGCTGGACACGAAAAGTCCGATCGGCATGCCGTAGAGCAGCAGTTTCTGGATCATTGCTGCCTGGCCCTCGACCGGCCCGGAGCGGGACATGATCTGTTTCTGGGTGAAGAAGGTGGTCAGGCACATGACCACGATCAGGATCGTGGTGACGACCCGGATCGTGGACAGCTCCACCCCAGGCAACGCCAGGATCGAGTCGGTCTTGACGCCCCCGGGCATGATGAAGGCCGACGAGATGGGCGCCCCGAACACCTGAGCGCTGGCGGCCTGGTCGGTGAGGGTCTCGTTCCACCCGTACAGCCCTGGCGCGCCCGGACGCAGCCGCCGCAGCACATGCAGCAAACCGATGAAGATCGGGATCTGCGGCAGGATCGGCAGGCAGCCGGCCAGCGGGTTGACCCCGCGCTCCTTCTGCAGCGCCGACATCGCCTGGGCCATGCCCTGTCGGTCGCTGCCGTACTGCTTCTTGAGCTTGGCGATCTCGGGCTGCAGTTCCTGCATCGCACGCTGCGAGCGAACCTGCTTCACGAACAGCCGGAACAGCAGGATCCGGACGGTGATGACGAGGAAGACGATGGACAGCGCCCAGGTCAGTCCGGCCGCAGGATCGAGGAACGTCGAGAACAGCGAGTGCCACATCTTGAGCACCCACGAGATCGCAGTATACAGCCAATCAAACAACAGCCGTCTCCTGACTCAGCGACCGCCGTTGCGGCCCAACGTCTTTGCCTGACGCAACAATGTTATTGCCGGACGCCGCGAGGTGCGCCGGGTGGTCCTCTGGATCGCAGTCCGCGTAGCCAAGGCCCAGCGGCGGTACGTAATCGACCCCGCCTGGATGCCACGGTCCGCAGCGCAGGATCCGCCGCAGGGCCAGCCAGCTGCCGCGAGCCGGGCCGTATCGCTGCAAGGCGGTCACCGCGTACGCGCTGCAGGTGGGATAGAAGCGGCACCGCTGGGGTAGCGCGGGGCTGACCGCGTCGCGATACCAGCGCACGGCCGCGACCAGACCTCGCCCCACGCGACCGGGCAGGGGTTCGGTCGGCCCGGCGGGCCCGGATTCGGTGCTCACGATCTCGCCGCGTGGACAGCTGTCCCACGGCCCGCACCGGACGTCCGGGACCGGGCCACGGCGCGGTGCAGCGCGCGATCCAGAGCTGTGCCCAGGTCTGCGCTGCTGAGTCCGGCCGCCGCAGGTAACGCTCGGACGACCACACCGGTACCGGCCGGAAGACCGGCATGCCGGGCGCGCATCAGGTGGCGCAGTTGGCGGGTCACCCGGTGGCGGGTCACGGCATTCCCGACACCTCGGCTGACGATGAAGCCGACCGAGGTGTGCGACATGCTGGGTTGAACGTGTACGACCAACGGTCCGTGCCCACAGCGCTGTCCACCCCGCACCACGGCGTCGAACTCGACGCGGCGGCGCAGCCGGACCGATGGGGGCAACATTGACGCTGGGTGGGTGGGCCGGTTGATGGGGGGCCCGAATCAGGCAGAAAGCTTGCCGCGGCCCTTACGGCGGCGGGCCGACAGGATCGTACGACCGGCACGGGTCCGCATCCGCAACCGGAAACCGTGCGTGCGGGCACGCCGGCGGTTGTTCGGTTGGTAGGTGCGCTTGCTCACGGTCGATACTCCTGACGTGTGCGGAGGCATCGCGGAGTCGGCGAGGCCATGTTGACGTGGGGGCGCTCCGCCGGCGAAGGCGACCACGCAAAGACACAGCATACGTTGCCGCGGGGGCACCTGGGCGGGAGCCTCCCACGTAGGTGACCGGCGCGACCCTGGTCAATCCAGGGGGTCTGCGGCCCCGGGCGCGGCGGTCGCCGAAACCCAGCAGGCTAGCCCGACCGAACTGTCGGTTGTCGCCGCCACACCGGGCCTGTTAGCTTTTACCTTCGCCCGCCCCGCAGGCTTCCCCGGCTACCAGCACGACTTTGTCACGGTAGGCCGCCTCCGGGTTGGGAAGACGACTCGGCGTTCGGCTCGATGCACAGCCTGTGGATAAGCGTGTGGACTGCCCGACGACGTCCGGGCGGCATGCGCTGAGCGGGCACCTTTCCGCACCGGGCACGAGGAACGCCGAGGGGGGACAAGCGTAGGTGGCTGAGCCGCTAGACTTGGCCGCAGCCTGGGACCGGGTGCTCACCAGCCTCGAGCGCAGCGACCTCGCCCCCCATCAGATGGCGTTGCTCGGCCTTACCCGTCCAGTGGGCCTGGTCGAGGACACCGTCCTGATCGCGGCCCCCAACGAGTTCACCCAGAACTTTCTGGAGTCCCGGCTACGGCCGCGGCTGACCGAGCAGCTGTGCATCGAAGTGGGCCGCGAGGTCCGGATCGCGGTGACCGTTGAAGCGGTTGAAGCCCCGGTGCCCGACACCGCCGGCTTCGACCGGGAGGCCGACGAAACCGTGGCCTACGAACTCGACGAAGACGACCCCAGCGTCCCGGTCGAACCGCATGTCCAGCGCCTGCCCGACCCGCACGGGATCCCCGCACAGGACCGTACGGATTCGCGCAACGTCCGCTCGATGAGCGACCACACCCGGCGCAGCGATTCCGCCGAGGGCCCGGACGGCTCACCCCCGCCCGCCTCCGATCACGACGGTCGGGTCACGCCGATGGCTCGCGCACGGTCACGTCCACATCCACCGGCGCGGCTGAACCCCAAATACACCTTCGACAGCTTCGTGATCGGCAACAGCAATCGCTTCGCACACGCGGCGGCCTTTGCCGTGGCCGAGGTCCGAGCGTACAACCCGATGTTCATCTACGGGGAGTCCGGACTTGGCAAGACCCACCTCCTGCACGCGATCGGGCACTACAGCGAGACCGTGTTCCCGCACAACCGGGTGAACTACTTCACCACCGAGGAGTTCACGAACGACTTCATCAACCTGGTGCACGCCGGGCGGGCCGAGGACTTCCGCCGCCGTTACCGCGATGTGGACCTGCTGCTCGTCGACGACGTCCAGTTCCTGGAGCGTGCCGAGCGGACCCAGGAGGAGTTCTTCCACACGTTCAACACGCTGCACAACGCCAATAAGCAGATCGTGATCTCCTCAGACCGCCCGCCCAAGCAGCTGACCACGCTGGAGGACCGGCTGCGTACCCGCTTCGAGTGGGGGCTGATCACCGACGTACAGGCCCCCGACCTGGAGACTCGGATCGCGATCCTGCGCAAGAAGGTTGCCGGCGACGTGCTGCCCGAGGTGGCTCCAGAGGTGCTGGAGTACATCGCCTCGAAGATCCAGACGAACATCCGGGAGCTCGAGGGCGCGTTGATCCGGGTCAACGCCTACGCCAGCCTCAACCGCACCGGCGTCTCGATCGGGCTGGCCGAGGAGGTCCTGCGCGACCTGCTGCCCGACACCGAAGGCCCGAAGATCACCGCGACCATCATCATGTCGGTCACCGCGGAGTACTTCAGCGTGACTGTCGATGACCTCAAGGGACACAGCCGCAGCCGGGTCCTGGTCACCGCCCGCCAGATCGCGATGTATCTCTGCCGCGAACTGACCGAGTTGTCCCTGCCCCGGATCGGACAGATCTTCGGTGGCAAGGACCACACCACGGTGATGCATGCCGTACGCAAGATCAGTGCCCTGATGGCCGAACGACTCGCCATCTTCAATCAGGTCACCGAGTTGACCAGCCGGATCAAGGCGCGCGCCCGGCAGTAGGGCCGGCCGTGACGACAATGCATACCCACCAAGCTGTGCCGACCCTGCTCGGCATGTTTTCAATCCACAGAGGACGATCCGAGAACGCCGATCTGCCAGGCGTGCACAGCGTGGGGACAACGGTGTGGACAACGGTGGATACCGGCAGAGTGGGTGGGTTGGTAACCCGTCTGAAACATCGATGTCCCCAATCGTTCACCTTCCACGCTCAGGTCGGTACACAGTGACCGCGGTGGACAGTGCGCCTGCCGAGCAGGTACGACGACGTGGTATCCACAGCATCCACAGGCGTGATGACGATGGCGACTGCTATCTATCGAGGAGACATGCACCACAACCAGGATGCGAATCAGTTGAGGATGGGGACATAGATGAAGTTCCGGGTCGAGCGAGATGCACTCGCCGAGGCGGTCGCTTGGACGGCACGCAGTCTGCCGATGCGTCCACCGGTCCCGGTCCTCGCCGGCCTGGTCCTGAGCGTCGACGGAGACTCCTTGGACGTGTCCGGGTTCGACTACGAGGTCTCCACCCAGGCCCAACTGCCGGTGCACGCGGCCACTGCCGGCCGGACCCTGGTGTCCGGTCGGTTGCTCGCCGACATCACCAAGTCCCTGCCCCCACATCCGGTCGACGTAGCCGTCGAAGGTCCGAGGCTGTCGATCAAGTGCGGAAACGCTCGGTTCAGCCTGCCGACCCTTCCGGTGGAGGACTATCCGGCTCTCCCAGCGATGCCCTCGACCGCGGGAACCGTGCGGGCCTCGGTCTTCGCCGAGGCGGTGGGGCAGGTGGCCATCGCCGCCGGCCGCGACGACACCCTGCCGATGCTCACCGGCGTACGGATCGAGATCGAGGCCGACACGATCACCCTGGTCGCCACCGACCGCTTCAGGTTGGCGCTGCGTGAGTTCACCTGGACACCCGGAACGCCGGGCGCCAGTGCGGCGATCCTCGTACCGGCTCGAACCCTGGCCGATGCCGCGAAGACCCTTACCGGCGGCTCGGAGGTGACCGTGTCGCTGTCCAGCAGTGGCGTGGGTGAGGGGCTACTCGGGTTGTCCGGTCAGGGGAAACAGACGACGACCCGGCTGCTGGACGCGGAATTCCTGAAGTACCGCTCCATCCTGCCGCCGGAGTTCAGTTCGCACGCTGAGTTGGACGTGGCTGCCTTCACCGACGCGGCCAAGCGGGTCGCACTGGTGGCCGAGCGTTGGGCACCGCTGCGCTGCGAGTTCACCGCGGGCGCGGTCACCCTGCGAGCCGGTGGGGACGAGGAGTCCCAGGCCGAGGAGACTTGTGATGCCGCCTTCGACGGCGAACCCACGACGATCGGGTTCAACCCCACCTTCCTGCTCGACGGCCTGGCCGCCGTGCACTCGGAAACGGCCCGGCTGGAGATGACCACGCCGCTCAAACCGGCGGTGCTCAGCGCAGTCGGCGGGAATGGCGATGCCGCGTCGTACCGGTACCTGATCATGCCCGTACGGTTGCCCAGTTGAGCTCAGGCTGAGTCTCCCACCTCGCGGTTATGCGCATAACCGTCGCCGATCGGCCCGATTTCTCGCGGTTATGCGCATAACCACGGAAGAGGAGCGCGGAGGCGACAATGCAGCTCGGAATGATCGGCCTGGGGAAGATGGGCGCGAACATGGTCGGCCGGTTGCGCGATGCCGGGCACGAGGTCATCGGGTACGACGTCAACCCCGGCACCCGCGATGTGGCCAGTCTCAAGGACCTGATCGCCGCCTTGGATGGGCCGCGAGCGGTGTGGGTGATGGTCCCCGCCGGCGAGCCAACCCAGCAGACGATCGCCGCGCTGGGTGAGCTGCTTTCGGCCGGTGACGTGCTCGTCGACGGCGGGAACAGCCGGTTCACCGACGACCAGGTTCATGCGGCGATGCTGGGCGAGCGCGGAATCGGCTTCGTCGACTGCGGCGTCTCCGGCGGCGTGTGGGGCCGGGAGAACGGGTACGGCCTGATGGCCGGCGGCTCCGTTGAGAACGTCCAGCGACTCCAGCCGATCTTCGATGCGCTGCGCCCGCCGGTGATCCCCGAGGAGCCCGGCGCCGGGTACGCCCACGCCGGTGACGTCGGCGCCGGCCACTTCGCCAAGATGGTGCACAACGGCATCGAGTATGGCTTAATGCAGGCCTACGCCGAGGGCTACGAACTGCTGGCCGCCGCGGACCTGGTCACCGACGTTCCCGCCGTACTCGCCGCCTGGACCCAAGGCACCGTCATCCGCTCCTGGCTGCTGGACCTGCTGGTCCGCGCGCTGGAGCAGGATCCCGAGCTGGACGACATCCGGGGATACGTGCAGGACTCCGGCGAGGGCAGGTGGACGGTGGAGGAGGCGATCCGGCACAGGGTGCCGATGCCGGTCATCTCGGCTGCGCTGTTCGCCCGGTTTGCCTCCCGACAGGAGGATTCTCCGGCCATGCAGGCCGTTGCGGCGCTGCGCAACCAGTTCGGCGGGCACGCCACGGTCGGCAGGGACGAACACGTCGAGGCGCCGGGCTCACCCGAACCGCCGTCCCGCCGTACGGCAGACCGCGTGGCGAGAACTGCGCCGGAGAAGGGCGCTGCCGACGGCTCAGCTGAGGCTGGGGCTGCCGTCGCCGTCGATCCCGCCTGACTGGCCGACGACACCGGCTGCCCCTCCTCGTGATCTTGACCTTGTGGTGGCGACACGCCGTGCCAGGGGGGCTCGTACCGACAAAAAGGTCAAGATCACCACGGTGGGCCGGCGCCCCGGCCGCTGACCTGGTGGGCTGAGCTGTGCACCTGCGCCATCTCGTCCTACACGAATTCCGTAGCTGGGTCACTGTTGACCTGCGCCTGCAGCGGGGTCCGGTGGTCTTCGTCGGCCCGAACGGACAGGGCAAGACCAACCTGGTCGAGGCAGTCGGCTATCTGGCGACGTTGGGCTCGCACCGGGTGGCCACCGATGCGCCGTTGGTCCGGCAGGGTGCCGATCAGGCGGTCATCCGGGCCCGATTCGGGCGGGATGACCGCGAAATGCTCGTGGAGTGCGAGATCAGTCCGGCCAAGGTCAACCGAATCCGGGTCAACCGGGCGCCGCTGCCCCGCCCGCGCGAACTGCTCGGGCTGGTCCGCACCGTGCTGTTCGCGCCCGAGGATCTGGCCCTGGTCCGTGGCGATCCGTCCGAGCGGCGCCGGTTCCTGGACGAACTGCTGGTAACCCGTTCCCCGCGGTATGCCGGAATTCGCCAGGACTACGACCGGGTGCTCAAACAGCGCAATGCCCTGCTCAAGACCGCTCGGCATGCCCGCGGGGACGCACTGAGCACCCTCGACATCTGGGATGGTCACGTCGCGCGGGTCGGCGGCGAGCTGTTGGCCGGCCGGTTGGGCCTGGTGGCCGAGCTCGCGCCGTACGTGAGCGCCGCGTACGCCGCGATCGCCGGCCTCGGGTCGGACGCGTCGGTCGCAGCCGGGATCTCGTACGAGAGTTCGGTGCTGAACCGGGATCCGCACCACGATCCGCACGATGGCCACGCGACTCAGGGCCTCCCCGACTCGAATGATTCGACTCAGGGGCACCCTGATCCGAACCTAACGTTGCGATCTTCCCCGGATTCGGTCGCCGAGCTCACCGAGGCGATCGCTGCGGCGCTGCTCGGAGTCCGCGGCGATGAGCTCGACCGGGGGATCACCCTGGTCGGCCCGCACCGTGACGAGCTCCGGTTACGCCTGGGTGACACCGCGGCCAAGGGGTACGCGAGTCACGGGGAGTCCTGGTCGTTTGCACTGGCGCTCAAACTGGGCGCGTACGACCTATTACGTGCCGATGGCGTCGAGCCGATCCTGATCCTGGATGATGTGTTCGCCGAACTGGACAGCCGGCGCCGGGCGCACCTGTCCACGATCGCGGCCGCGGCCGAGCAGACGTTGATCACCGCAGCCGTCTCCGAGGACGTACCGGAGTCGCTGAACGGAATGCGGTTCGAGGTGGCGGACGGGGAAGTCCATCCCATTGCCTAGGCGCCCACGGACGGCAGAGCTGCGCGATCATGGATCGGTGACCGGATTCCACCTCGATTCGTGCACGCCGCGCGATGATCGCGGGATGTCGTGACCTCGGAAGACAACCCGGGGGGCGGCCCAGGTCCCGCGGGTGGCGCTGGTCCCGGGGCTGGCGCTGCTGCCGGGGCGACGCCGGGGGACCTGGCCCGGGCGGCGATGCAGGCGGCGGCGCGTACGGCCAAGGCCAATCCCGAGGCCCAGCCACGGCGGGTAGCCGGCAGGCGTCGGGAGAACTGGAGTTCGGCCGGGCCGGATCCCACTGACCCGCAACCGCTGGGTTCGCTGGTCGGCCGGCTCGTCGATGACCGGGGTTGGGGCGATCAGGCGCGGGAGGGAACGCTCTTCGGCCGCTGGCCCGCTCTCGTCGGACCGCAGATCGCCGCCCATTGCCGGCCGGAGCAACTTCGCGACGGCGAACTGTTGATCGTCGCCGACACGACCGCCTGGGCCACCCAGTTGCGATTGCTGGTCCCCAAGATGCAGGCCCGACTGGCGGCAGAACTAGGCAGCAACCTGATCCGCCGGATTCGAGTCCAGGGCCCGGTGGCCCCGACCCGGCACGCGGGTCCGCGACGGTTCAAAGGCCGCGGGCTACGCGACACATTCGGCTGACCCGGCTGCGGCGCGGTTGAATTCCCGTCGGGTTCCGCCGTACCGCTGCCGCTCCAGAACCGCGACGACATCCCGAGCGGCCCACAGGCTGCAGGTATGCGCATCACGTCCGAATTCCGGTCGGCGGCTTTCTTGCCGGTAATCCGAAATAGCTGCGGAGGAGCTTGCGGGGACTGCTGGGGCGCTCCAGTCTCCGCCCCGAAGATCGTGAGCGCGGATGGTGCACCGCCACTACGCCCTGAGCACTCACGAGCTAGAAACCTGTCGAGACGCACCGCGTCCGTGGATCCCCATTTCCAACCGGAACGGGCCACCCACCAGGTGATCGGAGACTCATGCGCATAACGGCGGATTGGTCGGCCGTGTTCACGGACCTGGTGGAACTGGTCTGGGCATGAGCACGGCGGCTGCGATATAGGCGAACAGGCCGATTCCGCCCCAGAACAGACTGACCAGGAACGCCAGCCGGATGTAGACCGGATCTATGTCGGTGTGCTCGGCGATACCGCCGCAGACACCGGCCATCATCTTGTCGGTGGCGCTGCGCCGCATCCGGGTGTCCCGCTCAGGCGGATACGGATACCAAGCGGGTGCTGGTGCGTCGGGTCCGGCTGCCGGACGTTGGTCCGGCGCCTCAGTGGACGCCCGCGTGTCCGAGGCTTGGCTCGCGGCAGCCTCGGCGCGGGATTCGGGCTGTGTGCTCATACCCACGACAGTGCTCGCGGCCGGCGATATCGGGCATCGGGGAGCGCCCCGAGACAACCCTGAACCGACCCTGACGCACCGCTTTCCAGCCCGGCGAGCATCGCCTGCAGCTGCCGCTTGCGATGGGAGGACGTGAGAGAGTCGAAGACATGACGACCCCGCCGCCACAGGATCCGGGCCAACCGCCGTACGGCGGGCCTCCGTACGGCGGGCCTCCGTACGGCAGCGGCCCCGGGCCCGCCCCGGGGCCCGAGGAACCCGCCCGAGTGCCCGGCCGCCGTCGGAGTCGGCTGTTCTCGATGCCGGACTGGTGGACCGACCAGCCCGAGGCACCGGCCCTGACCGAGTGGGCTCAGGCTTGCGGGTGGGCGGTCAGTGACGGGGATGCCGCCGAGGACGCGCCGCTCGTTGATCTCATCGCGTCCGCCCCGATGCGGCTGGATGCCTATCACCATGCCAGGGGCGTCGTGCGCGGGCAGGCCGGCAGTTGGCGAATGACGGCGTTCGAGATCGTGTACGAACGCGGCCGCGATCGGGTCGGGCGGTATGCGGTCACCGCGGCGCTGACCTTGGTCGCCCTGCCGACCCTGCGGCTGGTCCCGGCCCGTTTCTGGTCGCACAAGATCGGCGGCATGATGGTCCAGCCCAGCGGGGACCAGGCCTTCGACACCAGATGGACGCTGCTGGTATCCGAGGACACCCCCATGGCTCGTGCGCTGCTGACGGAGCCGGTGCGCGCGCTGCTACTGGCCAGCGAGGATCGCGACGAGATCTGGTATGGCGCAGGGCATCTGGCCATCGCCCGGACTGACAACCATCATCCGGATCTGCTCACCTGGCATACCCAGGTGCTCTCCACCCTGCTCTCCGCAGTCAGCTTCGGCTCCTGATCGGACTCGCCGCACTGGTTCCGGACTTGACCGGGCCTGCCGGGCAGCGGAAGGCGCTCAGTCGAGCGGCGCGGAGTTGACCAGCTGCCGGAGGTTGTCCCGGATGGGCAACGCGCTGCTGGGCAACAACTGGGTGCAGAACAGGCAGGTCACAGGCAGGTCACCGGTTCGGTCGGCCGATGGTTGCGGGTCATCAGGTCGACCCTCTGGCACGAGCCACGCGAGCGATACTGTCACATTATGTTCCCAGCTGAACGACGACGACTGATCCTGGAGCGGGTACGGGACGACGGCGCGGTGTCGTTGCGTGCCCTCGCCGACGCGATGCAGACCTCGCAGGTCACCGTCCGTCGGGACCTGCGTGCGTTGGAGGCGGACGGGTTGCTGGATCGGCGGCACGGCGGGGCGGTGCTGCCGGGGAGCATGGCGTATGAGCCGACGTACTCGGAGAAGTCCCAGCGCGCCGCCGAGGAGAAGGCTGCGATTGCGCGCGTTGCGGTGGAGCTGGTCGACGAGGAGGACGCGAT
The DNA here is from genome assembly GCA_050999295.1 of Geodermatophilaceae bacterium. GTDB lineage: Bacteria > Actinomycetota > Actinomycetes > Mycobacteriales > Geodermatophilaceae > JACCQS01. The sequence continues at coordinate 1,475 of JBPCPI010000106.1, read as the reverse complement.
CGCAATCGGTGCCGGTACGACCACCCAGGCGCTGGCCAAGCAGCTGACCCGCTTCCGCGAGCTAACGGTCGTGACGAACTCGCTGCTTGTGGCCCAAGTTCTCGTGCGGGCCAGGGGAGTCGAGGTGGTGATGACCGGGGGGAGCCTGCGCGGCTCCATCTATGCCTTGGTCGGCAGTGGGGCCGAGGAGTCGCTAGCGCGGCTGCGTGTCCGGCGCACCTTCATCTCCGGCAACGGCCTCACTGCGGCGCGCGGCTTGAGTACCCCGAATCTGACGGTCGCGACCGTGGACCGCGCCTTGGCCGCGGCGGCAGAGGAGGTCGTTAGCCTCGTCGACTACACCAAGATCGGCGTGGACACGATGGTGCAGACCGTGCCGCCGGAGCGGATCGGGCACCTGGTCTGCGACCGGCGGGCCGACGCCGCGGAGATCCACGCGTTCGGTGAGCTGGGCACCGTGGTGCATCAGCCGGACTAGCACCGTGATCGGTTCTGATCCATTGTGCACGGTATTGACAGATACCTTTCGTCCGCGGTTCAGTTGACTTTCACGAACCCGCACCGCCCCCGGAGGTGCGGTCCCAGCCGAGGAGTGACCAACAGATGACCAGCAGCGTGCCGTTGAGCGGACGAGGCCGCTCCCACCGACCTGAGGGCGATCCCGCTCGACCCTTCCGGCGCAGGGGCTGGCTGGGCATCCGGCAGGTCGCCGGGATGTTTGCGGTCCTGAGTCTGCTGCTGGCCAGTGGGTGCGCCAACCCCGAGAGCGACGGGGCGGGCGGTGACGGGGACTCCACCGGCGGAGCCCAACAGACAGCTGGCACGTCCGGCGAGGGATGCACCCTGGAGGAATACGGCGCCGAGGAGATCGACCTCGCCGATGCGATCGTCGGGTTCTCCCAGTCGGAGAAGGAGGCCAATCCCTTCCGGATCGCCGAGACACAGTCCATCCAGGAGGCGGCGGAGGAGGCCGGTGTGGCCCAGCTGCTAGTCACGAACGCGGACTCGCAGCTGTCCAAGCAGATCGCCGATATCCAGGACATGCTCGCCCAGGGGGCACAGTTCCTCATCGTTGCCCCACTGAACTCCGATGGGCTCGAGCCTGCCTTCGAGGCGGCCAAGGAGCAGGGCGTCCCGGTGCTCACGATCGACCGCAAGGTCAACGCCGAGCCGTGTGCGGACTATCTGTCCTTCCTGGGCTCGGACTTCGTCGAGCAGGGCCGCCGGGCTGCCGACCAGATGATCGAGGCGACCGGCGGCGAGGGCAGTGTCGCCATCCTGTTGGGTTCCTCGGGTAACAACGTCACCACCGACCGGACCGACGGCTTCGTGGACCAGGTCGAGGCGGAGGCGCCGGGCCTGGAGATCGTGGCCCAGCAGACCGGCGAGTTCTCCCGGGAGAAGGGGCAGCAGGTCATGGAGCAGTTGTTGCGCTCCAACCCGGAGATCACCGCGGTGTACGCGGAGAACGACGA